>NZ_JAAVXH010000070.1:0-48179 GCF_012273755.1 Dickeya sp. CFBP 2040
CGGCGTCACCAGATAAGCGACCATATAGCGATCACTCAAGAACAGTATGGCAATCCCAATCAACAATGCAGCCAGCAAGATATTTCTACTCAAGGTGATGTAATATTCTACATTCACAATGGTATTGTCGGACTGGATAGCCGCAGCATATTTTTCCGTCAATTCGCCGAACTCCACACTCATCGACGGATATTGTTTCAGGAAAAGTTGCTTAAACGCATCCATTCTCCCTTCTTTTAGCGCTGCCATCATCGGTTCTACCGCATTACCGAGAATCTGTTCCCATGATGAAATCAGTTGCCGAATCAGCTCATCGTTGACACCGACCTGGCGGCTCTGACTGAATTGTGCCAATGCTTCTTTGGCATTTTTAAGCGCTTCTGCCGCAGAGCCGAGCGTTTTTTGCGCATTGTCCATGTCACCCTGCTGTATAAATTCAGGTATACGCGACATGCGTGTTACTGCACGGGAATATTGATCATTACCACGGACCAGAATGGAATAACTTTTTTTCTGAACCTGATTATCACTTAATAAGCCACTGACATTACCCAGCGAATACAAAGTAAACGAGGAAGCAATACCCCATACCATGGTAAATAGCGCAAGGATAATTAACATCATTCTTCTGACAGTAATATTTCTCAAGAAGGTCACAGCAGGCTCCGAATTATTTTTGCGTGATGAGCACGTATGGGGTTATGGTCACCTGCGTTAGCGATTACCGAATGCAATTAAAAGTATTGTTCAGCACTGCTTATTTATATTAGCATCGTGACAAAATAATCCCTGGTCAAACCGGTAAAGACGGCGTTGAAATTAGCAACCTCATCTATCTTTTTGGTATAAAATATGTCCAATTAAGCGAGTAAAAACCCAGTGCAATTTGTCCATTTTATTGTTCGAAAAAATTCGAACTCCTGACAATTTTCAATTTAAAGATTACATTGCAAAAATTAAGCGAGCCTTAATTTTATTAATTACCAGCATTGAGAATCACTATCTTCAACAGAACGTTGTGCTTTCTCCTTCATATCATTGGTAATTTTCATTTCATAGACCATGCTGATTGTTGCTATTGGTATTTCCGTTCAATTGCAGGTTAAGAACCTCTCACAATAGACGTAATTGGTACAACACGTTTTGACACAAGCAACAGTAAAAAGCACAGAAATAATAAATAACAAAAATAGTGAGTTAGCCAGTACCAGCCAGAAAAAACCACCTGTATAAAATACAGGTGGTGGGTATTACGATGATGTGGTCAGAGAAACAGCCATCGTGTTCACGATAAACCTCTGACCATGAGTAAGAAGCCGCTCAGCGCAATGACGGCGAAACTAATGCCAATCGTGACACAGGCGGTATACCGCTGGTGGAATAGTAGCGGTTCTCATCTTCCGACAGATTGAATACGGTGACAGCATCCGCCAACTGCTGAGCCTGGAGTTCCAACGATGCCGCCGCCGATGCCGCTTCCTCTACCAGTGATGCATTCTGCTGTGTCACGCTGTCCATTTCCGTTACTGCCTGCCCTACCTGCATAATGCCGCGCTTTTGTTCTTCCGATGCCGAAGCAATATCACGGAGCAACTCATCCACTCCCATGATGCCATTAATGATGTCGCCCATTGCCGAACTGGCTTGCGTCAATTGTACAGAGCCTGCTGCCACGCGCTGAACAGAATCACTGATCAACGCGCTGATATCTTTGGCGGCCTGAGCGCTGCGTTGGGCCAGATTACGTACTTCGCCTGCTACGACGGCAAAACCGCGACCGGCTTCACCTGCTCGCGCCGCCTCCACCGCCGCATTCAACGCCAGGATATTGGTCTGGAACGCAATACCATTAATCAAAGTAATAATGTCGTTGATCTGGCGAGAGCTGTTGGAAATTCCAGCCATCATCTCTTCCAGTGCCTTCCCAACTTCACCACCGGCAACAGCCCGCTTGGTAGCATCCTGCGCCAACTGGCTGGCTTGTTTCAGGTTATCCGCATTATGGATAACAGTAGCACTCAGTTGCTCCATACTGGCAGCCGTCTGTTGTAGCGCCGCGGCCTGCTCCTCAGTGCGGCTGGCCAGATCATCATTGCCGCTTTTAATCTCGCTGGCACCAACATGCAACGCCGCCGAGTTATCACGAATAACACTCACGGTATCGCGCAAATTGCTTTGCATTTGGCGAATGTAAGGAATCAGTTGCCCGACACAGTTACGGCCAAACTCCTGCAAATTCACACCAAGGCGCCCTTCCGTTAAGGCGCTCAGATGACGTTTGATATCCCCTACCGGTTTAACCAGATAGTTGACCAGATAACGATCGCACAGCAATAACATCACTATCCCAAAAATCAACGCAGCACTCAGCACATCTCGGCTGATCGAGGCCAGATGGTTGGCTTTCGTTAATGAGTCATCAATCTGTATCGTCTCACCATACTGGGCCACATTGTTGCCAAACGCCTGCGCCAATGCGGGATAAATATCCAGATAATAATGCTGGTATTCGTCAAAACGACCAGCGCGGCTGGCATTCAACATTGGAACTAATGCCTGGGAAATGGCTTTATCCCAGGAGTCAGCAATTTGCCCTGCCTGCGTAGCGTTAATACCTTCATGACTGGAGGCACGGAAGGTTGCCAACAATGCACGGGTTATATCGAGATTGTTCTGCACTTTTTGCAGCAGTACCTGAACCTGATCGGTATCTCCCCGTTGTTTAAATAGCGTACTGCGATTAATCAGCGCAATTGACTGGGTAAAAGCTTCACGGCCATTGGCTAAAATAGTGTAATTTTTTTTCTCAATTTGATTGGTATTCAATAATGACTCCACCTTATTTAAAGACACAATGGTGGTAATCGCACTACCTCCCCAGATTAAGGTAAATCCGGTGAGTATGATTAAAAGCATGGCTCTGATGGTGATATTGTTTAAAATTCGTATCATGATGTCCAGATAAGCTAATTTGATTGGAATAATGATTCATCCACAGCGCGAAAAACGCGATGGCGCCGAAGTGAATAAGGTGTTAACCCTAAATAATTCGTACACAGGTAAATTGCGACAGAGAGGAACTCCAGGCACTTATAACAGGTAAGTGACCGGGCCAAGCAACACAGCCACCACACCTGTAACCTGAAGCAATTAAGGGTATTACGGGTAAATGATCAGTCAGTTATGACTGTCAATGTCATCCGTACATATGTCATACAAAAAGAGTATAGGCTCCATGCCAAAACCCGAATCCCAACTTTATCGCTACTCAGCAATAAAAAAAAGCCATACTATTAAAATGTAGCTAATTAAAATGTCACAAAAAATAAAAAAACGGCGATACACACTCAGCGTTGATACCCCAAACCCACTGAGTGACATAAATATGACAATCAATTACGTTATTGAAAATAAATAAATCTCTGAGAATTTATTCAGGTTAAGTGGGCTGGAGTTGCCAGACACCAACGAACTGACAAACAACCCGATTGCCAGTGTCAGACACAACCGTTACACTCAATATAAATAAACAAATTAAGTAAAGTTATTCACAAAAAGAGAATACATGGATCTGACCCAACTGCGTATGTTCTGTCTGGTGGCGGAAACCGGCTCACTGGTACGCGCCGCCGCCCAGCTTGGCCATGTCCCCTCCAACCTGACTACCCGGTTACGCCAGTTGGAGCAGGAACTAGGCACCGATCTATTTATCCGTGAGCGCCAACGGGTTCGCCTTTCACCGGCAGGCCATAATTTTTTGTGTTATGCCCAACGGATTCTGGCGTTGAGCGATGAAGCGCTGGCAATGGCGCAGACCAGTGAACCTGCCGGTCTGTTCGCGCTAGGTGCGGTAGAAAGCCTGCTGATCACAGAATTGCCTGAACTGCTGGCCCTGTACCACCGCCGCTATCCGAAGGTTCAATTATCACTGCGCAGCGACACCTGCGGCGCGCTGCTGGACGCGGTTAACGCCGGCGAACTGGCAACGGCGCTGGTTACCGGCCCGGTGACGCATGACGCCATCAATAGCTGTCAGGTTTTTTCACAACAGTTGGCGCTAATTACCGCGGCAGGCCTGCCACCGGTTTCCCAGGCGGCACAGGTGCGACATCTGCCGCTGCTGACTTTTGCCGCCGGCTGCGGCTACCGTCAGCGACTGGAGAGCTGGTTTCGCGGGCAAGGTATCACACCTGTCGCTATAGTCGACATGCCATCGTATAGCGCTCTGCTGGCAGGCGTGGCAGGCGGCAACGGCGTGGCGATGGTCCCGAACAGCGTACTGAAGACGTTGCCAGCCGCACAGCAGGTCCAGCCCCATCAACTCCCAACTGATATTGCATCGGTGACGACCTGGCTTATCTGGCGGCGGGACGCGTTTGGCCCAAACGTCGAGGCGCTGAAGAAACTGATGATTGAACTCGGCGCCTGATCGCATGTCGTGCCGGCATTCAACGTCAATGCCGCATTCTCTCTGGCTGCCTCTGGGGTATTCCCGCGGTTGCACTCATCTGAACTAGCACTACTCTAAATAAGGAGTTTCACCATGCAAATGATCAAAACCCGTGCCGCTGTCGCCTGGGGTCCCAATCAACCGTTGTCGATTGAAGAAGTAGACCTGATGCCGCCGCAAAAAGGCGAAGTTCTGGTGCACATCCTCGCCAGTGGTGTCTGCCATACCGATGCCTACACCTTATCCGGCAAAGATCCGGAAGGCGTTTTCCCGGTCATCCTCGGCCATGAAGGCGCCGGCATCGTAGAAGCCGTGGGAGAAGGCGTAACCAGCGTTGCTGTCGGCGATCACGTCATTCCGCTGTATACCCCGGAGTGCGGAGAGTGCAAATTCTGCCGTTCGGGTAAAACCAACCTGTGTCAGGCTATCCGCGCTACCCAGGGCAAGGGTCTGATGCCGGATGGTACCCATCGCTTCTTTAAAGACGGTAAACCGATTTTCCACTATATGGGTACGTCTACGTTTGCAGAGCGCACTGTTGTGGCGGAAATCTCTCTGGCGAAAATCAGCAAAGATGCCCCGCTGGAAGAAGTGTGTCTGCTGGGTTGCGGCGTCACTACCGGCATGGGGGCAGTGACCAATACCGCCAAGGTGAAAGCAGGCGACACCGTGGCGGTGTTTGGTCTGGGCGGTATTGGCCTGTCCGCGATTATCGGCGCGAAAATGGCTGGCGCAGGTCGCATCATCGGCATCGATATCAATACCAGCAAGTTTGAGCTGGCCCGGAAACTTGGCGCTACCGATCTCATTAATCCGAAAGATTATGCTAAGCCGATTCAGGAAGTGATCGTTGACATGACCGATGGCGGCGTGGATTTCTCTTTTGAATGTATCGGTAATGTCAATGTGATGCGTTCCGCGCTGGAGTGTTGTCACAAAGGCTGGGGCGAGTCGGTCATTATCGGCGTGGCAGGCGCAGGCGAAGAGATCGCCACCCGTCCGTTCCAACTGGTAACAGGGCGCGTATGGCGTGGTTCTGCCTTTGGCGGCGTTAAAGGCCGCAGCCAACTGCCAGGGATCGTGCAGCGTTATCTGGACGGTGAATTCCAGCTCAGCGACTTCATCACTCACACCATGCCGCTTGAGCAGATCAATCAGGCATTTGATCTGATGCACGAAGGCAAATCAATTCGTTCCGTGGTTCATTTCAATTGATGACAGGAATCTGCACACCATGACGACGTCATTGGAATTACTGGAAGAACACAGATTGTTCGGCGGCTGGCAACGACGCTATCGCCATGCCTCCACCGCACTGAATTGCGACATGACGTTCAGCGTGTTTTATCCTCCCCTCAACGGGGAGGAGCCTGCGCCGGTGTTGTACTGGTTGTCGGGCCTGACCTGCAATGATGAGAACTTTACCCTTAAATCCGGCGCGCAGCGGGTAGCGGCGGAACTGGGGCTGGCACTGGTGATGCCGGATACCAGTCCGCGCGGCGATGAAATTCCGGATGATGCGCAGTACGATCTGGGCAAAGGCGCAGGCTTTTATGTCAACGCTACCCAATCGCCCTGGGACCGTCACTTTCGCATGTTCGACTATATCAGCGACGAATTGCCCGCACTGGTGCGCCAACACGTCAGCGCCAGTGATCGCCTTTGCATCAGTGGGCATTCAATGGGCGGACACGGCGCGCTGATGCTGGCACTACGCCACCCAGGCCGGTTTCGCTCGGTGTCTGCCTTCGCGCCTATCGTCAACCCGACGCAGGTGCCCTGGGGGCAGAAGGCGTTCAGTGCCTATCTAGGGGATGACCAACAACAATGGTTGCAGTATGACAGTTGCCACCTGCTCACTCACAGTAACGCACCGCTGCCGACACTGATCGATCAGGGCGACGGCGACAACTTTCTGCATATCCAGCTTCAGCCAGACCAGCTAAAAACTGCCGCACGTGTCCGGGAATGGCCACTGACGCTACGTATTCAGCCGGGATACGACCACAGCTATTACTTCATCGCCAGTTTTATTGAAGATCATCTGCGTTTTCATTCAAAGCACTTGCATGAAAACTAAGCGAAGTTGTTTAATAATGTGATAAAACTGCACGACGGGATGGTTCAAAACGAGCTATCCCGGATTGTGGCGTGCGATGTTAACAGTGAAATCATCACCAAAATGGGAATCTCTCCTGCTGGACCACGACTAGCCGAAAGATAGATTTCTGTAACCGTAATATCATCTGCCGATGTGCAGGTTAGACAGAAAAATGGTGAGGTTTTTTTCGTTTTTTCGTTGTTTTACTAACGATTTTTTCGACCTTTGGGATCGATATTGACCAAAAAACACCCGTCGCGTAACATAATCGTTACATAGCCACCATGAACAGGGAGCAATTTGTTTTGCAACGCAAACGTGTATCTTCCACTGAGCTGTTTTCTGTCGGTTATGATTCGGAAAACAGCATACTAGAAATAGAATTACTGAACGGCAGCCTGTATCAGTACAAAAACGTGGCGCGGATGATTTATGAAGAGCTGATGGAGTCCAACGCCAAGGCGCGTTATTACGCACGTTACATCAGGAATTCCTTTCCCTATGACAAGTTGCAGTAACACCGCCCTACGCAGTCACACTACCCAACGTATAAATAACGGGGCGGTTTAACAACGCCCCATTATTTTCTTACTCGCTCGCCAGCTCTACTAACCGAAACGCCGCCAGCAGCGATTCTTCGTCCAACGTACCGGGTAAATAATGGATAGATTCCCCCGGCTGCAAGGTACGAGCGATTACCGCCTGCAATGCGGCTTCATCGGCAATATTCACATCCAGTTCCGCTAGCGACACCGGCAACCCGAACACCCGAAACGCCGCTTTCAACTGACTCAGCATCTCGGTTTGCCCCAACAGCGCACATTGCACCAGAATGCCGTATGCCACTTTGGTGCCATGTAGAAAATGTGCTGTTTGTGGCAACACCGTCAAACCGTTGTGTACCGCATGTGCCGCAGCAACACGGGTATAGCGCTCGCCCAACCCACCCACCATGCCGCCGCCGGCAATAATCGCGTCGACGACATCCAGAAAATCCCGATTCAGCGTGCCGGTGTGCGCCGCCTTCAGTGCAGATTCACTTTGACGCAATAGCACGTCACGACTATCCTGCGCCGTTTGCAAACCCAGCCGCACGGTCAGTGGCAATCTCTCCGGCTGCGGGCTTAACACCATGGCTTCGTACCATTTTGCCAGCGTATCGCCAATGCCCGCCAACAGGTACTCTACCGGGGCAGCCAGCAGAATGCGCGGTTCCACCAACACCAGATGGTTCGCGTCATGGAAAATCTCGAACCGCAACGCCTGCCCGGCATCGTTGTACCAGACAGAAAGCGGCGTCCAGGCAGCACAGGTCGCAGCAATGGTCGGTATCGCCACCAGTGGCAGACCAAGACGACGTGCCACCACTTTCGCGGTATCCAATACCGCCCCCCCACCCACGCCAATCACCACGGTACGATCATCTCCGGCCACTGCCGCCAGTCGTGCAATTTCAGTTTCACTACAGTGGGCAGAAAAGCTGGCCGACCGGGCCGCCGGTGCGGCAAAGGCATCTGGCAAATAAGGGCGCGCCGCCGTCAGAGCACGTTCACCATGAATCCAGAACGCACGCGTCAGCACCTCGTCTGGATAAAACTCGCTCAGTTTTTCAATTGCCCCGGTGAAAGAAAAATAATTGGCCGGTCCCACCTGGACCCGGATATCAGTTGAACTCATTACGGATACATTCCTGTCTGAAGGATAATGATTGGTTTAGAACCCGGTATGGAAAAATCATATTAAAAAACATAGTTAGCGATAACTGACTCCAGTCTTAATAACGTTTTTGCTTAAGTTATGCTTTTTCATTTCGTTTCCAGTGCATTCGGAAACCCGTTCAGGCATTCCATTCTGTGATTAATATGCTATTTTTCAACATCGACTTCTTGTCATTGTCGCTGTTAAGAACACATTGTCGTCAATTATGTCCATAAACCTGCGTTCGCGTCTGGAAATGCGCTACATTTCCATCTCTTTTGCCGGCTTCCCGGCCCTCAGGCAGGTGAATTTCACGCTGGAAGGCGGTTCCATCCATGCATTGACCGGAGCCAACGGTGCGGGAAAATCCACACTGATGGCAATTCTTTCTGGTTCTTATGATCATTACAGTGGATATATCCTGCTCGATGGTGAAAAAGTCGCAATTCATTCGCCCCGCGATGCCAAACGCCATGGTATTCACCTGGTGCAGCAAGAAGTGGATGCTGCGCTGGTGCCTACGCTGTCGGTCGCGGAAAACATCATGCTGGATCAGTTAGCGGAAAGCGGCCATATCCTCAACTGGCCTGCGCTCTATCAACAGGCCCAGGCGCTGCTGGCACAGTTGGGCGTCAGCATCAATGTTCGCCAACGACTGGCGCAGTGCACGCTGGCGGAAAAACAGCAAATTCTGCTGGCGCGTGCGCTTTCTCACCGCTGCCGGTTCCTGATTCTTGACGAACCCACCGCCCCGCTTGACCAGGAGGAAAGTGCCCGGTTATTTGCGGTGGTTCGTCGCCTGCAACAGGACGGTATCGGCATCGTCTTCATTTCGCACCGCATCCACGAACTGAAAGCCATCTGCGATACGCTGACCGTACTGCGCGATGGCCAATTCGTCAGCAGCGGCCCCATGCAAGGACTAAGCGGCGGAGAAATTGTTGAGCGGATGCTGGGTCACCGGCTGGATGATATTTTTCCGCCGCGTCGTCCCCAACACGATGACAGTATGCTGTTGCAGGTAGAAGGCCTGCACGACGATACGTTGCTGCACAATATTTCGCTGCGGCTACATAAAGGCGAAATTCTTGGCATCGCCGGTCTTGCCGGCGCGGGCAAGACCGAGCTGTGCAAAGCGCTATTTGGCGCGACCCGCAGCCGGGTTGATTCCGGGCGCTATCAGGGGCGGCCATGGCGACCGACTTCGCCAGCCGATGCGGTACAACAGGGCATCGCGCTAGTACCGGAAGAACGGCGTAAAGAAGGCATCTTTATTGACGAATCCGTCACCATGAATCTCAGCATCAGCGATAGCGACAGCTTTTCTCGTTACGGCGTTTTCGGACATGGTCAAGCGCTGGCCTGGGCGCACTCCCTGATACGGCGCCTGACTATCCGCACTAGTGGGCCGCAGCAGCAGCTACGGCGACTGTCTGGCGGCAATCAGCAAAAAGTGGCAATCGGCAAATGGCTGCGTAGCGACACGCAAGTATTGATTTTGGATGAACCCACCAAAGGTGTGGACATTAAAGCCAGACAAGATCTATTCGCCTTGATTGATTCACTGGCGCGTCAGGGTAAAGGCGTGATTTACGCCTCCGGCGAGTTCTCCGAACTAGTGGGACTGTGCGACCGCATCTGCGTACTGTGGGACGGACGCATCGTCGCCGAGCTGAATGGTGCCGATGCCGACGAAGAGACGTTGTTACTTTATTCAACCGGAGGAACTCCCGCGTGAGTCAGCCAATTGCATCCAACAGCGCCCCTCACGGGGCGATCCCCTTTCATCATCGCCTGTTTGACCTGTTTTATAAGTGGGGAATGCTGATTACCGTTGTCGCGCTAATCGCCTTGTTCGGTATAGCGTCGGACAACTTTCTGGAACCGAACAACATCATCAACATTCTGCGTTCCATCGCTATTGTCACGGTGATCGCCATAGCGGTTTCCATCTCGCTGTCGGTAGGCGGGTTCGACCTGTCGGTAGGCTCAACCGCCTCGCTGGCTAACGCACTGGTGATTTCACTGTTCGTCTGGCACGGCCTGGGCACCACCAGCGCTATTGTTGTGACGCTGGCGCTGAGCCTGCTGGTCGGGCTATTTAACGCCTTTCTGATCGTGGTACTGCGTATTCCTGACATGCTGGCAACACTGGCCAGCCTGTTTGTGATTCAGGGCGTCGCCATGACCTACAGCTATGGCGGCTCCATCACACAGAACATGTTGCTGCCGAACGGCGACATAGCGGAAGGCGTGATTCCCGATATGTTCGCCTCGCTGGGACAGGTGCCGGTGATTGTGGTGATCATGCTGGTGGTCACGGTACTGGTGCAGCTTTATATGTCGCTCACCAAGCACGGTCGGCGCATGTACGCGATTGGCGGCAATCAGGAAGCGGCAAGACTGGCCGGTATCCGTACCGCACGTTACCGCGTGCTGGCCTATTTGCTTTCGGCGCTGCTGGCTGCGCTGGGCGGCATCCTGCTGGCATCCCGCATCGGCTCTTCGCAGGTCAATGCCGGCAGCGGATACCTGATGGACGCGGTGGCTGCCGCCTATATTGGCTTTTCACTGGCTGGTTCAGGCAAGCCCAACGCGCTGGGAACATTGGTCGGCGCGGTCATTCTCGGCGTGCTGCAAAACGGGTTGGTGATGCTGTCCGTGCCTTACTACGCCATGGATATCATCAAAGGCTTGGTGCTGGCGCTGGCGCTGGCTATGACTTACTTTCAAAAACGCTAACCTTCCTAAAACCCGTCGGTATCTACCGGCGGGTGCTTCCATCGGCTTCCTGTCCGCTACGACATGAAAGCATCGACGATAAAAACTTCGGATATAAAAAATCTCGCTCACAAGTGTGATCTACATCGCATTGTCATTATCTATTGACTACAATAAGTTGTTCAAAATTGGTTATACCCGACTGGAATCTGATCATGAAATCCGCTTCCCCCTCACGTTCCACCGCCTGGTTACGCGTGGTTACGCTGGCTGTAGCCGCGTTTATTTTCAATACCACGGAGTTTATTCCGGTAGGACTGCTGAGCGACATTGCCAACAGCTTTGCGATGAAAACCGAAGATGTTGGCCTGATGATTACGATTTATGCCTGGATAGTAGCAGTAGCTTCGCTTATCTGCATGTTGCTGACCAATGGGATTGAGCGCCGAAAGTTGCTGATTGGGTTGTTCAGCCTGTTTGTCATCAGCCATATACTCTCTGCCGCCGCCTGGAACTTTACCGTACTGGTCATTTCCCGTGCCGGAGTAGCACTGGCACACTCGGTATTCTGGTCGATTACCGCCTCGCTGGCGATTCGTATGGCACCGCCCGGCAAACGTGCGCAGGCACTGGGATTAATCGCCACCGGATCATCACTGGCCATGGTGCTGGGGTTGCCGCTGGGGCGGATCATTGGTCAGTACCTTGGCTGGCGCGTGACCTTCATGACCATCGCTGCCGGCGCCACACTGGCCATGATCCTGCTGGCGCGCCTGTTGCCCTTGTTGCCAAGCGAACACGCTGGGTCACTGTCCAGCGTGCCGAAATTGTTCCGTCGTCCGGCGCTGGTCGGCATCTACCTGCTGACCGTGATAGTGGTGACAGCGCATTTCACCGCCTACAGCTATATTGAACCCTTTATCCAGACGGTGGCCAGACTGCCAGAAAATTTCACTACCCTGATTCTGCTGTTGTTCGGTTGTGCCGGTATTGTGGGCAGCATGGTTTACAGCCGCTACAGCGAGCGCTTCCCCCTCGCGTTTCTGGTCACCGCCATGTTGCTGTTGCTGAGCTGTCTGATACTGTTGATGCCGCTGTCCAGCTATCCGTTCGGCCTGACACTGCTGTGTCTGGTGTGGGGGCTGGCGATGATGGCGATTGGGCTGGCGATGCAGGCCAAAGTGTTGTCGCTGGCGCCCGATGCCAGCGATGTTGCAATGTCGATTTTCTCCGGATTGTTCAATCTCGGCATCGGCGGCGGCGCACTACTGGGCAATCAGGTTAGCTTGCATTTAGGGATGGATAAAATCGGTTATGTCGGCGCACCGCTGGTACTGGCAGCGCTGCTCACCATGCTGCTCACCATCTACCGCAACGTACGACTGGTGCACTCACGTATTTGAATTGCCTCTCTTTGGCTTAATACGCACTGATACTTAATACGTGCTGATAAAAACACCCCATAAAAAAAGCCAGCCGGTAAACCCGACTGGCTTTTTTGTTTACGAAACGGTTACTGGTGATGTTCCGGGAAAGTCATCTCGCTGTATTTTACCATGCGCGAGCCTTTCACCAGCCGGTAGCCCAGCCAGATAGCCAGAAACAGCGGAATGCCAACGTAAGTTGCCGTCACCGCATACCAGTCAATCTTATCCGCCAAAAACGCCTGATAGTTCTGACCCAGCGTAATAATCAGACACAGCACAAAAGCAAAGATCGGTCCCAGCGGGAAGAAACCGGAACGGTACGGCAAGGCGTTCAGGTCATGCCCCTGTATGACGTAACCACGGCGGAAACGGTAGTGGCTGATAGCGATCCCCAACCAGGCGATAAACCCGGTCATTCCGGAAGTATTCAGCAGCCACATATACACCGTCTGGTTGCCGAACATTGATGACAGAAAGCACAGACCCGCTACTACCGTGGTGGCATACAATGCGTTACGCGGCACCCCACCTTTAGACAAGGTGCCAAAACAAGCTGGTGCCTTGCCTTCCTGTGCCAGCGTAAACAACATACGGGTGGACGCGTACATACCGGAATTCCCTGCTGACAGCACAGCAGTCAGGATGACCGCATTCATCACCGCTGCCGCCGACAACAAACCGGCGTTTTCGAACACCAGCGTGAACGGACTAACGCTGATGTCTTTCACATCATTACGCAGCAGGTTCGGGTCGGTATAAGGGACTAACAGACTGATGATAAGAATGGCAAAGATATAAAACAGCAAAATACGCCAAAATACCTGACGCACCGCACGTGGAATGTTGGTCTGCGGGTCTTTTGATTCCCCTGCCGCCACACCAATCAGTTCGGTGCCCTGAAACGAGAAGCCGACAATCATCGCCACACCGATCATAGCGGAGAAACCACCAGCGAACGGGGCATCGCCAATCTGCCAGTTATGCCAGCCCGCATGTTCGCCGCCGCGCAGAATACCGATAATCATCAGCACCCCAACGGCAATAAACAGAATTACGGTGGTCACCTTAATCAACGAAAACCAGTACTCCGCTTCGCCAAACCCTTTAACCGAAATGTAGTTCAGCAAAAACATCAGCGACAGAAACAGCGCACTCCATACCCAGCCGGGTACGGATGGGAACCAGTATCCCATTACCAGTTGCGCCGCCACCAGATCAACCGCAATAGTCACCGCCCAGTTGTACCAGTAGTTCCAGCCCAACGCGAAGCCAAACCCTTCCTCCACGTAGCGCGCACCATAAGTGGAAAACGAGCCGGATACCGGCATGAATGCCGCCAGCTCACCGAGGCTGGTCATCAGAAAATAGACCATCAGGCCAATCAGCGCATACGACAGCAGTGCGCCGCCTGGCCCTGCCTGCGACACCGTCGCGCCAGAGGCGACAAACAACCCGGTGCCGATCGAACCGCCAATGGCGATCATTGTCAAATGCCGCGCTTTCAACTCACGGCGCAGTGTGGTTCCCCGCTGTTCGGCGAGGTCAGTGTTGTGTTGAACCATTACAATCCATGCCCTTGAAAATTTGAGGGCGGATTGTAGGCAATCCGCTACCTGCTGAATAGCGTACAGCGCGGATTATAAGAGACCTTCATAACTCACACTGAATCATAAGAAATTCCTCTGAGAGGAGACCACACGCGTTGCACTGATGTTGCCGGCCTGTTTAGATGAGTCCATCACTCTGGCAATACCCCAGAAAACATTGCAGTACGCCGGATAAATGTTTCTGACGATGATGTACCAGATACAGCGTACGGCTCAGTTGCGGCAAAGGAACCGGCAACTCCACCAATACGCCGGTGGCGAGCTGTTCGGCAATGACGTGCCGTGACAGACAACTGATACCGATGCCATGCCGCACCGCGTGCTTAATCGCCTCCGAGTTGCCCAGTTCCATCACCAGCCGGAAATGCGGTAAACGTGCCAGCAACAGATGATCCAATACTTCACGCGTACCGGAGCCATGTTCACGCAAAATCCAGGGCGCATCCGCCAGCATTGGCAACGTAAAATCATGGTCAATCAGCGGATTACCCGGCGCGCAAAACACCACCAGTTCATCTTCCCGCCACGGCTGAGTAATCAGATCGGGATGGTGGCACGGGCCTTCAATCAGCCCCAAATCAACCCGAAATTCGGAAACGGCATTCACCACATCCTGCGTATTGCCCACATACAGTTCCAGTGGAATAGACGGGAAATCCTGACGGTAGCGGGCAATCATCTCTGGCATCAGGTAATTACCAATAGTGCTGCTGGCATAAATACGCAGCGCACCGTTATCACGCCGGAATAACTGCTCGATTTCTACCGATTGCTCCAGCAAGGCCAGCGCCTTGGGATACAACAGACGTCCATGTTCATTGACCACCAGTCGTTTACCGACGCGGTCAAACAGCTGTACCCCTAATTGGCTTTCAAGATCGGCCAATGCGGCGCTGACGGCCGATTGTGACAACGACAGCACCACCGATGCCTGAGTCGTTGAACCGCTTTTCAGCACTTCGGTAAACACTTCCAGTTGACGTAACGTAATATGCATAGGGGCTCTTATCGTAAATATCTATAGGTTATAAATATATAATCAATTTCTATTTTAAGCGTACTGATCATAGGCTGTGCCCTCAACCTCACGATTCAAATCAGGTCTGGCTATGTTTTTATTTTTTCCCAGGGTGCAACGGCTTTTCTCTTTATCCAGCTTATTCAACGCAGGCTACCTGCTGACCGGCATTATCCTGACCGGCCTGCTGACTCAGGGCGCATTACGGCTATCCGCTATGCCGATGATCGCAGGATTGGGGCTAGGCTCCCTGACGCTGGCGATACTGGTGGGCATGGTGCTGGGTAATACCGTTTATTCACACCTGCAACCCTGGTGTGATGCCGGTGTTCAATGGTCCCGGCATTACCTGCTGCGCTGGGGCATCATCCTGTACGGCTTCAAACTTAGCTTTCAGCAACTCACCACCATCGGGGCTGCCGGTCTGGTGATAGACCTGCTGACACTCACCTCCACCCTGCTGCTCGCCTATTGGCTGGGGCGGCGCTGGTTCCAACTGGACGGACATACCGCTTTGCTGATTGGCGCAGGCAGCAGTATTTGCGGCGCGGCAGCAGTACTGGCCACCGCCCCGGTACTGAAAAGTACCGCCGATAAAGTCGCGGTCGCGGTATCCACCGTCGTCCTGTTTGGTACCACCGCCATGTTTCTTTACCCATGGATGTACCAACATTTTATCCAGTATAGCGGCTGGTTATTTACCCCGCAGACTTTCGGCGTCTATCTTGGATCAACCGTGCATGAAGTGGCTCAGGTAGTCGCCGCTGGTCATGCCATCAGCCCGGTCACCGAAAATACCGCAGTCATCGGTAAGATGCTGCGAGTCATGATGCTGGCACCATTTCTGTTTCTACTCGGCCTGTGGCTAAAGCAGCGTCAGCCGGCGCAACAGTCTGTCACAAGCGCCAGCGCGGGTTACCCGTGGTTTGCGCTGGGCTTTGTCATGGTGTGTGGGATCAACTCGCTGGACTGGTTACCGGCAGGTTGGGTCGCCATGCTGACACAACTCGACAACGTGCTGTTGACCATGGCGATGGTAGCTCTGGGGCTGGCGACACGGCTGAACACGCTACGACAGGCAGGAATCAAGCCATTGCTGCTGGCGGCGATTCTGTTTATCTGGCTGGTAGCAGGCGGCGCGGCGATTAATCTGGCAGTACAGCATCTTTTCGCCTGATTTTCGCCTGAAAGAAACAAGGCTACAGTTGGCTATGCGGTAATGTCATAATGCGCAGGCATGAAAAAGGAGAAAAGTATGAAGTATGTCGGAGCCCACGTCAGTGCCTCAGGCGGCGTGGATCAGGCGGCAGCCCGCGCCCATGAGATTGGCGCCACGGCATTTGCGCTGTTTACCAAAAATCAGCGTCAGTGGCAGGCCCCGCCGTTAACGGCGGATATCATTGATCGTTTTCAGGCCGCCTGTGCGCAATATCAATTCACACCGGCGCAGATACTGCCGCACGATAGTTACCTGATCAATCTGGGGCATCCGGACGATGATGCCTTACAAAAATCCCAGACGGCATTTATCGATGAGATGTCGCGTTGCCAGCAACTGGGGCTGACGTTGCTGAATTTCCATCCCGGCAGTCATTTGCGCCAGATAGACGAAAGCACCTGCCTGAGCCGCATCGCCCAGTCTATCAATCTGGCGCTGGACGCAACCAACGGCGTGACCGCGGTGATCGAAAATACAGCTGGTCAGGGCAGCAATCTGGGGTTTCGCTTTGAACATCTGGCGGAAATCATCAGTCAGGTAGAAGACAAAAGCCGGGTCGGCGTCTGCATCGATACCTGCCATGCATTCGCCGGCGGCTATGATCTACGCACTGACGCCGACTGCGAACACACCTTTGCTGAACTGGAACGCATCGTCGGTTTTCGCTATTTGCGCGGTATGCACCTGAATGACGCTAAAAGCGAGTTCAACAGTCGGGTAGACCGTCATCACAGTTTGGGCGAGGGTAACATCGGCAAAACCGTGTTCAGCTATATCATGCGCGACCCACGCTTTGACGGCATTCCGCTGATTCTGGAAACCATCAACCCGGATATCTGGGCGCAGGAAATCGCCTGGCTGAAGTCACAGCAGCCGTTGCCTGCCAGCGGTGCCTGAATCCATGTTGCGGTCAGCGTCTGGCCGCCTATTCATCCACAACGACCTATTCACCTCATCCGCAACTACGCGACCTCTTCTCGTCGTAATTGCGCCGCCCGCTGAAATATCTTGTCTGATACCGTGCGTGGCTTGTGGCCTTGTCCGCTGGGCTGAACCACACACTGAAAGGCATCGCGCAGTGGCATCGGCTTGCCATGCGTATCGCGCCCAATCGCGTATTTATCGTGGAAGGGAGAAATCGCCAGCGCCAGATTCTCAACGATAGTCTCTCTCTCTGCGAAGGCGCTCTTTTTTAGCGACAGCATCTGATTGATGATCGCGCAGTCGAGCAAGGTCCCCGTCAGCCATTCGGTTTCTGAGGCATATCCGGCACACCACCGCAAGTGATTACCACTGGTGAAGGTTTCCATTAGATCAGTATGAGCACCCACAAAACAGGCGCCAAGTAGCAGACCGGTAATATTGAAATGATGGGATAATTCCCCTACCGGCAACAGCACATCACGAATATGCGTACCGCCTAGTTTTTTCCCCTGACCGTGCGCTGCGACATAAATAATGATGTTTTTGAACGGGATTTTGCACAAACAATGTAATGCGGTGCGAAAACTCTTCTTATCGTAGAAATTCGCGTAATACACCTCGGTATCACCGGCAGCTTTGGCAATGCCTTCCATGAACGGCACCACGGATGAACGATTGGCATCGTGCTCGTCCAGCTCCCAGGGTGACTCCAGCACCAAAATTCCACGACTGGCATTATGACGCGGCATAAGGTTCTCCTTCTGTTCCCCTATAGCAAGGCAAAATCATACCGCGATTAGCCGGTGCAGCGGAAAAAACGTAAAAAACGCCGGTCACAGGACCGGCGTTTCAGACGGCTGACAGCCCTATCAGGCTTTAACCAGTTGCTCTTCCGGACGTTTCAGCACAGCGTACAGCACGCCAGCCACTACCGTACCCGCCACGATGGAGAGCAGGTAACCCAACACCGGCGTAATCGCACCCGGAATCAGCAGCACGAACAGGCCGCCGTGCGGCGCCATCAGTTTCGCGCCAATCGCCATGGAGATTGCACCGGTCAGCGCGCCCCCCAGGATACAGCACGGTAGCACACGCATCGGGTCACGGGCAGCGTAAGGAATGGCCCCTTCGGAGATGAAGCACAGCCCCAGCACTACCGCAGCCTTGCCACCTTCGCGCTCGCTGGCAGTGAATTTCTTAGCGGCAATAAAGGTTGCCAGACCCATCGCCAGCGGAGGCACCATACCGGAAGCCATTACGGCGGCCATTGGCGCATACACCTGGCTACTCAGCAGCGTGGTACCGAACACATAGGCCACTTTGTTTACCGGGCCACCCATATCGGTACACATCATACCGCCCAGAATAGCGCCCAAAATGACCGCATTAGCCGTACCCATGGACTGCAGCCAGCCCGTCAGGCCAGTCAGAATTTTCGCAACCGGCGTACCGACGACATAAATCATGATGAGACCGGTAATCAGCGTAGCGAATAGCGGAATAATCAAGATCGGTTTTAACGCCGACATGCTCTGCGGTAATGTCACGTGGTTGCTGATAGCGCGTGCCAGATACCCCGCCAGGAACCCGGCGATGATACCGCCAAGGAAACCCGCACCGGTGCTGACAGCCAGCATCCCACCGACTAAGCCCGGCGTCAGGCCCGGACGGTCAGCAATCGAGAATGCGATATAACCGGCCAGTACCGGCACCATCAGGGCAAACGCCGAACCGCCGCCGATCTTCATCAGCGCCGCCGCCAGCGTTCCTTCTTCCTTGAACGCGGTAATCCCGAACACGAAGGACAGAGCAATACACAGACCACCCGCCACCACCATCGGCAGCATATACGACACACCAGTCAGCAGGTGACGATACGGACCTGCGCCGCCTTTTTTGGCGGACTCGCCGCCAGCCGACGCACCGCTCTGAGCGGATGGCTGGAACACCACCGCTTCAGACAACGCTTTATCAAACTCTTGCGCCGTCTTCTTCAGTGCCAGACCGGTAGACGTACGATACATTTTTTTACCAGCGAACTTGCTAAGGTCAACTTCGATATCCGCCGCCACGATCACCAGATCCGCCTGCTCAACTTCTTCCGGGCTTATCGGGTTTCCAGCACCCACGGAACCGCGGGTTTCCACTTTCACCCACCAGCCACGTTTTTTCGCTTCACTTTCAATTGCTTCAGCCGCCATAAAGGTGTGAGCCACACCGGTTGGACAGGCCGTCACCGCCACAATGCGTTTGGCAGCAGTCGGAGCCGCTGCGCTTGCAGTTGCGGTAGCAGCAGGCGCCTGATACGGCTGCGCTTGCGCCTTCGCTTGTTCCAGGAACTGAGCGGGCTGACTCAATGCCAGCTCCACATCTCCGGCAAACACTTTCTTGCCATTCAGACCGCTGTCTGCCTGTACGGGAGAGCCCAGCACAATGGCCAGTTCCGCATCGGCAAGTTGCTCGGTGAGGGTAAGCCCTGCGTTAGCGGCGGCCGCACCGAGCAAATTTTTCACCAGACGGCTTTTCGCCAGTCCCAGTGATTTATCAAGTATCAGCAGCGTTTTCATTGTTTATCTCCTGCTGTCAGTTAAAGGGTTGTAGATCAACACGCGCCATCATCGCAGCCAGCTGCGGACGATCACTAATGCCTACGTTACTCTGGCTAACGGCCAGCGCTGCCACCGCAGTGGCCAGACGTAACGTATGTTCACTGGACTCACGCATCAATAAGCCATAAATCAATCCCCCCACCATGGAGTCACCCGCACCTACCGTACTGATCACTTCACAGGCCGGCGGCATCGCCCGCCAGGCACCGGACGCATTGACCCATAGCGCACCTTCCGCTCCCAGCGAAATCACGACATGAGCAATACCCTGTTCGCGCAGCGCATGGGCTGCATCAACAACATCCGCCAACGTGGGCAATTTGCGTCCGGCCCAAATTTCCAGCTCGCGGCGGTTCGGTTTCACCAGCCACGGAGAGGCTTTCAGACCAGCGACCAGCGCTTCACGGCTGCTATCGAAAATAATGCACGGGCACTGGCTACGCAGACGCGACATCCAGTCGGTAAACGCATCCGGGTCAACACCGCTCGGCAGGCTGCCGCTGACGGCGACCATGTCAAACTGCCCCAGCCAGCTCAGCGAATCGTTGACGAAACGCTGCCAGTCCTGCTGCGTTACTTCAAAACCGGAGAAATTCAGGTCGGTTACATCGCCATTCTGCTCAGTGAGTTTGACGTTAATGCGTGTACGTCCCGACACCACCTGGAAACGGTTAGCGATGCCCAATTCGCTGAATAACTGTTGAAAGCCATCCTGATTATCTTTCCCCAGGAAACCGCCCACGGTGACATCAATACCGAGATCTTTAAGCACCTTGGCAACATTGATGCCTTTGCCCGCCGCATGAAGTCCAGTCGTCTGAACCAGATTGACTTCGCCGCGCTCAATTTCCGGGCAGTACCCTACTAAATCATAGGCGGGATTTAGGGTAATGGTGGCAACGCGCCTGCTCATGCTGCACCCTCCCCAAGACCAGACTGAATAGCTTCACCAATGGCGTCCAACGCGGCTTGCGCATCGCTGCCGCGAGCGGTAAAGCGCAGACGATGGCCACTCTTGACACCCAACGCCACCACTTTCATCAGGCTGCGTCCGTTGGCCGGTTTGCCGCTGCCATCAAGATTCGTCACCGTTATTTCGCTGGAGAACTGTTTGATAACATTGACCAACATCGCACCAGGGCGAGCATGAAGACCGTGCTCATTACGGATGGTAAATTCCGCCACCAGCGCGTCACTCTCTTCTTCCCCTTCCACGTCCTCTTCGCTGGTCAGCAGCGCCAGCAGTGTGGCTTCGTCAGCAGACAACAGACGGTCAGCCTTGCCGGCGATCAACAACTTACTGAGATAATCCAGCGATGCGAATACTTGTTCATCTGCGGCTGAAACCGTCAGCAACAACGCCACGTTCTCACCATCTACCGCGAAAGGTTCTGTCGGGCGGCTCACCGCCAGGGCACTTACCAGATTGCCGTTCAGGCTGTCGCTCAGCCAGATGCCCTGCCCCAGATGGGTCGGTGTAGTGGCTACCACATGGCTGACAAAGCTGGCATCGACTGCGCCAATCTGTTGCAAACGACCGGCATTCAGCGCCTGCAACGTCATCAGGTTGTCAGTTGCCACATTCAGGCTAATTAGCGAGGTGTCAAAGCGGAATGTCCCTGCCAGTTGTTCGCCCATCAACAATCCGCGCAGTTCATCTGCAGACGTGGTCGTAGCCAGTCGAGCCGCGACGCGGTCATCGCTCAGGACATGAGTCAGTTGACGCAACAGCGCCAGATGCTCGTCAGAGCGGGCTGCGATGCCCAGCACGACATATGCTGTCTGGTCTTCACCCCACGCGATCCCCTGCGGGAACTGGAACACCTGAACACCGGTTTTCTGGACCAGATCACGGGTATCGGTAGTGCCATGTGGAATGGCAATACCACTGCCAAGATAAGTCGAGGTCTGCTGTTCGCGCTGAAGCATTCCCTCAACATATCCCTCGCTTACGCAACCCGCTTCGGTCAGTGCGGCAGCCACCTGGCGGATGGCTTCGTCTTTATTACCGGCGCAAGCACCTAAATGAATATCGTGCTGTGACAACTGAAACATAATGATCCTCTCTCGCTGAACTTGAATCGTTTCAGCTTTTATGAGAAATAATTTGCTGATTTTTTCAAACCATTTCAGCAAAACGCCGCTGAAACGTTTCAAAAATTCTGCGTTTTTCGGTATGTCTATGCAAGCATTCTGCATGGATGAAATGACAGATCTTAGAGGTCACGCACACTTTCGCGCTAAAATCCCACAATCGTTAACGCGTTGTCACACTGCTGCTGAATAGGTGCTGAAGAAAAAAATGGAAACTGGCTTTCGTTTCTACCTCATTGGCGTGACATAATGTGTTGTGTTTTCTTTGCGTTCTTTTTTTAACCTGAATACCGTATGCCTCTTTCTTCTGTTCGCTCGGCCAGACGCCTGCCAGACCTGACATCGTCGGCGTTTCTGGTGATTGCTTTTCTGACCGGAATCGCCGGCGCGTTGCAGCTCCCCACGCTCAGCCTGTTTTTATCAAACGAAGTACAGGTCCGCCCATTCATGGTTGGGTTGTTTTATACCGGCAGCGCGGTGATTGGTATCGTTGTCAGCCAAATTCTGGCCTCTTACTCTGATCGTCGTGGTGATCGCAAAATTCTGATACTGCAATGCTGCCTGCTGGGTGCCTTGTCCTGCCTGCTATACGCATGGAATCGCAACTACTTTGTTCTGCTGTTCGTCGGCGTACTGCTGTCGAGTTTCGGCTCCACCGCCAACCCACAGTTGTTCGCGCTGGCACGGGAACACACTGACCGGGCAGGTCGCGGCGCAGCCATGTTCAGTTCAGTGATGCGAGCACAGATCTCCTTGTCCTGGGTGATTGGACCGCCGGTCTCCTTCGCGCTGGCGCTGGGTTTCGGTTTCCCGGCAATGTACCTGACTGCAGCCGCGGTGTTTGTCGTATGCGGGCTGTTGGTGTGGCTGTTGCTGCCGTCAATGCCTAAACTCCGGGTCAAATCTGCTGCCACACTGGAATCGCCCCGGCAAAACCGGCGCGATACGCTATTGCTATTTAGTGCCTGTACCCTAATGTGGACCTGTAACGGTATTTATCTCATCAATATGCCGTTATATCTGGTCAATGAGCTACGGTTACCGGAAAAACTGGCCGGAGTCATGATGGGCACCGCAGCCGGACTGGAAATTCCGGTGATGTTGCTGGCAGGCTATCTGGCCAGCCGGTTAGGCAAGCGCCTGCTGATGCGGCTGGCCGTGATCGCCGGGCTAATCTTCTATGCCGGGCTGACACTGCTGAACGCGTCCTGGGCGTTGCTGGCACTGCAACTGCTGAACGCGGTTTTCATCGGTATTCTGGCCGGAATGGGAATGCTGTATTTTCAGGATCTGATGCCGGGTCAGGCGGGAGCCGCCACCACACTGTTCACCAACACCACCAGAGTCGGCTGGATTATTTCCGGTTCCCTGGCAGGCATGGTGGCTGAAGTCTGGAGTTATCATGCCGGTTTTGTTATTGCCATCGCCATGCTGGCCGGCGCGGCTGCCTGCATGTGGCGCATCCGCGATGTTTGACTGTTGTCAGGGTGCGGTGGTGTCCTCCAACCGGATAAGATACAACATCGCCTCATCACGGTGATTCAGGCACATATCGCGGCTTGGTTGCAGTCCGCGACACACCGCCGGGCGCAATGGCGAAAAGAACAGCCCACAGCGCATTCGCTCGTCCAGATGGATACAGGGTGTATTGGCTGGTTTTCCCTGCGGCATACCGGGAATCGGGCTGGAGATCGACGGCGCGATACAGCAGGCACCGCAATCAGGACGACATTCCATCATTGACCTCCGGGCATTCCCGTTGCTATTTCAGGCCGCAGAGCCTAACAGGCTGCTGGCCGCAAGGCTACTACATTACATCGTTACTAACGTCGTTTTGATTAACATCGTTCTCACTGCCTTATTGGCAGTTTGTTTCGCCACTGGCAGCCACAAATCCCACTTGCCTGAACCCATCCTGACGAGTAACGTGTCGCCACAAAAATTTCTCTTCTTTTATTTAAGGTATGTTTCATGGCAAGAGCAAATGAGATCAAACGCGGCATGGCCGTTAACTACAACGGTAAATTGCTGCTGGTAAAAGATATCGATATTCAAAGTCCCAGTGCTCGCGGCGCCAGTACGCTATACAAAATGCGTTTTTCCGATGTTCGTACCGGCCTGAAAGTAGAAGAACGTTTCAAGGGTGATGACATTCTGGACACCATCACCCTAACCCGCCGTTCCGTTACTTTCTCCTATATTGATGGCGACGAGTACATCTTTATGGACGAGGAAGACTACACCCCGTATACCTTCAAGAAAGATCAGATCGAAGACGAACTGCTGTTCCTTCCCGAAGGCGGTATGCCGGGCATTCAGGTATTAACCATGGACGGGCAGTTGCTGGCCCTGGAACTGCCGCAGACGGTTGATCTGGAAATCGTGGAAACCGCGCCGGGCATCAAAGGGGCATCCGCCAGCGCCCGCAACAAACCCGCTACACTGACTACCGGCCTGATCATTCATGTTCCGGAATACCTGAGCGCCGGTGAAAAAATTCGTATTCATATTCCTGAGCGCCGCTATATGGGTCGTGCGGACTGATTATCACCGCGGATACTACCTGCGTCTGGCACCACGCCAGACGCATTTCTGCTGACGTAAGGAGTTTCCTGTGCTGACGAAAGTAAACCTGATCACCGGCTTTCTCGGTAGCGGCAAAACCACCACCATCAGGCACCTGCTCGCGGGTAAGCCCGAAGAAGAAACCTGGGCGGTACTGGTCAATGAGTTCGGTGAAATCGGCATCGACGGCGCATTGTTGAGCGACACGGGCGCACTGCTCAAAGAAATTCCCGGCGGCTGTATGTGCTGTGTCAACGGTCTGCCGATGCAGGTGGGACTCAACATGCTGTTGCAGAAAAAACCCCACCGGTTACTGATTGAACCCACCGGGTTGGGGCATCCAAAGCAGATTCTTACGTTACTGACCTCGCAAGCCTATCAACCGTGGCTTCAGTTGCAGGCTACGCTGTGTTTGCTGGATGCGCGTCAGCTTAGCGACAGCCGCTACACCGACAATGAAAACTTCCGTGATCAGCTCGCCGCTGCTGACATCATCATCGCTAATAAGGAAGATACCTGGCAGGCAAGTGACCGCGACGCGCTGCAACACTGGTATCAACAGCAGGGTCAGGCTCGCCGCCTGATCACGGTGTCTCAGGGGCAGTTGGATACGGCTGTGCTGGAGTTGCCGCGAGAAAATCACGCCGTTCTGCCGGATGCCCGTCATCATCATCACGACACGCCAGCCAAAACCGGCCTGGCCGCACTAAAACTGACGGGTCGGGAAAGCTGGCGTCGGGCATTGAATCAAGGCCAGGGCTATTACGCCTGCGGCTGGATTTTCGATAGCGAGACGCAGTTCAACACCGCCAGTCTGCTTGACTGGGTGCGTCTGGCACCGGTAAGCCGTGTTAAGGGCGTGATGCGTATCCCGGAAGGCACGCTGGTAGTCAACCGTCAGGGGTTCGACCTGCGCATTGAAACGCAACCCGCTTCACCGCCGGACAGCCGTATAGAAATCATTAATGAGTCTGAAGCGGAATGGAACACACTGCAAAAGCAGTTGCTAAATGCCCGTTTAATGTAAGTAGTATAAGTAGTTATACGCCGCTGACGCAGGAGATAACCAGTCAGAATGTCTGACAACGCGCCATAGTCTCGGTTATGTCTCGTCCTGCTCGCTTGCTGCAGATTTTTATAGGGTTGATGTGAGAGATTTCATCACGAAATCATATCAACAAAAAAGACAAAAAAACTCGCAATCTGTTTTTCGTTAAGGTATGGTCGTCGGGGTCCGTAATTTATGGGTAGACATCCGGCCAGTCAAATAACCGTTGCCACACCGATAATAATGTGCGGTGTTGCACAAATCGGCTGATGAGTAATTGTCCCATTAAAAGTAGTGTTTTAGTCTGACACACGTTTTGTTTGCCGTAGATACAGCGTTCATAAACACAGCGATAACGATTGAATCGTTAAGGACATCAAGGGAACATAACAACAATGGTCAAATCTCAACCGACTCTGAGATATATCTGGCGGGCTTTGCCTGCTATGGCAGTAGCGATAGCGCTTTCTGCCTGTACCAACAATACTGCAAATCTTAATAATCAAACTGATAGGCATGTGGTTAACGGTGGTGACCCTTCACTACAAGCCTCTCAGGATGAATTCGAAGCGATGGTTCGCAACGTGGAAGTTAAATCCAGGTTGCTTGAGCAATATGCCAGCTGGAAAGGCGTACGCTATCGTCTCGGCGGCGACAGCCGCAAAGGTATTGATTGCTCTGGTTTCGTTCAGCGCACCTTCCGTGAACAATTCGGTATGGATTTACCGCGTTCCAGCTACGAACAGAAAGATATCGGCGTTCAAATCCAGCGCAATAGCTTACGCCCAGGCGACCTTGTTGTATTCCATGCCGGTTCTACTGGCCGTCACATGGGAATTTACCTCGGTAACCAGCAGTTCGTTCATGCTTCCACCAGCATCGGTGTGACGATTTCCAGCATGGATGACAGCTACTGGAAATCACGTTACCGTGAAGCGCGCCGCGTGCTGAAACAAGGTCCGCACAGCTGATTTTATTTTTCCTTGATGTTATCTAAAGAAATTCGAAACGCCGCTCGTCAGACAGCGGCGTTTTTTATTGCTTATTTATGCCAATAACCATCTGGGCCGATTAACAGTAGGTTTGAGGTCTTATTCATGGTAAAACAGAGCGCCATATCGTCCGGCATCACGATTATCAGGAATTTCAGGCACTTTCTCCGGTAACCTGCTGTTCACACGGAGAAACAGAGATTATCAGGAGGCTGTCATCTCGATGTTTACTCGTGCAATTCTCGCCATCTTGCTGTCTGCCTGCACCTGGCTCGCCCATGCCGAGCCGACCATATTACAGACTTATGCGTTTGCCACTCTCGGCGAACCGAAATATCAGCAGAATTTCACCCATTACGACTACACCAATCCATCAGCCCCCAAAGGCGGTAAAGTTACCTTTAGCGCGCTGGGTACCTTCGATAATTTTAACCGTTTTGCGTTGCGTGGCCTGGCTGCCGCTCGCACTGAAAGCCTCTACGATTCGTTATATGTCAGCTCGGAAGACGAACCGGGCAGTTACTACCCACTGATTGCGCTTACCGCACGCTATGCCAGTGATTACAGCTGGATAGAAGTGGACATGAATCCTGCTGCGCATTTCCATGATGGCACGCCGGTTACCGCCGATGACGTCGCGTTCACGTTTACTATGTTTATGACACAGGGTGTGCCACAGTTCCGCCTGTACTACAAAGGCACCGAAGCCAGCGTGATTAACCCACACCGGGTACGCTTTACCTTCCCTACCCCAGACAAAGAAAAAATGCTGGGGATGTTAACGCTGCCGGTCATGCCGGAGAAATTCTGGCGTGACCACAAACTCAGCGACCCGCTAAGCACGCCTCCGCTGGCCAGCGGTCCCTATCGCATCACCGATTACCGCATGGGCCAGTACGTGATTTATTCCCGCGTAACCGACTACTGGGCCGCTAATCTGCCGGTCAACCGTGGCCGCTACAACTTTGACCAGTTACGTTACGACTATTATCTGGACGACAGTGTCGCGCTGGAAGCCTTCAAAGCCGGGGCATTCGATTTGCGTATTGAGGGTTCACCTAAAAACTGGGCAACCCAGTACGAAGGCGGCAATTTTGCGCGTGGTTACATTCTGAAGAAAGATGAGACCAACCAGGCAGCGCAAGATACCCGCTGGCTGGTATTTAACATTCAACGACCGCAGTTTAGTGATCGCCGGGTGCGTCAGGCACTGGCTATCGCCTTTGACTTCAACTGGATGAACAAGGCACTGTTTTTTAGCAGCTATCAGCGCCCCTACAGCTTTTTCCAGAACACCGAGTACGCCGCACAGGGGATGCCATCAGCAGCAGAACTGGCCTGGTTGACGCCGCTGAAAGATAACCTTCCTGCGGAGGTCTTTGGTCCGGCATACCGCCCGGAGGAGTCCGATGGCAGCGGTTATGACCGCGCTGGTCTGCTTAACGCGCTGCAACTGCTGCAACAGGCAGGTTGGGAATTGAAAAATCAGGTGCTGGTGAATAAAAAAACCGGTCAGCCGTTCCGCTTCGAACTGTTGCTGCCAAGCGCCGCTAACTCTATCTACGTATTACCGTTCCAGCATAGTCTGGCACGGCTCGGCATCCACATGGAGGTACGTAGCGTTGACAGTCCGCAATTCAATAACCGGTTTCGCAAGCGCGATTTCGATATGATCCCGAAGCTATACCCGGCGATGCCTTACCCCAGTTCAGATCTGGCCGTCAGTTGGAGTTCCGGATATATCAACTCCTCCTATAACTCGCCGGGCGTACAGGACACGGCTATCGATCAGTTGATTGACAACATCATTCGCCATCAGGGAGACAAAACAGCGCTATTGTCGCTGGGCTCGGCGTTAGACCGGGTACTGACCTGGAACCAGTTCGCCATACCGATGTGGTATTCCAATCACGATCGTTTCGCCTACTGGAACAAATTCGCCATGCCGGCAACCCGCCCGGCCTATACGCTGGGCATCGACAGTTGGTGGTATGACGCAGCTAAAGCAGCCACCCTGCCGGCAGCGCGTCAATAAGGAGCCGATGTGGGAACTTACCTATTACGTCGATTATTACTGGTGATCCCCACGCTATGGGCCATCATCACCATCAACTTTTTTATTGTGCAAATCGCACCGGGCGGCCCGGTCGATCAAGCCATTGCGTCGATTGAAATGGGCAAAAGTAGCGGCTTCGGTGCTGGCGGAAACGACGGCGGTGGGCTGGCGCGTGGACCGGGCGGCGGTAAACCATCGGTGGAAAACACCTATCGCGGCGCCCGTGGGCTGGACCCGGAAGTGATCGAGGAAATCACCAAACGCTACGGGTTTGATAAACCGCTGCACCAGCGCTACTTCAAACTGCTTTGGGATTATGTTCGGTTTGACTTCGGCAACAGCCTGTTTCGCGGTTCATCAGTCATTGCCTTGATTAAAGCGAGTATGCCGGTTTCGATATCACTGGGGTTGTGGAGCACGCTGATTATCTATCTGGTGTCGATCCCGCTCGGCATTAAGAAGGCGGTGCGTACCGGCTCGGCTTTTGATGTTTGGAGCAGTACACTGATTATTGTCGGTTATGCCATTCCCGCATTCCTGTTCGCTATTTTGCTGATCGTACTGTTCGCTGGCGGCAGCTACCTCGACTGGTTCCCGCTGCGTGGGCTGATATCGCCGAATTTCGACAGCCTGTCCTGGTTTGACAAAATTACCGATTATCTGTGGCACATCGCGTTGCCGGTGCTGGCGACAGTCATTGGCGGTTTCGCCACCTTGACCATGTTAACCAAGAATTCGTTTCTGGATGAAATCAGCAAACAATACGTGATCACCGCCCGCGCCAAAGGACTGGATGAGAAACGGATTCTCTACCGCCACGTGTTTCGCAACGCCATGTTATTAGTAATCGCCGGTTTCCCCGCCACCTTCATCAGCATGTTCTTTACCGGCTCGCTGCTGATTGAGGTCATGTTCTCCCTCAATGGCCTTGGCCTGCTGGGATACGACGCCACCTTACAACGCGATTACCCGGTGATGTTCGGTACGCTGTACATTTTTACCCTCATCGGCCTGCTGCTGAATATTCTCAGCGACATGACCTATACGTTGGTTGACCCACGTATCGACTTCGAGGAGCGCCAATGAGCCGTCTAAGCCCGATTAATCAGGCGCGCTGGGCGCGCTTTCGCGCTAATCGTCGCGGCTACTGGTCGCTATGGGTTTTTCTGGCGCTGTTTGTCGTTACGCTGTGTTCCGAGTTGATCGCCAACGATAAGCCGCTGCTGGTACGTTACAATGGACAGTGGTACGCACCGTTCATGGTGGATTACAGCGAAACCACTTTCGGTGGTCAGTTGGCAACACCGACTGATTACCGCGACCCCTGGCTGGCGCAGCGTCTGGAACAAGGTGACTGGGCGCTGTGGCCGCTGATTCACTACCGCTACGACACCATCAATTACGCCACTCAGAGTGCGTTTCCGTCGCCTCCGTCTCACCAGAACCTGCTCGGCACTGACAGCCAGGGGCGTGACGTGCTGGCGCAAGTGCTTTATGGCTTTCGTATTTCCATTCTGTTCGGACTGGCGTTAACGCTGCTGTCAAGCCTGATTGGTATCGTGGTAGGTGCTTCTCAGGGGTATTACGGCGGACGTGTCGATCTGTGGGGACAACGCGTTATCGAAGTCTGGTCCGGAATGCCGACGCTATTCCTGATTATCCTGCTCTCCAGTGTGATTCAGCCAAATTTCTGGTGGCTGTTAGGCATTACAGTGCTGTTTGGTTGGATGGCGCTGGTCGGTGTGGTGCGGGCGGAGTTCCTGCGTACCCGCAATTTCGACTATATCCGTGCCGCACAGGCGATGGGCGTGAGTGATCGGTCAATCATGTTTCGTTGCATGTTGCCCAACGCGATGGTCGCCACCCTCACCTACCTGCCGTTTATTTTGTGTGGTTCCATCACTACCCTGACCTCGCTCGATTTTCTGGGCTTTGGTCTGCCGATAGGTTCTGCTTCGCTCGGTGGACTGTTGCTGGAAGGGAAAAACAACCTGCAGGCGCCGTGGCTTGGCATCACGGTCTTTATGGTGCTGGCGGTAGTGTTATCACTGCTTATTTTTATTGGCGAAGCGGTCCGCGACGCCTTTGACCCAGGCAAGGCGCATTGATATGTCGGCACAACCTTTACTTGAAATCCAGAACCTGAGTATTGCGTTTCACAGTGGTGACCAGCAGCGACAAGTAGTTGATGGCGTCTCGTTCAGTATTGCTGCAGGCGAAACACTGGCGCTGGTTGGCGAATCCGGCTCTGGCAAAAGCGTCACCGCGCTGTCGATACTGCGTCTGCTGCCCTCGCCTGCGGTGGTCTATCCGCAAGGTGATATTCTGTTTGCCGGTGAGTCACTGCTAAACGCCAGTGAGCAACGGTTGCGCCAGATGCGCGGCAACCGGATTGCGATGATCTTTCAGGAGCCGATGGTGTCGCTCAATCCGCTGCATACCATTGAAAAGCAGTTGGCGGAAGTGCTCTCGCTGCACCGGAACCTGCGCCATGAAGCGGCCCGCGGCGAAATCGTCGGTTGTCTTGAGCGCGTAGGTATTCGCCAGGCGGCACGGCGATTGTCGGACTTTCCCCACCAGCTTTCCGGCGGTGAACGTCAGCGGGTAATGATCGCCATGGCACTACTGACGCAACCCGATCTGTTGATTGCTGATGAGCCAACTACCGCGCTGGACGTCACTGTACAAGCGCAAATTCTGGACCTGCTCAATGAACTGAAGCAGGAACTGAACATGAGCCTGTTGTTTATCACCCACAACCTGAATATTGTACGTCGGCTGGCAGACCGGGTAGCCGTGATGCAGGCCGGACGTTGTGTTGAACAGAACCGCACCCGCGAGTTATTTAGCACGCCGCAACATCCCTATACCCAACAATTGCTGGATGCCGAACCAACCGGCGAAGCATTGCCGCTCCTCCCGGATGCCTCCACGCTGCTGGATGTCAGAGAACTGGGCGTCAGCTTCGCCATCAAACGTGGCCTGTTGCGTCGCACGGTAGGAGAAAAATCCGTGTTGCAGGCGCTCAGTTTCAGCCTGCGCCGCGGCGAAAGTATCGGGCTGGTCGGCGAGTCCGGTTCCGGCAAAAGCACCGCCGGGCTGGCGCTACTGCGATTATTACGCAGTCAGGGCGAGATCTGGTTTGATGGCCAACCGCTGCACCGTTTTAACCGCAAGCAAATGTTGCCGTTTCGTCACCGTATTCAGGTAGTGTTTCAGGACCCAAACGGTTCGCTGAACCCTCGCCTGAACGTGGAACAGATTATTGCTGAAGGGCTACGGGTACATCACCGCTTAAGTGCGGCAGAGCAAACACAACGAGTTATCCAGACCATGCAGGAAGTCGGGCTGGACCCGGAGAGCCGTCATCGCTATCCATCAGAGTTTTCTGGCGGCCAACGCCAGCGTATTGCTATCGCCCGTGCACTGATCCTGCAACCGGAACTACTGATTCTCGATGAACCGACTTCATCGCTTGACCGCACGGTGCAGGCACAGATTCTGGCGCTGCTGAAAGCCTTGCAACAGACCCATCAACTGGCTTACCTGTTCATCAGTCACGATCTGCACGTGGTACGCTCACTGTGCCATCAGGTGATTGTGCTGCGGCACGGCGAAGTGGTGGAGCAAGGCGACTGTCGGCAGATCTTTGAACATCCACAGCAGGATTACACCCGACAGTTACTTCAACTATCAGTCTGATTTATCACGGCATGGCGGGAATCGATGTGATACAGCAGCATCGTAACCGATGCTGCCGATTCAGAAAGGGTATTGGGCGCACACAGATTCGGCTATCGCCACACCGACGTTTTTCAGGCGACACATCGCGGCACTTTCGTCCTGACGATACAAAAACAGGCAGGGTTCACCTTCCCACTCCACCACTGCGCATTGTAGTTGTATCTCATCCAGCGACTGGTTGAGATGGCGCATGATCTGGCGAGCCTCATCGCCGTCATGACTGAGCAGTTTAAAACCAATCAGATAACTGTCGTCATCGGTGCTGCAAAGCGGAATCGGTTCAACTTTGATGCCAGTAAAACCCGATAACCAGCGGTAACTTTGCGGCAAGCGATGAACTACCGAAAGTTGGAGAGTATTCACAGCGGTCTTCCTCAGCTAAGCTGCCATAAATTCACAAAATTATAACATAAAGCGATAAGTTTTTTTGCTATACCCCCCTATTTTTATCACCACAAGAATACAAAAAAGCAACATATTTCGTGATGAGTCCATCCCATCAGTATGACGCTCAGATTAGTCACCGTTCAAAACGTTAACAAGATCACGATTCTGATCGATTTCGCGCTATATGTAACCTTTTATTCCCAGCATCTCAACCAATTTCTTCGAATTGTTCACTTTTGGTTCAATATTTTTACATTTAAAGAACAACAAACGAACACTGCCAGCAATACGCTGGCAGCCCAATCAGAAAAGAGCGTTGTGGAACGAATCTTAACGCCGACTGGCGTAGAGGAATAAACCGAGTGCCCCTGTCGAGCAGAACGCCATAGCGCTTACCATCGGCCAGGCACTATGGAAGGTCGCCTGTGATAACAATGTGCCCACCAGCGATCCCAGTCCGAAACGCATGGTACCGGCCAGCGACGACGCCGTTCCGGCCATATGGGGAAAGTCATCCAAAATCACCGCCATTGCATTGGACGCCACCGTAGCGACACACCCTACGAATAACGCCACGCCAATCACCAGTGGAATAAATCCAAGATGGAAACCGCAGACTACAATCAGCCATATTCCCATCGCAAACTGGATAATCAGCCCCAGCCGGAACATGAACATCGCCCCCATGCGCGCCACAATGCGGCTATTGAGCAACGTCATCAGAAACAGAAACACGATATTCAGTGCAAAGTAATACCCAAAGTGCTGGGGAGACACGCCATTCAGATCGATATATACAAACGGCCCGGCGCTCAAAAAGGCAAACATGCCGGAGAACGACAACCCGCTGGCAAACATGTAATTGAAAACACAACGATGGCGGACCAACAGGAAAAAGTTCCCCACGGTGGTACGTAAATGGAAGTGCTGCCGCCGCTCCACCGGCAAGGTTTCTTGAATGAACAACCACACCAGAATTGTCGCCACCAGCGACGCGGCAGCGATAGTCCAGAAGATAGCGTGCCAGCTAAGCCAGAACAGTAACGCACCGCCAATAATCGGTGCCAGCAGCGGCGCGACAGTCATCACCAGAATGACAAACGACATCATGCGTGAGAATTCATCCTTCGAGAACCTATCCCGCATCAACGCATTGATGACTACACTGGCCGACGCAGCCGACAAACCATGCAGAAAGCGCATATGAATCAGTTGCTCAACCGTTTGCGACAACGCACAGGCGGCCGCTGCCAGCGTAAAAATCAGCACCCCACCCAGAATAACCGGCTTACGGCCAATACTGTCCGACATTGGGCCGTAAAAAACCTGCCCAATAGCGAAACCGAGCACATACGAACTCAGTGTCATCTGTACCCGGCCTGGATCGACCGAAAACTCTTTTGCGATCACCGGTAATGCAGGTAAATACATATCGATGGCGATGGGCATCAACATCGATATCAACCCCAGAATAAAAATTAGACCAACGCGCGAAGATAAGAATGGTTGCACGAAAGCGACTCTCCAGATAAGCAATGGTTTCCCGCCACGATAGCGGCGGGCGGCAGGATGTTATCGATAGATACGGTGAAACAGAGATACGGCGAAACAACGGAGGGCCAGACTAGTGTCCGATACTGGCAACCTCTTGCGGCGTCAGTGGTCGATACTCGCCCGGCTCCAGCGAGCCATCCAGTGTAATAGCGCCAATGCGTTCACGATGCAGCGCCACCACATGGTTACCCACCGCAGCAAACATGCGTTTTACCTGATGATAACGGCCTTCGCTGATAGTCAGCCGTACCTGATGTTCAGAAACTGGCGCAAGCGTTGCCGGGCGAGTCAGATCCTTCTCGCCGTGTAATTGCACGCCAGCCTGAAATTTCTCTGCCGTGTCCGGTGCCAGCGGCTGTTCCAGTGTCACCAGATAGGTTTTTTCGCAGTGGTGTTTCGGAGAGGTAATACGATGTGACCACTGACCGTCGTCGGTCAGCAGTACCAGACCGCTGGTATCGATGTCCAACCGTCCGGCGGCGTGCAGTTTGTGTGCTACCGGTTCATCGATAAAATACAAAATCGTCGGGTGATCAGGGTCGTCGGTTGAGCACACATACCCTTGCGGCTTATTGAGCATAAAATAACGCGGCCCGTTCTGCTGTTCGAGCACATTATCGTCAAACGCCACTTCATGTTCCGGCAGCAGTTTGAATGCCCCATTTTTTATCACTTCGCCGTTTACCGTCACACGCTGTGCACGCAGCTCGCGCGCTACCAGCGAACGGCTGATCCCCAACTGCTGGGAAAGAAATTTATCCAATCGCATTAATGAATTGCTGCCTATGGTCGTCACACATTACCGGTCAGGCGCAACGCCGAGCATCGCCTGATAGGAAAAGGTATCGGCTTTCATATCAGATCTTTCACATCAGATATTGATATAAACCGCCTGTTGATACTGTTTAAAAAAGCATAATAAAAGCAACTTTACTCTTTTTCCGTCCTGACGGTTATCAGTCAGAAAATGAAATAGATAAAGAGTATATACCCGTCATCTCGCCATATTGGCGATGATTCATCACCCGATAATTATCAGGAGACCTATTATGTCATCGATTCACGGTCATGAAGTATTACATATGATGATGGCTGCCGACAGATCCTTTACCACCGATGAACTGATTGCCGCCATTGAAGCGCGTTTTGGCTGCAATGCCCGCTTTCATACCTGTTCCGCCACCGATATGACCGCTGCCGGGCTGGTGCAATTTCTGGCTGACAAAGGCAAATTCATTGCGCAAGATAACGGCTTTACTACCCACGAAAGCAAAATCTGCCGCCACTAATGTCATTTACACTGCGCCCGTACCAACAAGAAGCGGTTGACGCCACCCTTACCTACTTTCGCCAGCATACTGCTCCGGCGGTAATCGTTTTGCCTACCGGTGCCGGCAAAAGCCTGGTGATTGCCGAGCTGGCACGGTTGGCGCGTGGACGGGTATTGATACTGGCGCACGTCAAGGAACTGGTAGAGCAGAATCACGCTAAATATTGCGCACTGGGCTTGCAGGCGGATATTTTCGCCGCCGGGCTTAATCAGCACGACAGCGAAGGCAAAGTGGTGTTTGGCAGTGTGCAGTCGGTGGCGCGGCATCCCGACAAATTTGATGCAGCCTTCTCGTTGTTGATCGTCGATGAATGCCACCGCATTAGTGACGATGAAAACAGCCAATACCAGCAAATCATTCAGCAGTTGCAACAGGCCAATCCCCTGTTGCGGCTGCTAGGATTGACGGCTACTCCCTATCGTCTGGGCCGGGGCTGGATCTATCAGTACCATTATCACGGCATGATCCGCGGCGACGATAGCTGCCTGTTCCGCGACTGCATCTACGAATTGCCGTTGCGCTACATGATCCGACACGGTTTTTTGGTGCCGCCACAGCGGCTGGATATGCCGGTGGTGCAGTATGACTTCAGCCAACTGGCGGTGCGCAGCAACGGATTGTTCGGCAATGGATCGTTCAGCGATGCGGAGCTGAACCGGGAGCTAACGCGTCAGCAGCGAGTCACGCCGCATATCGTCCGTCAAATTACGCAGTACGCCGCTAACCGGCGAGGCGTGATGATTTTCGCCGCCACGGTTGAACACGCACGGGAAATTGAAGGGTTATTGCCAGTTGGCGAGGCCGCGCTTATCAGCGGTGAAACACCCACACCACAGCGGGATGCGCTGATCGTCGCCTTCAAACAGCAACAGTTGCGCTATCTGGTTAACGTCTCGGTGCTGACGACGGGCTTTGATGCACCGCACGTCGATGTCATCGCTATTTTGCGCCCGACCGAATCCGTCAGCCTTTATCAGCAAATTATTGGTCGTGGCTTGCGTCTGTTCCCCGGTAAAACCGACTGTCTGATACTGGATTACGCCGGCAATCCGTTTGATCTCTACACCCCTGAAGTCGGCCACAGCAAACCGCACAGCGATAGCCAGCCGGTGCAGGTATTCTGTCCGCAATGTGGTTTCGCCAACCTGTTCTGGGGGAAATGTACCGCCGATGGCAGTGTGACCGAGCATTATGGCCGCCGCTGCCAGGGATGGCAGGCGGACGAACAAGGGCGGAGGCAACAATGCGATTACCGCTTTCGTTTCAAAAGCTGCCCACACTGTGGCGCGGAAAACGATATCGCCGCACGGCGCTGCCAGACCTGCGATGAAGTACTGGTAGACCCAGACGACATGCTGAAAGCGGCGCTGAAACTGAAAGACGCGCTGGTACTGCGCTGCAGCGGCATGAACCTGCAACACGGCATCGACGCCAAAGGTGAATGGTTACGCATCACTTACTACGATGAAGACGGCGCGGATGTCAGCGAACGTTTCCGGCTGCACACTCCCGCTCAGCGCAATGCGTTTAACCATGTTTTTCTGCGGGTGCATCAACGTGCGCCCGGCATCCCGTTCCATTGGCAACGCGCCGACGACGTGGTGGCCCAGCAGGCATTGCTGCGTGCACCGGACTTCGTGGTGGCACGCCTGCAGGGCAAATTTTGGCAGGTGCGGGAAAAACTGTTCGATTATCAGGGCCGCTATCGCCGCGCCCATGAACTGCGCGGCTAATTCCGCTATGGTTTTATTTGCCCGCGCCGCCATATTCCGCTAGAATCTCGCCCGCTTTTATTTCGAATAACCGTATCGTTATTTAAACCAAAAGCAGGGTTATCCTGCCTGTTGCTGGGTCGCCTGTAACAGGGTCATTTTATTAAGTAGAGAAAGCAATGATTACTATCAACGCAGAAGTACGTAAAGAGCAGGGTAAGGGTGCGAGCCGCCGCCTGCGCACTACCGGTAAATTCCCCGCTATCGTTTACGGTGGCAGCGAAGCACCGGTTTCCATCGAACTGGACCACGATATCGTTAAAAACCTGGAAGATCGTAACAGCGAAGCGCTGTACGGTGAAATCGCTCTGGTTATCGATGGCAAAGAAACTAAAGTAAAAATCCAGGCTGTTCAGCGTCATCCGTTCAAGCCGAAACTGACTCACATCGACTTCGTTCGCGTGTAATTACACAAACAACGTTTCGACGAGCCAGCAAAAACGCCGCACACCCTGTGCGGCGTTTTTGTTTTCTCCCATCGACAGATTCCCGCTATCTTGCCAGAACGCCACCCTACTTATCGTGTTCCACTCCAAAAAAAACGCTACCGCCATCAATATAATGGCGGTAGCGTGACTATACGCATTCAGGTGAACTTATCAGGCGTGACTACCCTGTGGAAGTAATGGCGTATCCTGCTCGTGCGGCGCTTTCGGCGGCTGGATGCACAGGGTTATTACCAACGAGACTACCGACAGCAGCGCAATAGCGATAAAGGTACTGTGAAATCCACCCAACGCGGCGGCGGTAAAGGAACCGGCCAATGGGCCTAAACCAAATCCCTGATAAATCAGCCCGTAGTTTTTACTGTGATGTTTCAGGCCAAAGAAATCAGCCACAATTGCCGGATAGACGGTAATATTCCCGCCAAAACAGAAAGCTACTGCCCCTGTGCACAGGAAGAACGTCATGGCATTCAACGGCAGGAAGGCCATTACCGTCACCGCCAATGCCGTCACCAGCAGCGTAAAGTTCAACACCCGCAAACGTCCCACTTTGTCAGACAAATAACCCAGAATCAGCCGACCCGCGGTATTGCAAATCGCAATCGCCGATACCGCGCTGGCAGCCGTCACTGCATCCAGCCCCGCCATTTTCACGCCAATATCCTTCACAATGCCGATCAGATACAGCCCACTCATGCAGGAGGTAAAGAACACCACAAACAGCAGCCAGGCTTCTTTACGACGCAACATCTCACTGACAGTAAAGTTGACGTTACCGCCCTGAGCCGTTGCCTGAGCGGGTTGTACCGGTGCATCGTTCAACAGCATGGCACCGCCGGTAATCATCAGCAAAGCCATTATCCCCCACCAGAAGAAAGTCTGGGACACACCGACCTGTGCCAGCAACGCGCTGTTGATGTACTTGAACACCAGACTGCCGGTCCCGTACGCACCGACCGAAATCCCGGCAATCACGCCTTTACGATTCGGGAACCATTTAATCAAATTAGATAACGTAGTGATGTAAGCGCTGCCGTCGGCAAAACCCACCACCACCCCTATCAACAACCATAACATCGGCAACGACGACACCCTGGACGTCGCCATCAGTGCGGCACCCAGCACCAGACCGGCGATAAGCGTCAGCTTGCGGATACCGATGCGTTCCTGGATACGCCCGGCAAACAGTGTGGCAAACGCCAGAAAAAAGCTGGTGAGGGAAAAGGTCGTCGCTACGGAACTGAGCGGCCAGTTGAATTTGTCAACCAGCGGCTGATTGTAAAGACTCCAGGTGTATATGGTCCCCAACCCCATTTGGGCCAGGATGGTCCCGGCAACAATAATGCCGCGATTGACTGGTTTTCCGTTCATAACGGTAGCCTCGATTTTTCTGGTGTGAACACAAAGCTGGCAAAGTGGCCAGCGAATGGCACCAGTATAAATAGGGGCGATAACCACAGATTTACTAACGGCATGAACGGCATGAATCAGGGAATGAAATGCACCCAGAACGGTATGGATGCACGTTTTAATGTCCGACGTCTGACCTCTTACCGCTACAATCGCATCAGTTGGCGAAATTCGCGCACTTTACTGCGACTGACCGGCACCTGAAAATCCAGATCGCTCAGTTTGAGGATATAGGTGTTGTTGAACCAGGGTTCGATCTCGCGGATCTTGCTCAAATTAACGCAGTATGACCGGTGGCATCGGAAGAAATACGCTTCCGGCAACCGGCTACAGAACTCGCTTATGTTCATCGACATCACGAATTCATCACGCCGGGTATAGACAAAGGTCAGTTTTTCATGGGATTCGGCGTAATAAATATCATGAATGTTGGTGACGATAATCCGCTTATCCTTCACCAGATTGATGGTCATTGGCGCCGGACGGTTACTGTCACTGCCGGTATGAGCAGGTGATTGCTGTTGCTGCCACGCCGCTTCAAGCTTCTGCAACATGCCGATAATCCGGGTTTCATGATAAGGCTTGAGGATATAGTCGAACGCCTCCAGCTCAAATGCCTCAACCGCATGATTTTTATACGCAGTAATGAAAACAATCAACGGCTTATGGGCAAACTGGCTGATGTTTTTCGCCAGCATGACCCCATCCAGCGAGGGAATATTGATATCAAGGAAGATCGCATCGACCCGGTTATCTTGCAGATATTTCAATACGTCGAGGCCATCATCAAATACAGCATCTATCTCTATCTGACTGTGTTGTTTGATAAGCCAGCTCAATTCCTGCTGCGCCAGAAATTCATCTTCAACAATGATCGCTTTCATGCTTTTCTCCTGCCGCAGCCTGTTCACGAGGGAAACGCCACCGTGCTGTCTGCACGATTAACGTTGTCACGGGTAATAAAAAATTCGATTTCCGTGCCGGGGTTAAGTCGGTGAATCCGCAGCCCTTCGCCATACAGCAGTTTGATCCGGTGATGGACATTGAGCAGACCAATCTTGTTGCCCGGCAGTTCATTATGCTCAACGCGAGCTATCACCTCGTCACTGATGCCGCTGCCGGTATCCCGCACCGCGATCCGAATGCGTTCCCCCTGCTCCTGAATGCTCAGCGTCACCACGCCTTTACCTTTACAAGGGCGGATGCCGTGTATAATCGCGTTTTCAATCAGCGGCTGAATCAGCAGGCTGGGAATATGACAACTCACCTCTTCATCAATGGCGTAAATCACTGTCAGTTTGTCGCCAAAACGGGCCTGCTCAATGGCGATATAATCCTTGACCTGATAGAGTTCGCTTTTAATATCAATCAGTTCTTCGTCATTGCGTTCCAGATTGTAACGCAGGTAGCGCGACAGGTTGATAATCAGCTGACGCGCCGTATCCGGGTTCAGCCGAATGGAAGTAGAGATAGCGTTAAGCGCATTGAACAGAAAATGCGGATTGATTTTGCTTTGCAGCGCCCGTAACTCAGCGCGGTTCGCCATGTCACGCAACTGCTCAGCCCGTGAGACTTCAAGCTGGGTGGAAATAATCTGCGACAACCCAATCGCCATCTCTTTCAGCGACCAAGTAATGCGGTGTGCCCGTTGGTAATAGATTTTTAGCGTACCGGTCACTTCACCTTTTTCCCGCAACGGAATCACAATCATCGAATGAATTTCCGGGGTGCGGTACGCCTCATCATTATTTTTGATGATGATTTTTCCACTCTTTAGCGCCAGTTGCGTTGTCGGGCTGAGGTCGCGATCACCACTGTGATAATTCTCTTCCCCTACCCCAACGTAGGACAGCACCTGCGTGGTATTGGTGATCGCCACCGCATCGGCATGGATGTCGCGGCAGATAATATCGCATACCGCACTCAGCGACTGACTATTGATGTGGCGGAACAGCGGCAATGTCTTGTTGGCGATATCTAGCGCCAGCTTGGCTTGCCGGGCGGCAATCGCCTCCTTTTCCCCTTCCACGCTACTCACCAGCAATACAATCAATCCAATACTGACCGCCCCCAGAATCATCGGAATCGCAATATGAGCGACAATATCCAGCCCCAGAGAAAATGGCCGCGCCCACAGCACCACCAGCAACATAGTCAGCGACTCGCACAACATACCGCCAGCAATACCCACGCTCCAGTGACGATCACGCGGGATGCGGCGGTGAATCCAGGCAGAGATAAACCCGGCCACCATACTGGTGATCAGGCAAGGCACCGACGTAATACCATGAATATCGATAAGATAACGGTGAACACCGGCGATCACGCCGGTGGTGATGCCGACCCATGGCCCGAACAGGATACCGCCGGATATCACCGCTACCACGCGCACATTCACCAATGACCCTTCCACATTGATGCCGGACCAGGTGCTAAACAGCGCGAACAGCGAAAAGATGGCGGTGACTACCGCCAGGTCAAAGCGGGAATGCTCATCCTGCTGAAGCAGCTGACGAAAATGTCGTGTTCGGGTCAGGAAAAACAGGCAAATAAGCATCAGCGCCGCACGGTCATAAACCGCCAGCACCATGTCAAAGATCGAACGCACGGGAATCTCACCACCTATACAGCCGAATATTCATCATAAAACACGGGGCAAGCACTGCCAAACCCGTTTGCAGTCAGAGACTATTTCTGCCTGAACTATTGCTGTATGAATTGTTGTATGAATAGTGCGCTACGTGAATTGAATACAGGAATAAAACACTGCGTGATAGCGCGGGCCTGCGTCGAGGCTCCCATCACAGGAGGCCTCGACGTAGACGAAAGAAAGGGAAAATCAGCGATCGCCGCCGCCGAACCGACGCTGCAACTGGTCGCGCAGATTAGGTGGCGTACCTTTGATGGTCAACGTATCCGTAGCCGGATCCCAGAAAATACGTTCGCCTAACAGCAGCGCATCGAAATTAATGCTAAGCCCGCCGCCGCTGCCGGCAAATTTGGTCAACTGCCGCAGCGTACTGCGATCTGCGGGAAAACTCTCTTCCAGTTCATAACCCTGCTCAGCAGTAAACGCCTGAAAGGTTTTGTCGCCCAGCGGCGGCAACTCTTTCGACAGCGCTTCCAGCTCAATTTCTTCACCCGCCTGCAACTGCTCGTTACAGTAGCTGTATACCTGCTGCCGATATTGCTGACGTTCGTTCTTATCCAGCTCCGCATCGGCGCAGTAATCATCCAGCGCTTTCAACAGCCCTTTGTTCTGCGCCTTGGTATCCAGCCCTTCCGCCGCTGCCAGAAAATCCATAAAAAAATCAGATACCTTACGGCCAACACGACCTTTCAGGAAAGTCAGATAGCGGGTAGATGTCGGGCTGGTTTCCCATTCGGTCAGATCGATACGCGCCACAATATCCGCATGATGAATGTCCAGATAATGGGTGCTGCTGATATCCAGCTGTTCGTTGACCCGCAGGCTATTGCAGCTGTTCAGCACCGCAATCAGCAAATACTCCACCGCCAGATACCGGTACTGACAAAACAGCACCACGCCCCCCTCAGCAAACGGATATTTTGCCAGTTCATCACGTAACCGACCGGTAGCCGCGCGGGAAAATGCCAGAAAATCATCATCACCTTTGCGGCAGGAACGTAATGCCGTCGCCAGTTCGCTCTCTTCATTAAACAGACCGTACGCCTTGCTTTTCGCGCTGTAAACGCGGTGCAGCTCCGCCATCATATCGCTGACCGCGCCGTTCACGGTCAGCAACGAATCGCGCAGCACCATTTCCAGCGACTGCTCGTCACGCTTGATTAGCTGATGCAGGGCAATCTGGTCGATATCCAGACTCATGGTAAACTCTCCTTCTGATAAGGAGCGTATTCAAGCACCAGCGGTTCCGCCATGCAACTCAAAGCATCCCGATTCTGAAACGCGGTGTTGATAAAAGTGCGGAAAACCACGTCTCTATACGGTAATATATTTGCCTTTCATCACCTGAGATACACGATTTTATGCCACAATCATCCCGTTATAGTGACGAACAAATCGAACAGTTGCTGTCTGATCTGGTCAATGTGCTGGAGCAGCACCACACCCCGACCGACCTCGCACTGATGGTGCTGGGTAACATGGTCACCAATCTGCTCAATACCAGCATCGCTAATCCGAAACAACGCGAAGCGCTGGCGGGTTCGTTTGCCAGCGCGTTGCAGGCGTCCATAAAAACCAACGACATCCACTGATGCTGGCCCGTTTATGGTAACCAACCGTCCGTGCTACCGAGAAAAAGTCTCCCAGATGATAAGCTGGGGGCACTGGTTTGCCCTGTTCAACATTCTGCTCGCACTGGGGCTGGGTAGCCGTTATCTGTTTGTTACCGACTGGCCATCATCGCTGCCAGGCCAGCTGTATTCATTGGTAAGCTGGCTGGGGCACTTCAGCTTTATTGGTTTTTCCGCTTACCTGCTGATCATTTTTCCGCTGACATTTATTGTGATGTCGCAGCGGTTGCTGCGCTTCCTGTCTGCGGCACTTGCCACCGCTGGCCAGACGTTGCTGATTGTTGATGCCTCCGTATTCAGCCGGTTCCATCTCCACCTGAACATGACCGTTTGGGATCTGGTCACCAACCCGGACCAGAGCGAAATGGTGCGTGACTGGCAGTTGCTGTTCATCGGCGTACCAATGCTCTTCATGATGGAGATGTTGTTTGGCACCTGGTGCTGGCAAAAGCTACGCAGCCTGAACCGTCGCCATTTCGCCAAACCCATGGCAACAGTATTCATCGTGGCGTTTTGCTTATCGCATCTGATGTACATTTGGGCTGACGCCAACTTCTACCGTCCGATAACCATGCAGCGCGCCAATCTCCCCCTTTCCTACCCGATGACGGCACGCCGTTTCCTGGAAAAACACGGCCTGCTCAATGCACAAGAATATGAGCGCCGTCTGGCATTACAGGGCAATCCGGATGCGGTGTCGGTAGAGTATCCGCTGAGCGACATCAGTTTCCGCGACGCCGGCAGCGGCTATAACCTGTTGCTGGTGGTAATGGACAGCGTACCGGACCAGGATACACCGCACTCCATGCCCAATCTGGCACGCTTCGCTGAAGAAAATGTACGTTTTAGCAATCATTTCAGCGCCGGTACTCAGCAGGATGGCAGCCTGTTCAACCTGTTCTATGGCATCTCCACCACCTATATGGATGGCGTGCTGGGCAGCAGCAAACCATCTGCGTTGATCGACGCATTAAGCCAGCAGGGTTACCAGTTTGGCCTGTTCTCAGCCAGCGGATTCAGCAGCCCTTTGTACCGTCAGGCACTGTTGTCTGATTTTTCGCTTCCGCCGGCACAACCGCAAAGCGATGAAGCCATCACTACCCAATGGACCAAATGGCTGGATAGCAATACCGATGCTCACTCGCCCTGGTTCTCATTTATCGAATTTAATCACAGCACGATAGGCAGCAATGGTCGTTCGCTTTCTGCCAACGAACAACAACGTCGTTATCGTCAGGACACCGTCAGCATTGATGAACAGATTGATCGCATCATCTCTACGCTGCGGGAGAAAAACCTGCTCGACAAAACGGTGGTAGTGATTACCGCAGAGCAGAGCAGCGCCGAACGCCTTAAAGCCGACGACCCGTCACCGTTAAACCGCGAACACCGGCAGGTGCCGCTGGTGGTGCACTGGCCGGAAACCCCAGCGCAAACCATTAGCAAAATGACCGACCCGAAAGACGTAATGACCACGCTAATGCAGCGTTTGCTGCATGTTAAAACTGCGACGGAAGATTACTCTCAGGGTGAGGATTTGTTCAGCGCCGGACGGCATACTAACTGGCTCATCAACGGGGACAACAATGGGCTAACCATTATCACGCCGCAGCAAATCATTCTGTTGGGGCGCAACGGCAGTTACCGCGCTTACGACCCTGATGGACGGCGGTTACCCAGTGAAAAACCCCAGTTGGGGCTACTCTTACAGGTGCTGACGGCTGAACGGCGATTTATTGCCAACTAACTGCCTAAATCTAAAGCGGTCGCTTGGGGCGGCTATTGCAATCACTCCGGGAAACGGTAGTATAGGCGCCCACAACATCGGCACGTAGCGCAGCCTGGTAGCGCACCGTCATGGGGTGTCGGGGGTCGGAGGTTCAAATCCTCTCGTGCCGACCAAATACCACTTCCGTAAGTACCGGTTACTGACGGAAACCCCACAGAAACCCGCATCCTCTCTGAGTTTGCGGGTTTTTTGTTGCCTGTTATCTGCCGGGATACCCCGTTTACAGCCGGAAACTTTGGGACTACGGTTTTATGGGACTAACTCGGCATAGTCCCATAAAACCGTAGTCCCAAAGGAAACGATCATGGCAATTCAGGCAAAGCCCCTTACCAACACGGAAGTCAAAGCCGCCAAAGCGACGGATAAAGAATTGTCATTGCATGACGGCGGCGGGTTGCTGCTGTTCGTCAAACCATCTGGTACAAAAACCTGGCGCTTTCGCTATTACCATCCACAGACCAAAAAGCGGACTACGCTCACCTTTGGCAGTTATCCAGCGCTCTCTTTGGCCGACGCCCGCCAAATGCGCGAAGCAGCCAAAGCACTTTTAGAAAAAGGCATCGATCCGCAATTCCACCAGCAACAGCAGCGCGAACAAGAGCAGGCAATCAGCCTGAACACGTTCGCCAAAGTCACCGCCGACTGGTATGAAGTGAAAAAATCTCAACCATTGGCCGCGAACACCATCAAAGATATCTGGCGCTCCCTGGAAAAGTACGTGTTCCCGTTCATCGCAAATCAGCCTATCAGCCTATCAGCCAGCTTACCGCCCGCCATTTCATCACCGCGCTGGAGCCGATACAGGCCAGCGGCAAACTGGAAACCGTTAAACGGGTTAGCCAGCGCATCAACGAAGTCATGGACTATGCCGTTAACTCCGGCCTGATACCGGCTAACCCGGCGGCGAAGATCCGCAAAGCATTTCAGACGCCGGTGAAAACCCATATGCCGACCATCCGGCCAGAGGCATTACCTGGCCTGATGAAAACGCTATCGGTCGCCAGCATCGAGCTACAAACCCGGTTATTGATTGAATGGCAATTGTTGACCGTTGCTCGCCCGGCTGAAGCCGCAGAAACCCGCTGGAGCGAGATAGACCTTACGCAGAACACCTGGACAATCCCGGCAGGCCGCATGAAGATGCGCCGCGAGCACGTCATTCCCCTGCCCCCACAAGCGTTAGCCATTCTGGACGCCATGAAGCCAATCAGCGGGCACCGGGAATATCTGTTCCCTTCCGCTAAAGACCCCAAACAGCCAATGAACAGCCAAACCGCTAACGCCGCATTGCGTCGCATGGGCTACAAAGGCGTGCTGGTGTCCCACGGCTTGCGCGCTATCTTCAGTACCGCCGCCAACGAAGCAGGCTTCCCGCCGGACGTCATCGAAGCCGCATTAGCTCACGTTGACACCAATGAAGTGCGCCGCGCTTACAACCGCTCCACCTATCTGGAGCAACGCAAGGTACTGATGTGCTGGTGGGGTGAGTTTGTTGAAACAGCCGCCACCGGGAAAGCGATGGCCGCAGACGGCGCAAAAGGGCTACGAGTGATTAACGTCTAATACTGTTTATTTATACAGTTATTTGTTGATTCCTGTTACAGCACTTCCTAAAATGGCGCTATCCGGTGAAAACCGATAGAAACTAGTACATTGCACTAGCCCTATCACCACGGGCCTTTGCATTCGACACTCTAGCCGAGGGAATATGCTGAAAATACCCAGACACATGCGGGGACTGATCGAGGTCACAGCACAACAGGTTGCTAGCGTTATGGCATCGCAAGGTAACGAAGATGCGCCTGTCTCTTACTGCGTTGATGACTTCCTGCCTGACTCCGTTCCCTATTACCACCATGAAGCTGAAACCGAAAACTATCTACAAACCATTTTTCAGGCGGTCAGATTTGGCGTAATAAAACCGATCCGCGCCTCAGCGACGCACGCATGGGGCGACACCACCAACATTTGGACAACCAAGATTGACGTAGACACTATCAATCAACACACGGAAATTCACGATGCCACCTTCCTGGCTACCGAGATTTGGCCGTGGGCTAACCAATTACTTTCTGATGATTCCCCCTGGTATGGCTTTTCCGATCCCAAAAAAGACACTCCATTACCAGAAAATTGGGGTGAATTCGCCAATCGTGATACCGCATTACTTCTTATCGCGGGTTTGGCAAAGGCGCTTGAAGGTAAAAGCGGTGGTGTTTATAAGTGGGGCAACAAGCTGAACCAGAAAAAACTGGCGGAAGATGCCGCGCTTGCGGTGAGTTGCGCACTTGGCACCGGTGAACCCGACAAAACAGAATCTTTTCGTAAGTTAATTGGCGAAGCGCTGGCAGCCATGTCGCTTAACTCAGACGCATAATTGACGATCACAGACAGAGTAACGGCCAGATCAGATTCTGGCCGTTACCAAACCAGCACCACTCATTACCTAACTCTATTTCTGACCCAGCCAACTATTTCCCCCGACTTACCACACTTTGACCGGTAATCCCGGTTAACTATTCGTACCGAACGGATAGCATCGGTTTTACTGGAGATCTTTGTTTATGAGTCTGTTAGAAAGAAAAATCCTGCTGAAAAAAGAAGTGAAAGCTATTTTGCGCGTCAGCTCTGACAGCAGCTTTCAGGAAATGATCAACGCCGGGGAATTCCCGAAAGGCTTTCGCATTGGCCTGCGCCGCGTAGGTTGGTTTGAAGATGAGGTTAACACCTGGCGGTCATGTAAGTATCCCAGCAAACCGAACCATTCACTTTTAGAGATCTTCCGACATACTGATTATGTCCCTTGAGGAGATCGCCATGCGTAAAGCCCGATTCACTGAACACCAGATCATAGCCGTTCTGAAGTCCGTTGAAGCCGGACGGACCGTCAAAGACGTTTGCCACGAAGCGGGAATATCCGAGGCTTTGTATTACAT
>NZ_JAAVXH010000071.1:0-1618 GCF_012273755.1 Dickeya sp. CFBP 2040
CGGTTTCACCAGATAATTCACCAGATAACGGTCACTCAGGAACAGTACGATGATGCCCAGAATCAACGCAGCCAGCAGCAGTTCCTTGTTGAGGGAGAGGTGTTTTGAGGCCGAAATGATGGCATCGTCAGATTGAATCGCCGTGGCATATTTATCCGCGATACCACCGAAATCTACGCTCAACGGCGGATATTGTTTGCGAAACAGTTGACGGAAATCATCCATCTGACCGTTCTTAAGCGCTGTCAGCATGGGTTCCACGCCGCTTTGCAGCAACCGCTCCCAAGCCTCGCCCATCTGCTGAACGATCTCTTTATCTACCCCGATGTGCTCACTGCGTTTAAACTGCTCCAGCGCCTCTTTGCTATTCTTCAAGGCACTGTCGGCTGCACTCAGGGTTTTCTGTGCATTCTCCGTATCGCCAATCTGCAAGTAATCTACCACTCGCAACATCCGGGTCACTGACCGAAAATACTGATCATTGCCTTTGACCAGCGTAGAGTAACTTTTCTTTTGTGCCATATTGTCATTCAGCAAATTAATCATGCTGCTGAATGAACCCAGCGTGAAGATGGATGCCATTCCCCAGATAACGGTAAACAATGTCAGAATAATTAACAGCATTCGTCTGACGGTAATGTGTCTTAAAATATTCATAACAGGCTCCTGATAATGAGTCGCGCCTTCAACGCTTCCTTAGTTATAGCCACCTGCGTTTGGTGAGTTACCAGTGTAAATAATGAACATTTTTCACAACTGTTCACCTGACGCGTATTGTGACAAGCCAAACCCTGGCTAAACCAAATTATTTCCAATAGAAACCACTTGACTTTGATATATATTACGGTTCAATAAAACCGCACTGATTTTTATCGAACTATTTTCAGTCTACCATACCCGGCAATGCCTTCATCGTATTTTCACTTCTAAATCTATAGAGTGAAAATTAAGCAAGCCTTAAATGAGAAAAATAAAAATGACCAAGATCGGGCTATCTCATTTCAAGGATTTTATTTCTTTATTACCTCTATTTTTCTGCTTCGAACCAACTACCTCGTCGGCATTCAGCCGAATGCACCGGCAAGTCGGTGCATTCCAGAGGAAAAAATTGAGATACGATGAGGTTAGCGCGTTTCCCAGTCAACGTGAAATGAATGGTCCACTGAGCCGATTAATCCTGGAGGTGTAACGCCAAAGTAACCGTACGTGGCGTGTACAACGCTGCCGATGCAGTTACCAGATCGAACGCCGTTACTGCCGCCGCCAGACTCTGCGCCTGTTCATCCAGCGTTGCTGCCGCCAATGCGGCTTCCTGCACCAGCGTCGCGTTCTGCTGCGTCACGCCGTCCATTTCCGTCACCGCCTGGCCGATTTGGTCAATACCCCGGCTTTGCTCGTCAGAGGCCGCCGAAATTTCCCCCATCAGGTCATACACCCGCGATACCGAGGAGATAATCACTTCCATGGCGCTGCCCGCTTCACGTACCAGTGCAGAACCGGTATCTACCCGGTTGACCGACTCGCCGATCAGCGTCTCAATCTCTTTCGCCGCCTGCGCGCTGCGTTGCGCCAGGCTTCTCACTTCTCCGGCGACCACCGCAAAACCACGACCCTGCTC
>NZ_JAAVXH010000072.1:0-51930 GCF_012273755.1 Dickeya sp. CFBP 2040
CGTCGCTGACAAGCACTAATTTCAAAAAAACTTCTGAGTGCCTTTTTTTTCACCATCACAAACCCATAAGCTGCATTACATTGTCTTTTTCTGAGTGAGTTGACCAAAAGATTGAGCAAAACGCGCCACTTGCTCCCAGTCGGTATACTCAATCTCTTTCGTACTATCGGTTTCACCGCCCGTCATGTGCATAATTAACTGAATCATGACACGGTCAAACCAGCTATAACGAGGGTAGCGCAACGCACCGGCAAAGACCGCCCCTAAATCTGGCTGCCAGGGAGAACGCAACAGAAATTTACGGGTATATGCATTGGTTTGCAGTGAACGCTTTTCTGGTTTACGAGCAGTCAGGTTGACAGAGAAGAAAGCGCTGGGTTTTTGTTGCAGCAAAGCAAGATGCTGGCGGATGAATTTTTCCAAAGCCGGATGAAAATGCCCGTAGCGCACTGATGCGCCGATCATCACTTTATCGTACTTATCAAGCTCAACTTCATGGGCACTCAAGATGTTGACGACATCACACTCCATCGTCCCTTTAAGATTATTGGCAATATAAGACGCTATCGCCCGTGTTTGACCATCCCGACTGGAAAATAATATTAATGCTTTCATAGCACGTTCCCTTATATCCGTTATTCCCGCCAAAAAGTGGGAGTAAATAACACCAGCATGGTGAACACTTCCAAGCGACCAAACAACATGGTGACAATCAGAATCCATTTGGCGGCATCATTCATAGAGGTGAAATTGTCAGCTACCGTCCCAAGCCCTGGACCGAGATTGTTCAGCGTGGCAACCACGGCTGCAAAAGCGGAGAAATTGTCTACCCCCGTTGCAATCACTGCCAGCATACTGACGATAAACACCAGCGCATAAGCCGAGAAAAATCCCCACACGGCTTCCAATATCCGCTCCGGCAACGCACGCTGACCAAGTTTAATGGTATATACCGCATTCGGATGAACCAGCCGCTTCAGTTCACGAGATCCCTGCAAGAATAGTAATAAAATGCGAATTACTTTCAGGCCACCGCCGGTTGAACCTGCACACCCACCAATAAACGCGGAACACAACAGCAATACCGGTAAAAACAGTGGCCAGGAAGCAATGCTGTCAGTAGTGAATCCCGCGGTAGTCGCCATAGAAACCACCTGGAAGAACGCCTGATTCAGGGTTTCCATACCATTTTTGTATACCCCATGCCCCCACAAAACGAGGGTACAAATCGCCACCAGCGACATCTGAACAAAGATAAACATACGGAATTCGGGATCACGCCAATACACCCGTAGGCTACGCCCACTCAACACCGAAAAATGCAAACCAAAATTACAGCCGGAAATCAGTAGAAATATCGCAATAATGGTATTGATAGCAGGACTGTTGAAATAACCGATGCTGGCGTCATGCGTTGAGAACCCCCCAATGGCGATAGTGGAAAAACTGTGGCTAATCGCATCAAACACCGACATACCGGCCAGCCATAGCGACAACGCACAGAGCACAGTCAGCAATACGTAAATCAACCACAAGGTTTTGGCGGTTTCTGCAATGCGGGGACGCATCTTATTATCCTTTAGCGGACCCGGCATTTCGGCACGATAAAGCTGCATCCCCCCGACACCCAGAATTGGCAGAATGGCCACCGCCAGTACGATGATCCCCATGCCGCCCATCCATTGCAGCATCTGCCGATAAAACAGAATGGCTTTCGGCAGCGAATCCAACCCAACCAGCGTGGTCGCACCGGTTGTCGTCAGGCCGGAAAAAGATTCAAAAAAAGCATCCGTCACCGACAGGTTAGGACGTTCGGCAAACAGAAAAGGCAGCGCCCCAACGCTACCCAGCACCGTCCAGAACAGTACCACTATCAGAAACCCTTCACGGGCTTTCAGTTCATGCCGATGTTTGCGGTTGGGCAGCCATAACAATAGCCCCATAACCAACGCGACAATGAACGTCTGGATAAATGCCCGACCAGCACCGTCGCGGTAGATCAAGGCGACGATACCGGGAATGAACATGGTGCCGGAAAACAGAATGACCAGCAGTCCAACAATGCGGGTTATAGCACGCAAGTGCATCAGGGAGCCTTCCTTAAATGGTTCAAGATTACGCGCTGGATTATTGTGAAATTGTCTGCAAATGCAACGCGCCGCGGCTAATATCGCGCAGCTTTCGCGTCGCGTCGTCCACTGCCGTTACCGGAAACGCTAACTGGAGCGAAACCTCGCTGGCGTACTCCGCTGAAACGACTTGCCCCTGTAACGCCAGCACCACATTCTCCACCTGCGGCAACAGGGCATAATCACACTGCAATCGATACATCTGATACATTACTTTCTGCTGCACCGGCAGTTGTTTCAGCGCCTGCTGCACGCCACCGCCATAAGCTTTGACCAGCCCACCGGTGCCAAGCCTAATGCCGCCATAATAACGCACCACCACCGCCACGACTTCGCCGATGCCGCTGCCCATCAATTGAGCCAGCATTGGCTTGCCTGCGGTTCCCGAAGGCTCGCCATCATCAGAAAATCCGAGCTGTTGCGAATCATCCGGCGCACCCGCGACATACGCCCAGCAATGGTGTGCTGCCGAAGGATGCAGCTCGCGGGCCTGCTGAATCATGCTTCGGGCTGCTTCCACCCCACAGGCCGGAGCAAGCAGGGTGAGGAAACGGCTCTTTTTAATGTCTTCATGAACGCTGACAGACGACGCAGGAACCGGATATGACTTCATCAGGCCAGGTCAAGCGCACGGGTCAGGTTTTCAATGCGTTTGTCATGCACCACAATATTGTCTTCAATACGAATACCGCCGAACGGGCGCAACGCATCCAGTTTCTGCCAGTTGAAATGCTGGCGCAGTTCGCCCTGACGCCAAGGCTCAAGCAGAGAATCGATAAAGTAGATACCGGGTTCGATAGTCAGCACCATACGCGGCTCCAGAATCCGGGTACAGCGCAGGTAGGGATGGGCTGATGGCGCAGGCAACGTCGTTCCGGTGTCATCTTGCATGAAGCCGCCGACGTCATGCACTTGCAAGCCGAGCGGATGGCCCAAACCATGCGGCAGAAACGGCGAGGTCACGCCCTGTTCCACCATCGCTTCCTCACTAAGCCCGGTCACCAGTTGATGATGTTTAAGCAGCGACGCCACCCGGTGATGCATCTGCACATGGTAGTCGGTATAACGCACGCCAACCTTCAGCGTATCTATCAGCGCCAGTTGCTCGCGGTTCAGGTCGCTCACCAACGCCGCATAGTCATTGTCATGCTGCGCGGCATAAGTGCGGGTAATGTCCGCTGCGTAGCCGTTATATTCCGCGCCGGCATCCAGCAGGAAGCTGCGCATTTCTCCTGGCACCTGGTGCTCCAACTGGGTGTAATGCAGCACCGCCGCATGTTCGTTGAGGGCGACGATATTGCCATAAGGCACATCGGTATCGCGGTGACCGGTAGCAGTCAGGTACGCCAGATTAATATCAAACTCGCTCATGCCGGACTGGAACGCGTCGTAGGCGGCACGGTGGCCAGCCACCGCCGTTTTCTGCGCTTCGCGCATACAAGCCAGTTCGTAATCCGTTTTGTAGGCGCGGTGGTAATGCAGATAATCCAGCACGCCTTGCGGGTTGATGTGCTCCGGCGTAATCCCCAAATTCAGCGCCCGCTGCGGCGCAGAACCGATATAGCCGACCCGCTGACGCTGAACCGGCAATTGCTGAGCAATGTCATCGGCTTTGCGCAGCACCTGGATATCCAGCGCTGAGGTCCAAAAACTGTCCGGCACCGGTGCCACGTTGTGCCAGTAATCAACGGGGGAGTAGAACCACAACTTCGGCGTATTGACCCCATCCACCCACAGCCAGCAGTTCGGCACCTGCGTCACCGGCAACCAGGCTTTGAACTGCGGGTTAACCTTGAATGGATAGGCATGATCGTCCAAAAACGCCATCATCAACTCACCGGAGTGGATCAATAAGGCATCCAGATTATGCCGCGCCAGAACCGCCTGCGTGCGTTGCTGCAGAGTCGCCACATGTTGATGATAAAAAGAAGCCAGCGTTTCCATCATAATCCCCATTGATAACAGCTTGTTTTCCAGTGTAACACAGCGCCCTGATGACGGCAGCGTTGCACACCCTGTGATCTTCCCGGCAAATATTTCACGCATTGTTTGCATTTCATTAACACCAAACCCACAATTTCCCTCACCATCTGGTCGTACCAGATCACGGATAACAGTGGAGAACACCATGATCTATCAAGGCGACACGCTGTACCTCAACTGGCTGGAAGACGGCATTGCCGAGCTGGTTTTTGCCGCCCCCGGCAGCGTCAACAAGCTGGATACCCGCACAGTGGCTAGCCTTGGCGAAGCCCTGAATCACCTGATAAAACAACCTTCACTCCGGGCGTTACTGCTGCGCTCGGACAAACCCGCGTTTATTGCCGGAGCGGACATCACCGAATTCCTGTCGCTGTTTGCCGCCCCGCAGGAAACATTGCATCAGTGGCTGACCGGTGCCAACGCCATTTTTAGCCAACTGGAGGATTTGCCGGTGCCGACGCTATCCGCCATCAACGGCTATGCGCTGGGCGGAGGGTGCGAGTGCGTGCTGGCAACCGATTTCCGTCTTGCAACACCCGACGTTCGCATCGGCCTGCCGGAAGTCAAACTGGGGATCATGCCGGGGTTTGGCGGCACAGTTAGGTTACCGCGACTGCTGGGGGCCGACAACGCGCTGGAAATCATTACCGCCGGTAAAGACCTGTCTGCCGACGAGGCCCTGAAAGTCGGACTGGTCGATGCGATTACCAACAGCGACAAGCTGTTGTCTTCTGCCGTGCATATGTTGCGCCTGGCAGCAGAGGAAAAACTAGACTGGCGTACCCGTCGCCGTCAGAAACAATCGCCGCTACGGCTTAACCGTATCGAAGCGACCATGAGTTTTACCACCGCCAATGCGCTGGTGCAACAGGCGGCAGGCCGTCACTACCCCGCCCCAATCATGGCGCTCAAAACCATTGAAGCCGCCGCCGGATTACAGCGTGACGCGGCATTGAAGCTAGAAACCGACAATTTTGTCACACTGACGCAAACAACGGCAGCATATGCACTGGTCGGTGTATTCCTGAACGAGCAGGCCGTAAAAAGCGCCGCAAAAAAATGGGCGGGCGACGCCTCACCGCCGGCTCGTGCGGCGGTGCTGGGTGCTGGGATTATGGGCGGCGGCATTGCCTGCCAGTCGGCACGCAAAGGGGTATCGGTGTGGATGAAAGACATCAGTGAAAAAGCCCTGACACTGGGGATGGAGGAAGCTGCCAAACTACTGAACGCACAACTGGAACGCGGCAAACTGGACGCCATGACCATGGCCGGCGTGCTAGCCCGTATCCACCCGACACTAAACAACCACGGGCTTGAACAGGCTGACCTGATTATCGAAGCCGTGGTGGAAAATCCACAGGTAAAAGCCAGAGTGCTGACAGATATCGAAGCCTGCGTCAGTGAGCAGACATTGATAGTCTCCAATACCTCGACGATTCCCATCGGGCAATTAGCGGCCTCATTGCAGCGGCCACAACATTTCTGCGGGATGCATTTTTTCAACCCCGTGCACCGTATGCCACTAGTGGAAGTGATCCGAGGACCCCAGACCGATGAGAAAACGCTGGCCCGTGTAGTGGCCTACGCCAGCAAGATAGGCAAAACCCCGATTGTGGTGAATGACTGCCCAGGTTTTTTCGTCAACCGTGTGCTGTTTCCCTATCTCGCGGCCTTTAGCCTGTTGCTGCGTGACGGTGCGGATTTCCGTGACGTGGATGCGGTGATGGAGAAACAGTTCGGCTGGCCGATGGGACCGGCTTATCTGCTGGACGTGGTCGGGCTGGATACCGCCCACCATGCTCAGGCGGTGATGTCGGCAGGCTTTCCGCAACGCATGGCAAAAACCTATCGTGACGCGGTCGATGTGCTGGTAGAGCATCAACGTTTCGGTCAGAAAAGCGGCGCAGGCTTCTACCGCTACACCCCAGACGCCAAAGGCAAACCACGCCGGGAGCCGGACGAGCAGACCGATATCTTGTTGGGTGCAGTTTGCGAGCCGAAGCGAACCTTCAGTGCGCAAGAGATTATCCATCGACTGATGGTACCGATGCTCAACGAAGTCGCGCGTTGTCTGGAAGAGGGCATCGTCGCCACCCCGGCAGAAGCCGACATGGCGTTGCTTTATGGTCTGGGTTTTCCACCATTCCATGGCGGAGCCTGTCGCTATATAGACACACTGGGCAGTCGGCACTATGTGGACATCGCCCAGTCACTGGCATCACTGGGGCCGCTTTACGCCACACCGGAAAGTCTGCTGCAAATGGCGCAGAGCCAGCAGCGTTATTACCCGGCGGTTGACGCTCACGCCACTCTTTCTCTTCACCAACCTGCATAAGGACGCACGACGATGGAAAACGCAGTGATTGTTGATGCGGTGCGCACCCCGATGGGCCGTTCCAAAGGCGGCGCGTTTCGTCAGGTACGGGCAGAAACCCTGTCTGCTCACCTGATGCGCAGCCTGTTGAGCCGTAACCCGGCGCTTGAAGCAGACAAGATTGACGATATCTACTGGGGCTGCGTGCAACAAACGCTGGAGCAAGGCTTCAATGTGGCGCGTAACGCGGCATTGCTGGCGGAAATCCCCCATTCGGTGCCCGCAGTGACCGTTAACCGCCTGTGCGGCTCATCCATGCAGGCGCTGCACGATGCGGCACGCGCCATCATGGTCGGTGATGCCGGAGCGTGTCTGGTCGGCGGTGTCGAGCACATGGGACATGTGCCGATGACCCACGGCGTCGATTTTCACCCCGGACTCGGCAAGAGCATCGCCAAAGCAGCGGCGATGATGGGGCTGACGGCAGAACTGCTGGCGCGCCAACACCACATCAGCCGCGAGATGCAGGATGCTTTCGCCGTCCGGTCACACCAGCGCGCCTGGGCCGCAACCCAGTCTGGCGCTTTTCGCCGTGAAATCATCCCCACCACTGGTCATAACGCCGACGGCGCGCTACACCCCTTTGACTACGACGAAGTCGTCAGGGCGGACACCCGTCTCGACGCGCTGGCAGCGCTACGCCCGGCGTTTGATCCGGTCAACGGCACGGTCACTGCCGGTAGCTCATCAGCGCTATCAGACGGCGCAGCGGCGCTGCTGGTAATGAGCGAATCCCGCGCACGGGCGCTGGGGCTGACGCCTCTGGTACGCGTTCGCGCGATGGCGACCGTTGGCTGCGATCCGTCAGTAATGGGATACGGCCCGGTGCCCGCCACCCAAAAAGCGTTACAGCGTGCAGGGCTATCGCTGAGCGATATCGGTCTGTTTGAGCTGAATGAAGCGTTTGCCGCCCAGACGCTGCCCTGTATCAAGGCGCTGGGACTGATGGACAGCCTGGACGACAAGGTCAATCTAAACGGTGGAGCTATCGCGCTCGGTCACCCGCTGGGATGTTCCGGTGCACGCATCATCACCACGCTCATTAATCTGATGGCGCAACGGGATGTGGAATTCGGCGTGGCTACCATGTGTATCGGTTTGGGTCAGGGCATTGCGACAGTGCTGGAACGGGTATAACGACCACCCGCCGGAACCACTGCGCCGGCGGGTCCCAGCAACATCATCCGGAGTGCGTGCATGATGGCGTGAGGAGCACCACTCATGCAGCACCATACCTGCAAGCATGGAAACAAAGAACACCCAGCCTTTCGCGGTGCCATATGACAACAATACCAGCGCCGGGCCAGGGCAAATCCCGGCTATGCCCCAACCGATGCCAAACAACAGGCTACCGCCCACCAGCGGTTTATCGATCACTTTTTTTAGCGGCAGGGAAAACGACGCCACGCAAAGCGGCGTTGACATCCGTGCGACAATACGAAAACCGAAGATCCCAACAACCAAAGCACCGCCCATCACCAGCGCCAACGAAGGGTCCCACTGACGGGTAATATCCAGAAAGCCGAGCACTTTCTGCGGATTCGCCATGCCGCTTGTCAGCAATCCGAGACCAAAAACCAGCCCGGATAGAAAAGAGAACAGGTTATTCATCTCCGCTCCTTAATGTGCGTCATGTGCATCACAGCAATACGCTCAGGCGTAGCTCACCCAACGCCCACACGGTGAAAAATGCAGCCCCCATGAAAGTCAGCGTCGCCACCAGTGATCGCAGCGAGAAACGCGATAAACCACACACGCCATGCCCGCTGGTACAACCTGATCCATATCGGGTACCGATTCCCACCAACAAACCAGACACGACCAACAAGGGCATCGGCGTTGATATGGTACTGTCTGGCAACGGTGCTGCTAGTTGGTAGACCCAGAACGCGGCAAGCATTCCCAGAACAAACGCCAGCCGCCACGCTTTATCTGTTGACGTTCGGCTCAACAGACCACCGAGAATGCCGCTGATGCCGGCAATACGCCCGGAAAATACCGCCAGCATGACTACAGCAAGCCCGATCACCAGGCCGCCCGTCAGGCTCATTAACGGCGTAAACGCTTCCATATCAACACGCATAACCTCTCCTGTGCTGGTTCCAGGCAATAAGCCTATTTTGGACAATACAATTTGGGGCAATAACTATTTATGGCAATACTATTTAGGGCAATACAATGCATACAGCGTATTGAGCAGCGACAGGATGCGCGCGTCCTCAATACGGTAGAAAATCTGTTTGCCTTCACGTCGCGTGGCTACCAGCTTTAAGCGCCGCATTACACCAAGCTGCTGAGACAGTGTCGGTTGGCGAATGCCCAGCGCCTGTTCCATCTGTCCCACTGATGCTTCGCCCTGACTCAAAAAACACATCAGCATCAACCGGTCGTCATTCGCCAGTGCCCGCAACACATCTGCCGCACCCTGTGCGGCTTCACGCATCATCCGTTGTGTGATTTCCGACTCTGCCGCCACCATAACGCTACCTTTTCTTGCGATCCATATAATATATATTTTTATATAATATATTATTGCATATCGTAATCAAACCAGTCATGAATGCCCTGACGTCAAAAACCGAAGGCAGCACGCACTTAGGCTTTGAGGTGTGGTTCACGACCTGCATTATCATCAGTCGCACAGCCACAGTCAGCGCATGACAGCGTTAGATGCATACTAAACAGGGGGGGGGGAAATTTATGTTAAAAAAACAAAATTATGGCCGGGCATAAACCCGGCCATAGCGAGGCAAAACGCAAAGGATCAGATAAAAGAAAAAGCGTCGCTGTACATGTGTGCTATCTGCGCACCACGTTCGTTGCAAAAACGCTCACGGGCAATTTTTGCCATCTCGAAACGACCCGCGATGTAAATATCGTGCGATGCCAGCGAACCGAAATCCTGCAGTACCGCACTCAATACCGTACCGGAACGACCATGCCATTGATCGTCCGGCTGTTCGACTACCGGGATCACGTTCAGGTTAGGATGTGCCTGCGCCAGTGCTTGCAGCTCGCCCAGATCGTACAGATGGCGCAGCTCGCGTCCCCCCCAGTACAGAGAAACCTGGCGCTCCGGCTGGCTTGCCAGCACTGTCAACAAAATAGACCGCGCATAGGAGAATCCCGTCCCGCCCGCTATCAGGATCAGCGGTCGATCACTGTCTTCACGCAACCAGGCCTCACCGTGGGGAATATCCACTACCAGCGACTTTTCCTTCAAAATACGATCCATCACCGCCATCGCATACAGGTTCATTTCAGAAGCCCCGATATGCAGTTCGATAAACCCTTGCTCAATAGGCGTTGAGGCCATGGAGAACGGGCGTTTGTCACGCTCATTCATTACCACCATCAGATATTGCCCGGCGCGAAAGGAAAAAGGTGCCGATGGCAATAAGCGCACCCGGTAAACCGTATCGGTGATGGCTTCCACCGACGTTACTGTACAGCTCAACGTTGTCATGCGATCCCTCTGTCGGGTCAAAGCAAAACAGGGAACAGGATAAGCACCGTCAGCGCGGCTTACCGCTGTCATTCAATATGGCTAATTCGTCCCACATGGCATCCACGCGGGCAACAACCGACGGATCTTTGGTAATAGGATGACCCCATTCACGCTGCGTTTCACCCGGCCATTTATTGGTCGCATCCAGCCCCATTTTGGAGCCAAGCCCGGAAACCGGCGAGGCAAAATCCAGATAGTCGATTGGCGTATTCTCCACCAGCACCGTATCACGCGCCGGATCCATACGCGTAGTGATCGCCCAAATCACATCTTTCCAGTCACGGGCATTAATATCATCATCGCAGACGATAACGAATTTGGTATACATGAACTGGCGTAAAAAGGACCAGACGCCCATCATCACTCGTTTGGCATGTCCGGCATACTGTTTTTTCATAGTAACCACCGCCAGACGATAAGAACAGCCCTCTGGCGGCAGATAGAAATCGACAATTTCCGGGAATTGCTTTTGCAGCAACGGCACGAAGACTTCGTTCAGCGCCACACCCAGCACCGCCGGCTCATCAGGCGGACGCCCGGTGTAAGTGGAATGATAAATGGCGTCACGTCGCTGGGTAACATGCGTGACGGTAAAAACCGGAAAATGGTCAACTTCGTTGTAATAACCGGTGTGATCGCCATAAGGGCCTTCCGGTGCCATTTCATCCGCGTCGATATACCCTTCCAGCACGATTTCGGCACTGGCCGGCACCTCCAGATCGCAAGAGAGACATTTGACTACTTCGGTCTTATGACCACGCAGCAATCCTGCAAAAGCGTATTCGGATAAAGTATCCGGCACCGGCGTCACCGCCCCCAGAATCGTAGCCGGGTCGGCACCCAACGCCACCGCCACCGGGAAACGCTCACCGGGGTGCTGCTGTCGCCACTCCTGAAAATCCAACGCCCCGCCTCGATGCGACAACCAGCGCATAATCAGCTTGTTACGGCCAATCAGTTGCTGGCGATAAATCCCCAGATTCTGGCGCTCTTTAAACGGCCCGCGCGTCACCGTCAACCCCCAGGTAACCAACGGCGCCGCATCGCCCGGCCAGCAATGCATAATCGGAATCCGCCCCAGATCCACATCGTCGCCTTCCCACACCTGTTCCTGACAGGGCGCGTTCGAAAGGCGCTTAGTTGGCATATTCAGCACCTGGCGAAATTTGGGCAGTTTATCCACCAGATCACGGAAACCACGCGGCGGCTCCGGCTCTTTCAGGAACGCCAGCAAGCGGCCAACATCGCGCAACGCGCTAACCTCTTCCTGTCCCATACCCAGCGCCACGCGTTTAGGCGTACCGAACAGGTTGCAAAGCACCGGCATACCGTAACCCTTGGGATTTTCAAACAGCAAAGCCGGGCCACCAGCTCGCAAGGTGCGATCGGCAATTTCCGTCATTTCCAGGTAAGGATCTATCGGCTGATGGATGCGTTTGAGTTCGCCTCTCGCTTCAAGCTGCGCGAGAAATTCACGTAAATCACGGTATTTCATGCTGATCATCAGAAAGGTCAGTGGTGGGGGGTATTATAAAGGCTCTTGGTCATGCTGTCGCTTTCCACCCACGCTATTTCTGGCGTGTTATGCATTCGCTCAAAAGGTCAACACATTATGAAATTAGGAATTTTTTTATCCCGTAAGGTGTAACGCTTTTGCTATCCTCTCCCGCTGTGAGAGTCACAGAAAAGTGAAATTATGCGAGCCTGGTACTTACTTTATTGCAAACGCGGTCAACTGTTACGAGCAAAAGAACATCTGGAGCGTCAGGAAGTGATCTGCCTGAGTCCGATGATCGCACTGGAGAAAATCGTACGTGGGAAGCGCACTGAGGTCAGCGAACCGCTGTTTCCCAATTATCTGTTCATCGAGTTCGACCCGGAGCACATACACACCACTACCATCAGCTCAACACGCGGCGTGAGCCATTTTGTGCGTTTTGGCAACCTGCCGGCGTTAGTACCCCAACAGGTGATTGACGATTTACACAACCACCAATACGCCACTCATATCGCCCCAGAAACACCGCAACCCGGCGACAAAGTCACCATTACCGAAGGCGTGTTCAGCGGTCTGCAAGCTATCTATACCGAACCGGATGGTGAAGCACGCTCAATGTTGTTGCTCAACTTGCTGAATAAGCAAGTGCGACAAAGCATCGATAACCGCCAGTTTCGCAAAGCATAAACCGTCAGGGCTTAGCCCTGACGGTAGCTATCATCAGCGGCGCAACGCCTCATCCCGCAGCCATTCAGCCACGCGCCTGGCGAAATAGGTCAGCACGCCATCCGCCCCGGCACGCTTGAAGCACAGCAGCGACTCCATCACCAGCGGCTGTTCCTGCAGCCAGCCATTCTGGATTGCCGCCATCTGCATCGCATACTCGCCAGACACTTGATAAGCGAAGGTCGGTACGCCAAAGGTATCCTTCACCCGACGGACCACGTCCAGATACGGCATACCCGGTTTCACCATTACCATATCAGCCCCCTCCTGCAGATCCTGCGCGATCTCCTGCAATGCTTCATTGGTGTTGGCCGGATCCATCTGATAGGTTTTCTTGTTGCCGCCTTTCAGGTTGCCTGACGAACCAAGTGCATCACGGAACGGACCATAGTAACAGGACGCATACTTGGCTGAATACGCCATGATCTGCGTGTTAACCAGCCCTTGCTCTTCCAACTGATTGCGAATGGCACCGATACGGCCATCCATCATATCGCTGGGAGCGACGATCTCAGCACCGGCTTGCGCATGGGACAGCGCCTGACGCACCAGGATCTCTTTGGTAATGTCATTGACCACATAGCCGTCTTCGTCGATAACACCGTCCTGACCGTGGGTCGTGTAAGGGTCCAGCGCCACATCGGTCAGCAGCCCCAGCTCCGGCACCGCATCTTTCAAGGCACGCACGGTACGCTGCACCAGTCCATCCGGGTTGTAAGCCTCTTCGGCCAGCAACGACTTTTTGTCTGCTTCAATCACCGGGAACAACGACAACACCGGGATGCCCAATTTGGCGATTACTTCTGCTTCCCGCACCAATTCATCAATGGTCAGACGATACACGCCCGGCATGGAAGGCACTTCCTGACGTCCATGCTTGCCTTCCATGACAAACACTGGGTAGATGAGGTCGTTGACCGTAACCTGATGCTCCGCAACCAAACGACGACTGAAATCATGGCGACGCAGACGTCGCAGACGGCGACCAGGAAACGCACCGGGAAAAACATTACTCATCACTATTCTCCTTTCTGGCCCGGACGGAAAATCCGACGGGCATTTTCATCCACAATTCTGCCAAGCCATTCGGCATCCTGACCACGCCAGAGCGCAACCCGGCGGACAATATGCGGCAGAAAACAGGGTTCGTTACGCCGGGATGCCGGTTTAGGGTGTAAATCCCTGGGTAACAGATAGGGCGCATCGGTTTCCAGCAGCAACCGCTCATCCGGAATCTGGGGTAATAACGCACGCAGCGCCAATCCACGACGTTCATCACACACCCACCCGGTGATGCCAATCATCAGTCCGGCACGCAGGCACTCATCCAGTTCCTCACCTGAACCAGTAAAACAGTGCAACACCGCAGTTGGCAGTTTATCGAGCCACGGCGTCAACAGCGTCATAAAACGCCCATGCGCATCGCGGCAGTGCAAAAAGACCGGCATCGAGCATTCAGCAGCAATCGCCAGCTGTGCGCTGAATGCCAGCTCCTGTTCCTGTGGGGTGGAAAAGTTGCGGTTGAAATCCAACCCGCACTCACCTATCGCCAACACCTGCTCACGTGCTGCCAGTTGGTGAATCAGCGCAGCGGTATCATCATTCCAGCCACTGGCGTCATGCGGATGTACGCCGGCGGTCGCCCAGCAGTAATCGGGATATTGTGCAGCCAGCAGACAGGCCTGCTCGCTCTCTTCAACGTTGGTACCCGTCAACAACAGGCCCGTCACCCCAGCCTGACGGGCACGCGCGACAACCTGCTCGTTATCTGAGCGGAACTGAGGGCTGGTCAGGTTAACGCCAATATCGAACATGCGCAGATATCCAAAAATCCGTCACGGCTACCTCAGCGGATAACCCAAAAAACAACACCTCCCGAAAGAGGTGTCACAGCAAGAAAACCGCCGTTACACGGCGAAAGACCATTCAGGAAGACGGTTCAGAGTCATCCACGTCTTCCAGCTCTGGCCGCCGCCGCTTACCAACGTAAAACCGGGCGAAAAACACGCCGACTTCAAACAACAAATACATCGGAATCGCCAGCAAAGTCTGGGAGAACACATCCGGCGGCGTCAGCAGCATACCGACCACAAAGGCCCCTACCAACACATAAGGCCGTTTTTGCTTGAGGCTTTCCGGTGTAACAACTCCGCTCCAGCATAGCAGCACTATCGCTACCGGAACTTCAAAAGACACGCCAAACGCCATAAACAGCGCCATCACGAAATCCAGGTAGTTGTTGATATCGGTGGCAATCAACACGCCTTTTGGGGCGGTTTGTGCGAAAAAGGCAAACGCCAGCGGAAAGACAATGAAGTAGGCGAATGCCATCCCCATGTAAAACAACAAACTGCTGGATACCAACAACGGCATCATCAGCCGCCGCTCATGTTTATACAACGCAGGGGCGACAAACGCCCAAACCTGATACAGCACCAGCGGTGCAGATAAAAAGACCGATACAATCAACGTCAGTTTTATCGGGGTGAAAAACGGCGAGGCCACATCGGTCGCAATCATACTGGCACCGGCTGGCAGTTGTTTGATAAGCGGCGCGGAGACAAACTGATAGATGTCATTAGCAAAATAGACCAGCACCAGAAACACAGCCAGCACACTAATAATGCTATTTAACAACCGTTTACGCAGTTCGATCAGATGGCTGATCAGCGGTTGGGTTTGATCAACAGCCATAAATTAACGATCACCAGAAGATTGGGAAGAAGGAGATGACGCCGTCTGCCCAGGTTTCACCTTACTTTCGACATGACCGGCACTGTCCGATGCCGTATCTGCAGACACAGGCGCTGTTGGCACCGCATCGGCGCGCGTTGTCAGTTCCGCAGCAGGAGTGATCGGAGATGACGGCGCCACGTTGCGTTCAACCTCCAGCACACCATCATGCGCGGCTTCAGGATCGGCAAGCGGCACATGCTCCACCACATCACGACCATCTGGCTTGATGCTGTGTGGGCGCTTCATCGCTTCGGCAGCTTCTTTCAATTCATCCATCGACGCTTTAAGTTCCGGGGACAAATTTTGCAACTGGCTGGCCTGTTCCACTTTCTTCAGGCTTTCCTGCAATTCCTGCAGCTTCATCTCCTGCGCCAGCTCATTTTGCACTGTTGATGCCAACGTACGCAGCGCACGAATCCACCCCGCCACCGTTCTTACCGCTACCGGCAGACGTTCAGGTCCCAGCACCACCAGGCCAATCACCATCACCAATAACAGTTCACTAAACCCAATATCAAACACCGGTTACACCTGCTCTTTATGCTGGCTTTTCTCTGCCTGACTGGCCTGCGGCTTCTGCTCCGAAATGGCTTTGGTCGCAAAGTCAGCATCCTGTTGCTGCTTGTCGTCGTGGGCAGCGGGTTGATCGTCACTCATGGCTTTTTTGAAGCCTTTGATAGACGCACCAAGATCGGCACCGAGCGACTTCAGTTTGCCCGTACCAAACAACAACACCACGATGACAGCTATCAGTAGCAAACTTGGAAGACTAATACCGCCCATACTCTGCCTACCTCGTTGTTCAAAAGGAATTCATGTGACACATTCATCAGGAACCGGCAGGCTCCTGATAAGGCGCGTGTTCAACGGGTACAACGCCAGCCCATAATCCAGGCCACAAAACCAGCAGCGATAAGACCTGAAGGTACGATCTCGGCCTCTACCTGACTCACCAGCAGTATCGTCCCGCTCAGCAGCAATGTAGCCCCAACCCCCAGCAGATAACGAGCTCGACCATGGCGGATACGCTGGGTTCGCAATTCACTGGTTAAGAGTTCCATATTTTGCTTCAGCATCTTGTGCTGACGTAAACCGTCGTAAAACAATTCAGGAATCTCAGGTAGTTTTTCCGCCCAAAACGGCGCTTTCTCTTTAAATGCACGCAACATGGCGGGCAAGCCAACCTGATCTTTCAACCAGTTTTCCAGAAAAGGCTTGGCCGTTTTCCACAAATCCAACTGTGGGTAGAGCTGGCGCCCTACTCCTTCAATGTACAGTAACGTCTTTTGAAGTAGCACCAACTGGGGCTGAACTTCCATATTGAAACGACGCGCCGTATTAAAGAGGTTCAATAATACATGACCGAAAGAAATTTCTGCTAACGGCTTTTCAAATATTGGCTCACAGACGGTGCGGATGGCGAATTCAAACTCTTCTACGTTAGTGTCGTGCGGCACCCAGCCGGAGTCCACGTGCAGTTCGGCGACACGACGGTAATCGCGGTTGAAAAAGGCGATAAAATTCTCCGCCAGATAGCGCTTATCGTCTTTATTCAGCGAACCGACAATCCCGCAGTCAATACCGATATATTGCGGGTCTTGCGGGTGTTCATAACTGACGAAGATATTGCCGGGATGCATATCCGCATGGAAAAAGCTGTCGCGGAACACCTGAGTGAAAAAGACCTGTACTCCGCGCTCGGCCAACAGCGGCATATTAACGCCATGGCGTTTTAACGCCTCTACATCCGATACCGGGATACCGTAAATGCGCTCCATGACCAGCACCTGCTCATTACAGTAATCGGAGTACACTTCCGGCACGTACAACATCGGGCTGTTTTCAAAATTCCGCCGCAATTGGATGGCGTTGGCAGCTTCACGCAGCAGGTTCAGTTCATCCAGCAGCGTTTTTTCGTAGTCGCGTACCACTTCGCGTGGCCGCAGACGACGCCCATCCGGCAGCAAAATCGGCAGCCAGCCAGCCAGGCGATGCATCAGTCGCATGTCCGCCTTAATAACCGGCAGGATGTCCGGGCGAATAACCTTGATAACGATTTCTTTGCCGGTGGATTTCAGTCTGGCGGTATGCACCTGAGCAATCGATGCCGACGCCAACGGTTTCGCGTCGAAATCATCAAACCAGGTCTCCAGCTTTCCCCCCATTGAGGTTTCAATCTGCTGGCGGGCCAGTTCACCATCAAACGGCTCAACCTGATCCTGCAGCATTGCCAGTTGGTCGGCGATAGCGGGGGGAAACAAATCACGGCGAGTGGACATCATCTGGCCGAACTTGATCCACACTGGACCCAGTTCCTGCAACGCCAGCCGCAAGCGTGTACCCAGTGGTTTGTCTTTATGACGATTGGGCAACCAGAACAACAAACAACGCCAAAGTCGCAACGGCGTAGTCAAGGGTATACGCGGAATCAGTTCATCCAGCCCATAACTCAGCAACACCCCGATAATCCGGTACAACCGCAACAGTTCTCCCGGCGTCATGGCGAGTCCTCCAGTTTTGCCAGCCGGGCTGCTAAGGTATCCACCGACTGCGCCAATACGTCCACTTCATCGGCAAACCATAGCCCTTCCAGCTTGCCCGGCGTCAGACGCCACTCCTCGGTCACGGTTTCCGATAATGCCTGTTGCTGGCGGCATACTGATCGCATCACTGTTCCGGCAACCTTACCTGCCGCCTGGCTTAGCCCTTCCGCCACTACATCGCCAAACCAGGGCGATAGCCACTCGGCGGGGTCAAATTCGGCCAAGTCCAGCAAGGTGACAAACTGCTGAGCCACCTGAATATCGCCTTCCAGCACCAGCTCGCCGCTGCGCATCAGCGCAGACAATTGCTGCCGGTCACGCAACTTCATCAGCGCCGACAGGCGGGTCTGCAACAGACAATCCGGTTGCGACGACCACTGACTCACGACATCAAGGCGATATTCGGAGAAAACCAATACCAGCGGCGTATCCAGCTCCGCCACGTCAACTCGCAACGTTTTTCCGTGCAAACGTTGACGGGCGGCTTTCATACTCCGATCACGGAACAAAAGCTGGTTGAGCGCTGTTTCCAGTGCCGCCGTCAACACAGGCATTATCAACATGGGAGTATCCAACTCAGAATTTAAATCCGCGATGCAGCGCTACGATACCGCTGGTCAAATTGAAGTAATCCACACTGTCAAAACCCGCGTCTACCATCATCCCTTTCAGCGTCTCCTGATCCGGATGCATACGAATAGATTCAGCCAGATAGCGGTAACTGCCGGCGTCGCTGACAACCATTTCGCCAATGCGCGGCAAAATATGAAAGGAGTAGGCATCGTAGATCTTGCTCAGCGCTTTCATGGTTGGTTTCGAAAACTCCAGCACCAGCAGCCGTCCACCGGGTTTCAGCACCCGATACATGGAGCGTAGCGCCCTTTCTTTTTCGGTCACGTTACGCAGCCCGAATGATATGGTAATACAGTCGAAAAAATTCTCCGGAAATGGCAAGGCTTCGGCATTGGCCTGCACATAGCTGATATTACCCACCACCCCTTGATTGCGCAGTTTCTCACGCCCGACTTGCAGCATTGAGGCATTGATATCCGCCAACACCACTTCACCTTCATCTCCCACCAGACGAGAGAATTTGGCAGTGAGATCGCCCGTGCCGCCAGCCAGATCCAGCACACGCTGACCACGGCGCACACCACTGCACTCGATAGTAAATCGTTTCCAGATACGGTGAATGCCAAATGACATCAGATCGTTCATCAGGTCATATTTGGCCGCCACAGAGTGAAAAACATCTGCCACCATGGCTTCTTTATCACCTTTAGCCACCGTGCGAAATCCAAAATGTGTCGTATTGTCCGAATCGTCTACCATGTTATCCGCCTGCTTTTTCAACTTCAGGATCGTGTTACCCATTAATGGGTGGAGAGTTTTAATGGGTAGAGAGTTTAACAGACCCCGCTCAAAAGCGACCGCCCTTCTTTTCACCCCGTGCACCGAACCTGATCAACATCATATCGCCGTGCCATTCGGCACATCATCCCGGTCATTCTTGTCGCGCTCAGCCATATCATCATGCTCTTTCTGCGACAATGCGAGCAACTCATCAGGTAACACAGGTTCATCCTGCATCATGGGCACATTGACTGGTCGTTTAATTTCCACCCCCAGCGCACGGAACCCTTCAGCCTGGCCTATCAGGTTGCCACGTCCAGACGCTAACTTTTTCAGCGCCTGACGGTAACTGGCCTGCGCCCTGTCCAGCCCTTGTCCCAGCGCAGCCATATCGTCAACGAACAAACGCAGTTTGTCATACAGCCGGGATGCCCGCTCGGCGATTAGCTGCGCATTACGGCTTTGCTGCTCATAACGCCAGAGATTGTTAATCGTCCGTAACGCTACCAGTAAAGTCGTGGGGCTGACTAGCATAATATTGTGGCGTAGCGCCTCAGTAATCAGATCCGGCTGGCGATCAATCGCCACCAGAAACGCTGGTTCGACGGGAATAAACATCAGAACATAGTCGAGAGAACGCAATCCCGGCAGTTGCTGGTAATCCTTACTGCCCAGCAACCGAATATGATTACGGATAGACAGTAGATGTTCATTCAGCGCCGCCGCCTGTTCCACCTCATCATCACTGTTGAAATAACGCTCATAGGCCACCAGCGACATTTTAGCGTCGATAACCACATCTTTGCCGTGCGGCAGCCGGACGATCACATCCGGTTGCAGGCGGCTGTTGCTACCCGTCTGTACGCTGACCTGGGTGTCATATTCATGTCCTTCACGCAATCCGGAGCTTTCGAGTACCCGGCTCAACACCACTTCCCCCCAGTTGCCCTGGGTTTTGTTATCACCTTTCAATGCATTGGTGAGGTTGATGGCTTCCTGCGCCATACGGGCGTTGAGCTGTTGCAGGTTGCGGATTTCATGCGCCAGCGTATGCCGCTCGCGCGATTCCGCGCCAAAACTCTCCTGTACCTGACGGCGAAAACCATCCAGTTGCTCACGTAACGGCGTCAGCAGCTTCTCCATGCTCTGCTGATTTTGCTGATCCACTTTGTGCCCGGTCTGTTCAAAGATGCGATTAGCGAGGTTTTCAAACTGGGTGGATAACCGCTGTTCGCTATTCATCAACAACCGCTGTTTTTCTTCCGCCGCCAGCCGGGTTTCTTCAAGGCGGATGGTCACTTCGCGCAGTTCCGCTTCCTGTGCGCCGTTGGCTTCACGCAAGGCACGCAGTTCCTGATTGAGCTGGGCGCACTCTTCACGCAATTCCGCCAGTTGCCGTAATTTTTCCTCACTTGCCGCCAGTTGACCATGCAGCGTACGCAACTCCTGCGACTGCTGTTCCAGCCGCTGCTGGTCGTGCTGCCGCGCCTGCTGGGTTTCAGTCAACTGCTGGCGCGTCTGCTGCAACGCCTGATGCTGTAACTGGAATTCGGTGTCATGCCGTGCCTGACGCCGCTGTTGCAGCAAGCTGGCAACCAACCAGCCCAGCAACAGACCCATCAGGGCACCGCTGACGCCATAAAACAAGGCGATCTCCACATTGCCTCCAGGTTATCTGTACCACTGCCCGCCAAGGTAAAATGAGGCTGTATATCTGTCCAGAGGTTATGTGAAAAATTGGCCGGAAAAGCCGCAGACAAACGAGAAAATGCGAGCCGACATCAGAAAGCAGAAGATCGAAGACAGAAGAAGACAGAAAAGGAGAAGACAGAAAAAACAAAACCGGCGCGCAGGCCGGTTCTGATATCGATAAACGGGATTACGCCAGACGTCGCTTCGCATCGGCAATCGCGCACGCCACTTGCTGCGGCGACACACCGCCCTGCGCAGCGCGTTTTTCCAGACAAGACTGCAACGACAGCACCGGATAGACATCGTCTTCGATGACTGCGCTGAACTGTTTGAGATCCGCCAGTGACAGTGCTTCCAGCGCTTTGCCCTGACGAATCGCTTCCACCACTGCTTCGCCGACAATGTGGTGCGCTTCACGGAACGGCACACCTTTGGCAACCAGGTAATCAGCCAGTTCGGTCGCGTTGGCATAGCCCTGCTGGGCCGCTTCCTGACAGCGCGGACGTTTAACCTGGATGCCTTCCAGCACCAGCGCCGCCATCAGCAGGCAGTCGTGCCAGGTATCCAATGCGTCGAACAGCCCTTCCTTGTCTTCCTGCATATCTTTGTTGTACGCCAGCGGCAAGCCTTTCAGCGTCACCAACATGCCTGCCAACGCGCCCTGCACCCGACCACACTTGCCCCGAATCAGCTCCAGTGCGTCCGGGTTCTTTTTCTGCGGCATCAACGAAGAACCGGAGGTCACGCGGTCAGACAGTTCAACAAACGCCGCTTCGCCGCTGTTGAAGAAAATCAAATCTTCGGCAAAGCGCGACAGATGCACCATGCCGATGGATGCATCAGACAGCAGTTCCAGCACGTGATCGCGATCAGATACCGTATCCAGACTGTTGCGGGTGGCAGACGCAAAGCCCAGCCAGCCAGCCAGTTGTTCACGATCAATCGGATACGCGGTACCTGCCAGCGCGCCGCAACCCAGCGGGCTGACGTCCAGACGCTTGAGCGTATCCTCAAGACGGCTCTCGTCACGTGCGAGCATTTCATGGTAAGCCAGGCACCAGTGAGCGAAGGTCACCGGCTGTGCGCGCTGCAAATGGGTATAGCCCGGCATCACCGCATCCTGATTCGCTTCGGCGGTAGCCACCAACGCCGCACGCAGATGACGAATCGCCTGTGCCAGCTCGCTTACCTGCGCCTTGCACCACAGTTTCAGGTCCGTCGCTACCTGATCGTTACGGCTGCGCCCGGTGTGCAGTTTCTTGCCCAGATCGCCGACTTTCTCGATCAGTTTCTGCTCCACCCAGCTGTGGATATCTTCCGCGTCGCTTTGCAGGATAGCGTCTGGGTCCGCCTGCACCTCTTTCAGCAGCGCATTGAGCGCCTGCTCCAGTTGCTGCTGTTCCTGAGCACTCAGTACGTTTACTGTCACCAGCGCCTTAGACCAGCCGATGGACCCGATGATGTCCTGCTCTGCCAGACGGTAATCAAACCGCAGTGAATCGTTGAATTGTTTAAAACGCCTATCTGCCGCCTGCGTGAACCGTCCGCCCCACAAAGCCATAACTACACTCCCGGTATCTCTGATAAAAGCGGACCCGACTCCTGTCCGGCCCGCCGTTGAACTGCTGCGTTTATCCGGCGGTTTGTGCCCGGAGAAAGCGTGATGAAGGCTGGCGGATTACGCCAGAATACGGGTGCCGATGGATACGCCGTTGAACAACGCCGGCAACTGCTCGGCGTGACGCCAGCTGGCGATATCGACCGGACGACCCAGCGCACGCGCTGCGTCCAGCGCCGCATTGACCTTGACGATCATGCCATCGGTAATAATACCCTGCTCAATCAGCTCTTCCGCTTTACCGGCGGTCATTTCCGCAATGCGTTGACCTTTGCCGTCCAGAATACCGCTAACATCGGACAGCAGGATCAGATCGGCACCCAGTGTCTGCGCCAGCGCGGTGGCAGCCTGATCGGCGTTGACGTTCATCAACTCACCGCCAGCAGTAATGCCGATGGAACTGATGACCGGCAGATAACCGGCATTCAACAAGGTATTGAGCAGCGCCGGGGAACCCGCTTCCGCTTTCCCCACGTGCCCCAGTTCGTCGTTGAGTTGCGTGACCACGGTGCTGCCACCATCCGCCAGACTCAAACCGACTGCATTGATACCGTGACGAATCGCCCAGGCCAGCAGGGTTTTATTGGCGGAACCGGCCAGCGCGCCGGTAATAACGTCGATTTGGTCCGCCGGCGTTACGCGCAGGCCGTTTTTCTTGACCACCGGCAACGACAGCTTCTTCATCAGGTCGTCCACAACACAACCGCCGCCATGCACGACAACCAGCGGACGCTGATGCTGTTGACGATAAGTCACCAGCGCGGTGAACAGGCGCTCCAGCGCCTCTTCGCTATCCAGTAATACGCCACCTAATTTGATAATTAACGGGTTCATCGGTCTTTGCGCCTCAGGGTGTCATCAGAGTAAGGATTGGGTTTCAGGGAAACCGAAGCGAATGTTCATGCACTGTACCGCCTGCGCCGCCGCGCCTTTGAGCAGGTTATCTTCGGTAGCGACCACGATCAGGTGCTCGTCTTGCACCACGAAGCCGATATCGCAGAACGGCAGCCCAACCACCGATTTCAGCGCCGGAACGCCTTTTTCATACAACCGTACCAGCGGTTTGTCGTGATAAGCGTTGTGGTAGGCTTCCGCCACATCCTGCGCAGTGACGCCCGGCTGCAGGCGGCAGGTAATCGTCGCCAGAATACCGCGCGGGAAGTTGCCCAGATGCGGGGTGAAAATCACCGGAATGCCGAGATGGGTGGCGATTTCCGGATGATGACGATGATTGAAGATGCCATACGGTTGCAGGCTGACTTCACAGAAGCTGTTGGTCATGCTGGCTTTACGGCCAGCGCCGCTGACGCCGCTGGTGGCATCGATCACCGGCCACTGGTTCGGGTTCAGCAAACCGCTTTCCACCAACGGTTTTAATGCCAGTTGAGACGCGGTCGGGTAGCAACCCGGCACGGCAATAAGCCGCGCCTGTTTGATGCGATCCGCCTGCCACTCCGCCAGACCGTACACCGCCTGTGCCAGCCAGTCGGCGTGCTGGTGCTCGAAGCCGTAGTAGCGGGTATAAAATTCAGGGTCCTGCACGCGAAATGCGCCGGAAAGGTCGAACACGGTACAACCGGCGTTCAGGAATTGCGGTGCCAGATCGTGGCTCACCTTGTGGTCGGTAGCCAGAAATACCACGTCAACACCTTTCGCCGCCTCGGCCACATCGGTCAGCGGCTGCACCGGTAAGTCAATAATGCCTTTAAGCTGAGGGTGCAGGTCGGAAATGCGTTTTCCCGCATCAACGCTTTGCGCGGACACCGCCAAAGCGGTTATGTTCATCTGCGGGTGACGGTTCAGGTACAAGGCCAGCTCAGCGCCGGTATAGCCACTTGCACCAACGATCAACGTATTCAGCATGAGTTCGGTATACCTTTATTGCCAGATAGGTGGAACAGGGAGCAGGCTCATCAGCGCGGCCACGCCGTTCACCCACAACAGCCAGAAGAAACGATTATGCGACAATCTCGCCTCGCCGCACAGCTTGTGATTTCATTTCGCCTGGCATTATTGTATTTTTATTCACAATAAATGCATGAATATTGATACTATCCTAACCCAGAGGCTGTCAACAGTGAAGATGAATTTACCCCCTTTTATGGAGCTGTACCGGGCATTGATCGCCACCCCGTCCATCAGCGCCACCGAGCGCGCTCTGGATCAAAGCAACGAAACCTTAATCAACCTGTTGGCGGGGTGGTTTAGCGACCTGGGTTTTCATGTCGATGTACAACCGGTTCCCGGCACCTTTAATAAATTCAACCTGCTGGCTCGTCTGGGTGAAGGCAATGGCGGTCTGCTGTTGGCCGGTCACACCGATACGGTGCCGTTTGACGAAGGACGCTGGACGCGCGACCCATTTACCCTTACAGAACACGACAACAAGCTCTACGGGCTAGGCACTGCCGACATGAAAGGCTTTTTCGCCTTTATTCTTGATGCGCTGCGCGATGTGGATGCCAGTAAGCTGACCAAGCCACTGTACATTCTGGCCACCGCAGATGAAGAAACGACGATGGCGGGTGCCAAGTATTTCTCCGAATCGACCGGGATTCGCCCGGATTGCGCGATTATCGGCGAACCAACCTCGCTGCAACCGGTGCGTGCCCACAAAGGCCACATGTCGAACGTCGTTCGCATTCAGGGGCAGTCCGGCCACTCCAGCGACCCGTCACGCGGCGTCAACGCCATTGAACTGATGCACGAAGCCATTTCTGAACTGATGGGGCTGCGTAACACGCTTAAAGCGCGTTACCACAACCCGGCGTTCCACATTCCTTATCCGACCATGAATTTCGGCCACATTCATGGCGGCGATGCCGCTAACCGCATTTGCGCCTGCTGTGATCTGCATATGGATATTCGCCCACTGCCGGGTATGACGCTAAGTGATCTCAATGGCCTGTTGAGTGAAGCACTGGCACCGGTCAGTGAGCGCTGGCCGGGTCGCCTGACCATCAGTGAACTACACCCGCCGATTCCCGGCTATGAATGCCCGGCGGACCATCAACTGGCACAGGTGGTGGAAAAACTGGTGGGTCAGCCGACCGATGTAGTGAATTATTGCACCGAAGCGCCGTTCATTCAGGAACTGTGCCCGACGTTGGTACTCGGCCCCGGCTCTATCAATCAGGCGCATCAACCGGACGAATTTATCGACATGTCGTTTATCAAACCGACTCGTACATTGATTACCCAGTTAGTGCATCATTTCTGCCAGCAGTAATTCGTCTAGTGGCGCTGCCCGGCTCTCATCGCCGGGCGGCCTTGTCACCAGAGAAATCCCCGCTTCTGCACAATCTCTTCAGCACGATGCCAACTGGCCGCCTGTCTCTTTTATCGCCACCTCATTGCCTTATGCGTAAGGCCGCTCTTGCTTTCACCACCGCCATAGGATAAGTGTCACTTATAAACAAGCTTTTGTAATTAAATTTCACAAATTGCCTTTTTGCCGGTTAAGCAGGTACAACTGTAACGATTAAGGAGCGTTCATTGACGAGTAATAGCGAACGTGGCTAGATAACAGACAGTAACCATACATTCTTTGTGTGTAATAAATTTACAAAAATCACGAGGTGGATCAGCGTAACTATGAATGAACAATATTCCGCTATGCGGAGCAATGTCAGTATGCTGGGTAAGCTACTCGGCGACACTATCAAGGATGCACTGGGTGCCAACATCCTTGAGCGTGTTGAAACTATCCGCAAGCTGTCCAAAGCCTCGCGCGCTGGCAGTGAGACACATCGTCAGGCGTTGCTGACCACACTGCAGAACCTGTCTAACGACGAACTGCTGCCGGTTGCCCGTGCATTCAGCCAGTTTCTTAACCTGACCAACACCGCCGAGCAATACCACAGCATTTCTCCCCACGGCGAAGCGGCCAGCAACCCGGAAGCGCTGGCAACGGTGTTTCGCAACCTGAAAAGCCGCGACAATCTGAGTGACAAAGACATCCGCGATGCAGTGGAGTCTCTGTCTATTGAGCTGGTGCTGACCGCGCACCCAACTGAAATCACCCGACGTACGCTGATCCACAAACTGGTTGAAGTGAATACCTGCCTCAAGCAGCTCGACCACGATGACCTGGCCGACTACGAACGCCACCAGATCATGCGCCGCCTGCGCCAGTTAATCGCCCAGTACTGGCATACCGATGAAATCCGCAAAATCCGCCCGACGCCGGTAGACGAAGCCAAATGGGGCTTCGCGGTGGTGGAAAACAGCCTGTGGGATGGGGTGCCGGCGTTTCTGCGCGAACTTGATGAACAGATGGACAGGGAACTCGGCTATCGCCTGCCGGTGGATTCGGTGCCGGTACGCTTCACCTCCTGGATGGGCGGCGACCGCGACGGCAACCCGAATGTGACCGCCGAAGTCACCCGCCGTGTGCTGTTGCTGAGCCGCTGGAAAGCCGCTGATCTGTTCCTGCGCGACGTGCAGGTGCTGGTGTCTGAACTGTCGATGACCACCTGTACGCCAGAACTGCAACAACTGGCGGGCGGCGAGGACGTGCAGGAACCTTATCGAGAACTGATGAAAACACTGCGTGAGCAGTTGGTCACCACTCTGGACTATCTGGATGCACGGTTGAAAGGTGAACAACGGCTTGCCCCCAACGATCTGCTGGTCACCAACGAGCAGCTATGGGAACCGCTGTACGCCTGTTATCAATCGCTACATGCCTGTGGCATGGGCATCATCGCCGATGGTCAGTTGCTCAATACTCTGCGCCGGGTGCGCTGTTTCGGCGTGCCGTTGGTACGTATTGATATACGCCAGGAGAGCACTCGTCATACCGAGGCGCTGGCGGAAATCACCCGCTATCTTGGGCTGGGAGATTACGAAAGCTGGTCGGAATCCGACAAGCAGGCGTTCCTGATCCGTGAGCTAAATTCCAAGCGTCCGCTGCTGCCGCGTCAGTGGGAACCGAGTGCCGACACGCAGGAAGTGCTGGAAACCTGCCGGGTGATCGCCGAAACACCGCGTAACGCTATCGCCGCCTACGTTATCTCGATGGCACGCACGCCGTCCGACGTGTTGGCGGTGCATTTGCTGCTAAAAGAAGCCGGTTGCCCGTACGCACTACCGGTAGCGCCGCTGTTCGAAACACTGGACGACCTGAATAATGCCGACAGCATAATGACCCAGTTGCTCAATATCGACTGGTATCGCGGCTTCATTCAGGGCAAACAAATGGTGATGATCGGCTATTCCGATTCCGCCAAAGACGCCGGGGTAATGGCCGCCTCCTGGGCGCAGTACCGCGCACAAGACGCGCTAATCAAGACCTGCGAAAAATACGGTATCGCGCTGACGTTGTTCCACGGTCGCGGCGGCTCCATTGGCCGTGGCGGTGCACCGGCCCATGCGGCACTGCTCTCTCAACCGCCCGGCAGCCTGAAAGGTGGCCTGCGTGTGACCGAGCAAGGCGAGATGATCCGCTTCAAGTTCGGCCTGCCGGAAGTCACCATCAGCAGCCTGTCGCTCTACACTTCCGCTATTCTGGAAGCCAACCTGCAGCCGCCGCCGGAACCGAAGCCGGAGTGGCATCACATCATGGATGAACTGTCGTGTATTTCCTGCGATATGTACCGTGGTTATGTGCGAGAAAACCCGGACTTCGTGCCTTACTTCCGTGCTGCCACACCGGAGCTGGAACTGGGGAAACTGCCGTTAGGGTCGCGTCCCGCCAAGCGTCGGCCAAACGGCGGCGTGGAAAGCCTGCGCGCGATTCCGTGGATTTTCGCCTGGACGCAGAACCGCCTGATGCTTCCTGCCTGGCTGGGGGCTGGCGCTGCGTTGCAGCATGTTATCGACAACGGTCATCAGAACCAGTTGGAAGCCATGTGTCGAGACTGGCCATTCTTCTCTACCCGCATCGCTATGTTGGAAATGGTGTTCGCCAAGGCTGACCTGTGGCTGGCGGAATATTACGATCAACGATTAGTGGACGAGACATTGTGGCCGCTCGGTAAACAGTTGCGTGAACAGTTGGAAAAAGACATCAAAGCGGTGTTGACCATCTCCAACGACGACCACCTGATGGCCGATCTGCCGTGGATTGCCGAATCGATCGCGTTGCGCAACGTCTACACCGACCCGCTCAACGTATTGCAGGCAGAATTACTGCACCGTTCACGTCAGCAAGACACGTTGGACCCACAGGTAGAACAGGCGCTGATGGTCACCATCGCTGGCGTCGCTGCCGGGATGCGTAATACCGGTTAATTACGAATACCGTTACAACAAACCGGGAGTCTGTGACTCCCGGTTTATATTCATCTCATGTTATATACCCGTCATACTTCAAGTTGCAGGTGCGTTGGCTGCCCTCGCTCACCCCAGTCACTTACTTAAGTAAGCGCCTGGGGATTTACTCAGTTGCCGCGTTACAAGGCTCATATGAGCCTTGCCCTAACGGGCCAAGGCGTTGCGTTGTTCAACGCGCGAGCGTGTTGTCCTGCAACTCGAATTATTTAGGGTATATTGCTACTTTCTTTGTCTGTGTCCGTTTTTTTGTCCGTACGTTCTTTTTCTTTATCCGTACTCTCTTCTTCAATACTTTTTCCCTTGATATCAGAAGGGAATAAATTTCTTATTACAACGACAAAGACTGCAACAATATTTATTGTCACACCAGAAATAAGAGCAATAACAATTTCTTTATCCAGCTTAAAGTCATGTGCATCAAACTGAATAAATAACAACCTGAATGTTGGATAGGATGACCCTTGCAGGAGGAGAATAACGATCAGGGCAATCGACCACAGCCAAACAAAACGATACGCCTTCAATGCATAAGCCTGTCGCATATCAAGCTGTTGTTGCTGTAGTTTGACTTTTCCATGCAACAGCTCAACTCGAAGAGCAGACATTCGCTGAGACATTGCAGCATTTGCTCTCTTTAGTCTGGCAATATCTTGTTCTTCTAATGTCGCTTCCGAGTAAGATTCACTAATTTCTTCTGTCGTAAACAGGTCTTCACGCGCTAAAGACAGATTATTATTTTCCTGACTTCGCCGCGTCGCCTGTTTTAATTTTTGATTAAATAAAACATCATCGCTCTTGGGGGCTTTCATAAAAAACCTATAACCCAAGCTTTTGTTTCATGGCAGCTTTAATAATTTCATTATCGATGACAAAGCCTCTTCGGCTGCCATCATGATGATCACTACGGGTAATACTCCAGGCAGAGTCCGGTGCGTGAGTCAAATTTGACAGGAAGGTGGCGCTCTTATCGCCATAGGTATCTAAAATAGCATCCATCACGGAATGTGCTCTGGTATCCGCGCAATCAACATACGGTGTAATAAATCCGACATCAGGAACACCGGTACTATCATCTGCATCAATCAAATCAAATTCAGTGCCAAAAGAATCAATATTTTTAGCACCGTATGTTTTGAATTCGTGATAAATCGAATCGATAACAGGACCAAATTTCCAGGCTTTCACGGTTTCGTTAATTAGAGGACGGTCATCGATAGCCAGCATCCATGCATGAGCAAAATAAACCAGTTTCTGTAACTTCATTGGTGTGAGATCTGTAATCCCTCGATCTTTTGCTTTTTTTATCAAGGAGTTGGCAACGGATATCGCAGAGTAAGCCATTTTACGCCTCCTTTTTGATTTGCTAAGACAACACCAAACTGTTTATATATACAGTACCAATTTAATACTAATGGTACCAAAAAAAAATGATAAGTCCAGAATTCAAAATATATACAAAACAAAAAATTACCAATAAAGAAACAATACGAGTTTGATGCCTGATACTTATCAATAAACAATATTTATCTCAATATCAAAAATTCTATATTAACCGATTCAAACCAGGCTTGATGACCTCACATCACCTCATCCCTCTTTTGGCAAGATGGCGTAAACCAGATATCGGTAATGGAAGGCCATTCACACGCAGCAACCGGTATAAGCGTATAAGCAGCCTACGCCAGATACTTCTCTCGCAGCACATCACGCGACGAGGCATCCAGACCATAATCCTGCGCCAGCCAGTTATCCACCGAACCATATCTGTCACGGATAGTATGCAACGCCGTCACCAGAAACTCTTCGCGGGCGGAAAGCACGAAATCAAAGCGTTTCAGCGCTTTCTCGCTCAGACTCGATGCCAAATCTTCCAGCAACTGACGGCGAAACGGGGTAAGCGTAGACTCCGTGACCAGATAGTCTTCCATCACCGTCTGCTCATCTGCACCCAGTGCAAACAACACCAGCGCGCAACCGATGCCGGTCCGATCCTTACCCACCGCGCAATGTTGCACCAGCGCACCATCGTCAGGCTGGCGCAGCAACGCCACCAGATGTTGATACGCCGGATTGCCAAACGGTAAACGGCGATACAACTCCAGCATAAAAGCGCGGGAATCAAACGCTTCAAGTTTTTCCGACCCCAGTGTTTCCAGGCTGGCGGTCACTTCATGCCGCAACGGGTTGGCCGGTACCGGATGATAGCGAGCGCCAGACCACAGTCGGTCAGGCCGCAGCGCCGCTTCGTCCTGATCACGATAATCCACCACATGCGCCACCGGCACACTGGCGAGATGGTCGATATCTCGCTCGCTCAACATATCCAGCGCACCGGAGCGAAACAGTTTGCCACGCCGGACCTGTCGTCCACCCGCCACGCGGATGCCGCCCAAATCACGAAAATTAACGCCACCATCAAGCGGCAGCAACGAGGGATGCAGTAATGAGGATGAGGTCATATCTTTCCCTGTAGTTATCAACAAAAGTGATCAACAAGCGTGATCAACGATGAGTTAGCCATACTGAATGATCATGGTTAAACCATCACCGAACCATGCAGACTGGTACGTATTATCAAACCTGACAATTAAATTAGCATGAAGGAAGACAAACAGATGAACAGCCTGTGGGAAAGCTGAAAAGGCGGTACGAAGATGATGCCGTGTCGTACCGCCGCGCCGAACGCATGTCCGGCGATGGAATCACACTTAAGCACTAAGCAGTTTGCGAGCTGCCGACAACACCACATTGACGGATGCATGTTCCGCTTTTTGCATCGTGGCAGTATCAGGTATTTCCTGCTGAGTACGGTTCACAATCACACCCGCTACCATCCCGGCGCGCAGGCCCTGACTGGCGCACATGGTCAGCAACGTGGCGGACTCCATTTCGTAGTTCAGCACGCCCATGCTCTGCCATTCAGCCATCGATCCCTGAAAACGCCGCACTACCCGGCCAGAATACGTATCGTAACGCTCCTGACCCGGATAGAAAGTATCCGACGAGGCAGTAATGCCGACATGCAAGGTCACTCCGGCGTCATTCGCCGCCTGTGCCAATGCGGAGGTACAGGCAAAATCCGCCACTGCCGGGAACTCCAGCGGCGCAAAGTGCAAACTGGCACCGTCGAGACGTACCGCCGCTGTGGTGACCAGCACGTCGCCCACTGAAATATGCGGCTGGATAGCGCCAGTTGTACCAACCCGCAGGAAAGTGCGCACGCCCAGTTGCGCCAGTTCCTCCACCGCAATCGATGTGGACGGGCCACCAATACCGGTGGAGCAGACAATCACCGGTTTACCCGCCAGCTCCGCACGCCAGGAAGTAAACTCCCTATGCGATGCCAGAAAAACCGGGTTCTCCATCAACCGGGCGATTTTCTCTACACGAGCAGGATCACCGGGCACAATCGCCAGCGTAGCCCCTTGTAAATCCTGCTTTGTTAAACCGAGGTGAAATACATCGGACATAAACGCCTCCCAGACAAGCTCTCAGTTACCCAACGATCTTAGCGCACAGATTGTCGCCATTAAGTGAAGTACATCGCTGATTGGAAAGTAACAAATATCTATTTACATTAATATTGTGATTTTAATCACACCAATGACTGTAATTAGCGCATGTTGCGTCACGCAATGTGGCACTGATTGCCCTATCTGGCTGCGACTATTCTCAATACACTACAAATTTTCTACACTTGCTTAACGCGGGAGCGACATTGCCCCGCAGGCAGATCCCGTCTTGATAAAGGAAAGGCAATGAAAACCGATGCGTTACTGACTCTCAGAGAGACCACACGGGCATTTTCGCCAGCCGTTATGCCGCTGGCTTCTTCCGCGATTATCACCGACGCCACCGGGCTGATTGCTGGTGAAACCACCATCCCCTCGCAAGGTGATAACCTACCTGCTTATGTCGCCAGGCCCGAACAGGCAGCCGGCCCACTACCGATTGTCTTGGTGGTACAGGAAATCTTTGGCGTGCATGAGCATATCCGCGATGTGTGCCGACGACTGGCTAAACAAGGTTATCTGGCCATCGCACCAGAACTTTATTTCCGTCAGGGCGACCCGCAGCAGTACAACGATATTCCGACGCTGATGCGCGAACTGGTCAGCAAGGTACCGGACAATCAGGTACTGTCCGACCTTGACCATACCGCACATTGGGCAGTGCGTCAGGGCGGCGATGCCAAACGTCTGGCGATTACCGGTTTCTGCTGGGGCGGTCGCATCAGTTGGTTGTACGCCGCACATAATCCGCAGTTAAAAGCCGCCGTCGCCTGGTATGGCAAACTGGTTGCGGAAAAAACGCTAACCTCGCCGCAACATCCGGTGGATGTGGCGAAAGATCTGAGCGCACCGGTACTCGGACTTTACGGCGGGCAGGACAAAAGCATCCCGCTGGAACAGGTGGAAACCATGCGTCAGGCATTACGGGCGGCCAACGCCGATGCGGAGATCGTAGTTTATCCAGACGCGGACCATGCTTTCCATGCTGATTACCGTGCGACTTATCACGAAGCTTCAGCCAAAGACGGCTGGCAACGTATGCTGGCGTGGTTTGCACGCTACGGCGTGGTGTAATATCCCATGCGTAAACCGAAAAAAGCATAAGGGAGACGCTATCGTCTCCCTTGTTACATCTGGTGGTGATGAGGAATGTTCCGGCCCTGAGCATTACATCCTATGGTTCACACTCATCCTGTCATCCTTTGCGCCATTCCCCATCACCGTTTTCGGCTGACTCATTCCGCTGTTTCGCGCAGGCGCCTGGCTGCCTGCACCATGTTCGCCAGTGACTGACGGGTTTCTGGCCAGCCGCGGGTTTTCAGGCCGCAGTCTGGATTCACCCACAGGCGTTCTGCCGGAATACGCTGAGCCGCTTTACGCAGCAGCGCTTCAATCCACTCGACGCTCGGCACGTTCGGCGAGTGAATGTCGTACACGCCTGGGCCGATTTCATTCGGGTACTCGAACTCTTCGAACGATTCCAGCAGTTCCATGTCGGAACGCGAGGTTTCGATGGTGATCACGTCCGCATCCAGTGCAGCAATGGAATCCATGATGTCGTTGAATTCGCAGTAACACATGTGGGTGTGAATCTGAGTATCATCTTTCGCTACCGCCGCATTCAGGCGGAACGCATCAACAGCCCACGCCAGATAAGCCGCCCAGTCAGAGCGGTGCAACGGCAAGCCTTCACGCAGCGCCGGTTCGTCAATCTGGATGATGCCGATACCGGCCTGCTCCAGATCCGCCACTTCGTCGCGCAGCGCCAGCGCAATCTGCTTAGCAATGGTTTCACGGCTGACATCTTCACGTGGGAAAGACCAGCACAGAATGGTGACCGGCCCCGTCAACATACCTTTCACCGGCTTGCTGGTCAGCGACTGGGCATACTTCGCCCACTCAACCGTGATCGGTTCCGGACGGCTGATATCGCCAATCACGACTGGCGGTTTCACGCAACGGGAACCGTAGCTCTGTACCCAACCGTTCTGGGTGAACACAAAGCCATCCAGATGCTCGCCGAAATATTCCACCATATCGTTACGCTCGGCTTCGCCGTGCACCAATACATCCAGTTCCAGACGTTCCTGCTCTACAATCGCCTGTTTGATGTGCTCGGCAATGCCGGTACGGTAGTTCTGACCATCCAGACGTCCCTGCTTGAAATCCAGACGCAGACTGCGAATTTCGGTGGTCTGCGGGAACGAGCCGATGGTGGTGGTCGGCCAGGCCGGCAGTTGGAAGCGCGCACGCTGCGCTTGTGCACGAACCGGGTACGGATTCTGACGCAGGCTGTCCTGTGCGGTGATCGTCGCCAGGCGCTTCGCCACCTCCGGGTTGTTAACACGAGCAGACGTCTGGCGGGCGCGGATCGGTGCGCTATATGCCACCAGTTCATCGCCATTGCCGCTATTGAGCGCACGGGTCAGCAGCGCCAGTTCCTGACACTTCTGAATGGCAAAGGCAAACCAGCTTTTTACTTCTTCATCCAGACGGGTTTCAACGCTGAGATCAATTGGGCTGTGCAGCAAAGAACAGGAGCTACCCAGCCACAGCGTACGTTTACCCAGCAGCGGTTGCAGACGCGCAAACCAGCTCGCCAGATCGGCACGCCATACATTACGACCATTGATTACGCCCAGCGACAACACCCAGTCAGCCGGCAACTGTGCGTTCAGCGACGCGGCGTCATCTTTGCCGTGCACCAAATCGACATGCAGACCTTGCACCGGCAGCGCCTTAATCACGTCCAGATTCTGGCCGATGCTGTCAAAATAGGTGGTCAGCAGCAGTTTCACCTGCCCTTGCAGCGCATCGTAAGCCGGTTTAAACGCCGCTTTCCATTCGTCGTCCAGTTCCAAAGCCAGCAACGGTTCATCAATCTGCACCCACTCGATGCCGCGTTTAGCCAGTTCGGCCAGCACCTGCTGATACACCGGCAGCACGGCGCTTAGCAGATCCAGACGGTTAAAGGCTTCGCCTTTAACTTTACCCAGCCACAGGTAGGTCACCGGGCCGAGCAGCACGGGCTTCACTTGGTGACCCAGCGCCAGCGCTTCGTCCACTTCATCCAGCAGTTGAGTCCAGGTCAGCGCGAACTGCTGGCCTTGGGTAAATTCCGGCACCATGTAGTGATAGTTGGTGTTAAACCATTTGGTCATTTCAGCGGCGGCAGCGGGTTCACCGGTCGGTGCACGGCCACGGCCAATACGGAACAGGGTATCCAGATTCACGGAACCATCCGCATTCTGGTGACGGGCAGGTACATTTCCCAACAGCAAGCTGGTGGTCAGCACATGGTCGTACCAGGCAAAATCGCCCACCGGCAGCAGTTCCACGCCGGCGTCTTTCTGCTGCTGCCAGTGACGGGCACGCAGCTCACGGCCCACGGCCAGCAGATCGTCCTGCGTGCTGTTCCCTGCCCAATAGCTTTCCTGTGCTTTTTTCAGTTCACGACGCAGACCGACGCGCGGAAAACCGAGAGTGTGATTTAAAATTGCCATGCCCAAATCCTCATTTAGCCGTCCAGATGTTTACACATCCATAATCCGCAGGTAGTGTAGTAAGTACAAGCGCAATTTATTCACTGTCACTGTGAAGGACTCTCATGATCGAACTTAAACACTTACGGACGCTGCAGGCGCTGCGCAACACGGGATCGTTAGCCGCTGCCGCTGCACAGCTCCATCAGACGCAATCCGCTTTGTCGCATCAGTTCAGCGATCTGGAACAACGGCTGGGATTCCGCTTGTTCGTCCGTAAGAGCCAGCCACTGCGCTTTACGCCGCAGGGAGAAATCCTGCTGCAACTGGCCGAACAGATCCTGCCGCAGATTCAGCAGGCACTGCAGGCGTGCAACGAGCCACATCAAACGACGCTACGGCTGGCGATCGAGTGTCACAGTTGCATTCAGTGGCTGACGCCGGCACTGAAGAATTTTCATCAGAACTGGCCGCAAGTGGTGATGGATTTCAAATCCGGCGTCACCTTTGACCCGCAGCCCGCGTTGCAACAGGGCGAGCTGGATCTGGTGATGACCTCTGACATTCTGCCGCGCAGCGGCCTGCACTATTCGCCGATGTTCGACTTTGAAGTAAGGCTGGTGTTGTCGCCGGATCATCCGCTGGCCGCCAACGCCGTGATTGTGCCGGAGGATCTGGCGCAGGAAACGCTGATGATCTACCCGGTACAACGTCAGCGGCTGGATGTGTGGCGTCACTTTTTACAGCCGGCAGGAGTCAGCCCGTCATTAAAAAGCGTAGACAACACCCTGCTACTGATCCAGATGGTGGCGGCGCGTATGGGAATCGCCGCGCTGCCGCACTGGGTGGTGGAAAGTTTTGAACACCAGGGATTAGTGGTCACCAAACCCCTGGGAGAAGGCTTGTGGAGCAGGCTGTACGCCGCCGTGCGTGATGGAGAGCAGCGTCAGCCGGTTATCGACGCATTTATTCGCTCTGCGCGTCAGCACGCCTGCGACCATCTGCCGTTTGTACGGGATGCTTCACGACCCAACGCTGGTGTACCCACAGCGAGGACATAATAATCGCCGTACCGATGATGAAGCTCGACCAGTCTGGCGTTTTGTGCCAGATAGCGAAATTGACCAGCAACCCAGCCGGGACGTGAAAGTTGTTCATGATACTCAACGTACCGGCGTCCACCTGGGTAGCGCCATAGTTCCACATGAAATAGCCAAGGCCGGATGCCCCTACCCCAAGCCAGACCAGAATACCCCACTGCAATGTCGTGGCCGGTAATTTGGCTGGGTTACCAAACAGCATCCAGGCGGTCAGCGTCACGACCGCCGCCCCCAGATAGAACCAGGAGAACGCACTGTGCTGTGGCATCGGGTGAACTTCCATCAGCCGTTTATATCCCACCTGACCGACCGCAAAACAGATATTGGCCGCCTGAACCAGCACAAAACCCCACCAGAAATGGGTACTGACGCCATGATAATGAATCACTACCGCGCCCAATACCGCCAGTAGCGCACTCATGGCATAACCCCAGCGCAGGCGCTGCCGGGCGAGCAGATCATAAATCAGGGTCACGTACAACGGCGTCATCACGGTAAACAGCACAAACTCCGGTACGGTCAGGTAAAGATAGGCACGGAACATAAACAAGTACATGATGCCTAACTGGAGCGCACCGACCAGCAAATACAGCCCCAATACGTTGGGAGAATAGCCGCGCCAGCGCAGAAAAGGCAAAAACACCAGCGCCGCCAGCACCAGCCGGAACATGGCGGAGAACCAGCTATCGACCTGGCCTGCCAAATATTCGCCAATCAGGCTAAAGGAAAATGCCCACAGAATAGTGGTGATGATTAATAACGGCACAATGTGACTCGCTCCATAGCACGAAACAGATGAAGCATTGTAGTCGAGTTACGCGGCTGAATTTCCCTCAACATGGTTTACATCAGAATAAAATACCATCAGTTGGTTATTCGAAATTGCCAGCGTAGCCATAACCGCCGATAGGTTCCCACGGGTTGCAGGCGTCTTTAAACGCCATTATCGTCAGTCCAGCGGTTATGCCAGGTTAAATGCCGTCGCCGTCTTCAAAACCGCGCAGCGAACCGTTGAAATACTGGTCCATATCCAGCGAGGGTTTATCGGTTTCCGGACGACCAACAATGCGCGCCGGCACGCCTGCGGCAGTAGTATGTGGCGGCACCGGTTGCAACACCACCGACCCTGCGCCAATCTTGGCGCCGCACCCCACCTCAATATTGCCCAGAATCTTAGCACCCGCGCCAATCATCACGCCTTCACGAATTTTGGGGTGGCGATCGCCGTTGGTTTTACCGGTTCCCCCCAGGGTGACCGATTGCAGAATAGACACGTCGTTTTCTACTACAGCGGTTTCACCAATCACGATGCCGGTAGCATGGTCCAGCATGATACCGCAACCAATGCGCGCCGCCGGGTGGATATCTACGCCAAACGACACTGAAATCTGATTCTGCAGGTAGATAGCCAGCGCGCGGCGCTCCTGCTGCCACAACCAATGACCGATACGATAAGCCTGCAGAGCATGAAACCCTTTCAGATAAAGTAGCGGCGTTGAATATTTATCCACCGCCGGATCTCGCAGCCGTACCGCCAGAATATCGCGGGCAGCGGACGCAATCATCTGCGGGTCAGCACGATAAGCCTCTTCTACCACTTCGCGGATAGCGATTGCCGGCATGATGGCATTGGCCAGCTTGTTTGCCAGCATATAGCTTAGCGCACTGCCCAAATTTTCATGTTTCAGCAGTGTCGCGTGAAAGAAGCTGGCCAACATCGGCTCGCATTCCGCGAGACTGCGCGCTTCTTCCTTAATGTGTTTCCAAACCAGTTCCAGTTCATCATTCGACATCGCGACACCTCTTTGAAAACCGTCAACCACTGCTTAAATACCGACTACTTCACAACTCGCTATAAGAATAAAACAACAACGGGCCTCCCGTGGGAAGCCCGGCTAATAATGTTGCTGTTACAGGCTGGCGCTTTCGTCTTTACGTGCCCGGCCCAACAGGCTCAACGCGGCTTCGCGTGCGTCTTTACCGCAATACAGCACTTGCCAGAGCTGCTCGGTGATAGGCATCTCCACGCCGTAACGCTGCGCCAGCGCCACCACTTCCTTGGTATTACGGTAACCCTCCACCACCTGGCCAATCTGGTTCTGGGCACTGACGACATCCATCCCTTGCCCCAGCATCATGCCGAAACGGCGGTTACGTGACTGGTTGTCGGTGCAGGTCAGCACCAGATCGCCCAAGCCCGCCATCCCCATGAACGTAGTCGGGTCAGCGCCCAGCGCCACACCCAAACGCGTCATTTCAGCCAGACCGCGAGTGATCAATGCGGTACGCGCATTGGCGCCGAACCCCATCCCATCGGACATGCCGGCACCGATGGCAATCACGTTCTTCACCGCACCGCCCAACTGTACGCCGACAAAGTCAGGGTTGCTGTAGACGCGAAAACTTTTGCCGCAGTGCAGCAGATGTTGCAAATCGTCGGAAAACGACGGTTCAGTCGATGCCAGCGCAATCGCAGTCGGCAACCCGGCGGCCAGCTCTTTGGCAAACGTCGGCCCGGAGAGCACCGCCAGCGGGATGGCGTCACCCAGCGCTTCGCGGGCGACATCCTGCAACAGGCGTCCCGTTTCCGCTTCCAGCCCCTTGGTCGCCCACACCAGCCGCGCATCTGCTCGTAGATGAGGCTTGAGCTGGCGTAGCACATCGCCAAACACATGGCTCGGCACCACCACCAGAATATTACAGCTGGCAGCCAGCGCCTGCGACAAGTCTGTTTCCAGTTGCAACGAATCTGGAAATGGTACATCAGGCAGAAACGCCTGATTGCAACGAGCCGCCTGCAACGCCTGAATATGCGCAGGGTCATGTCCCCACAGCACTACACGGTGGCCGTTGCGGGCCACCGTGATAGCCAGTGCGGTGCCGTAAGACCCGGCACCGATCACCGTGATTGCAGCATCAGACCTGCTCATCAGGCATTCTGCGTCTGAGCGCTGCCGTCCTGACCTGCCTGCTGTTCCAGGTAGTTCATAAACAGCGCGTCAAAGTTAACCGGCGCCAGGTTCAACTGCGGGAAGGTACCGCGGGATACCAGGCTGGTGATGCATTCACGCGCGTACGGGAACAGCACGTTCGGGCAGTAAGCGCCAAGGCAGTGAGCCAACTGAGTGCCTTCGATGCCGGCAACGGTGAAGATGCCCGCCTGCTGTACTTCGCACAGGAACGCCGTTTCTTCGCCGATAGTAGACGTCACCGTCACACGCAGCACCACTTCGTACACATCGTCAGCCAACTGGGTGGATGCGGTATCCAGGTCCAGTTTAACTTCCGGGTTCCACTCCTGTTGGAATACCTGAGGCGCGTTCGGCGCTTCAAAAGAAATATCCTTGGTGTAGATACGCTGGATCTGGAAAATCATTTCGACGTTGTTTTGTTCAGACATGTTGAATAATACCCTTTCGTTAGATTTCCTTGCGCGCTGCCCCTCGTCAGGAAGGACACGCCATAACACAAACAGGCCCCCCTCTTCCAGGAGAGCGTATTACTTACCACGCACCAGCGGGAGATTTTCACCGCTCCAGCCAGCCAGCCCGTCTTTCAGAACCACGACGCGTTCAAACCCTGCTTTGAACAGGTTTTCCGCCGATTCACGAGATGACATGCCGTTAGCGCACACCACAATCACCGGTTGCGCTTTGTGCTTTTCCAGTTCGCCCAGGCTGCCGCTCTTGATGTCGTTCGGCAACAGGTTGACGGCGCCAGCAATATGGCCACGGCGGTAATCATCACGATTACGGGTGTCTACCACCACCGCATCTTCTTTATTGATCAATTGGATCGCTTCACCACGAGCCACTTCTTTTACCTTGGACAGTTTACTCTTCACCGTAAGCACAATGACAGCGACCAGCAGGGCAATCCAGGCCAGGCTCAGAATCGTGTGTCGGCTGATGAATGGCATAATCTCTTGCATGGGGTGTAACGACTCCGAAATCAGTTAAGCAATTCAAATACAGGGTGTCTGAGTATACCTGTGCGATACTGCAATTACAGCCTGTAAGCCAACATCGCATCACGATTCTGCGCGACGGTTTGCATTTATCTACGTGATTCAGCCCTGTCAACAAGCAGACCACTGTCATGGATGGAAATAGAAATCCCTGACCAGACAACTGGTAAGGCGCGGTTCATCGTGGAATAATCTTTCGCCATGAGCAAAAAAGCGTTCTCTGTACCGTTCCCAACGGGTCGTAACAAACTGTTAAGCCGGTGCGCCAGTGTGCTTTGTGTTGGCGTGCTGCTGTTGCCATGCCCAGGCTGGAGCGACGATAGTCAGCAGCAGTTGAAATCGCTGCAACAGGATATCGCAGAGAAGGAAAAAAGCGTTCGGGAGCAGCAGCAACGCCGTAGTGCCCTGCTGGAGCAACTGAAAAAGCAGGAACAGTCTATTGCTCAATCTACCCACCAGTTACGTGAAACCCGCGCCACCCTTGAGCACCTGAACCAGGATATCAGCGGTCTGAACGCCTCTATTACTAAGCTGCACACGCAGCAGAAAAGACAGGAAACTCTGCTGGCGAAACAGCTTGATGCGGCGTTTCGTCAGGGACAGCATGGCGCACTGCAACTGATCCTCAGCGGTGAAGAGAGCCAGCGTCGTGAACGTATCCTTGCTTACTTCAATTACCTGAATAAAGCACGCGAACAATCCATCACCGAGCTACAGCAAACTCGTGCGCAGCTAGCCAGCCAGAAGCTGCAACTGGAGCAGAAACACGCGCAACAAAAACGCCTGCTCGGCGACCAACAGCAACAACAGAACATACTGGAACAAGCTCAGAGCGAACGGCAAAAGACCTTAGGCGCACTGGAAAATACGCTGGAAAAAGACCAGCAGCAGTTGACGGAACTACGCCAGAACGAAACCCATCTGCGCGACCAGATTGCACGGGCAGAACGCGAAGCCAAAGCGCGAGCGGAGCGTGAAGCCCGCGAGGCCGCCCGACTGCGCGAAAAAGAAGAACAGGCCAAACGTAGCGGCGCCAGTTATAAACCTAACGAGCAGGAGCGCTCATTGATGGCGCGTACTGGTGGCTTAGGGCAGCCAGCCGGCCAATATGTGTGGCCAGTACGCGGACGCACACTGCACCGTTTCGGCGAGCCATTGCAGGGCGAGCTGCGCTGGAAGGGGCTGGTGATCGGCGCATCCGAAGGGACGCAAGTGCACGCTATCGCCGATGGCACCGTCTTAATGGCAGACTGGCTACAGGGTTACGGCCAGGTGGTGGTGCTGGAACACGGTAAAGGTGACATGAGCCTGTACGGTTATAACCAGAGCGCGCTGGTGTCGGTAGGCGCGCACGTGAAAACCGGTCAGCCGATAGCCTTAGTCGGCAACAGCGGCGGGCAGAGTCAGTCCGCTCTCTATTTTGAAATTCGGCGTCAGGGACAGGCGGTCAACCCCTTACCCTGGCTAGGAAGGTAGGTGTGCAACCATTATTCTCTCGCTTGCTGGCTATCACCGGTATGACCCTCACCGGCACGCTGCTGGCCCTTCCCGTCTGGGCCGGCAAACTGGCATTGGTGATTGATGATTTCGGCTATCGCCCGCATAACGAAAATCAGGTGCTGGCGATGCCTGCCGCCATTTCCGTAGCGGTCCTGCCTAATGCGCCGTATGCCCACGACATGGCGACCAAAGCTCATGCACAAGGTCATGAAGTGTTGATTCACCTGCCGATGGCACCGATGAGCAAACAACCGCTGGAACGAGACACGCTGCGCCCCGACATGAGCAGCGAGGAGATAGCGCGTATCCTGCGTGACGCGGTCAACAAGGTGCCTTACGCCGTTGGGTTGAACAACCACATGGGTAGCGCCATGACCGCCAGCCTGCCGGGAATGCAGAAGGTGATGCAGGCGATGACTGCCTACCCTCTCTACTTTCTCGATAGCATGACTATCGGCAGCAGTCAGGCCAGCCGGGCAGCGGCAGGCACCGGCATCAAAGTGCTCAAACGCAAAGTATTTTTGGATGACACCCAGAACGTCGCCGATATCCGACGCCAGTTCAGCCGTGCCGTGGAGATAGCGCAACGCAGCGGATACGCCATCGCTATCGGCCACCCTCATCCCGCCACGATTCAGGTATTGCAGCAGATGCTGCCGACGCTACCGGCGGATATCGTACTGGTACGCCCCAGCCAGTTGCTGAACGAAGCAGAACCGCGCTACACGCCGGTGCCGACGTACCTCGCGTCACAACCGGCCACACCGGTGCAAAAACGCCTGCGCCCTGTTCAGGTTTGCCCCATCAAACAACCGCTGCCCACTATCTCTCAACCTGAGTTGTGGCGACAGCTCGGACGCAATCTGGCAACCAGCCCCGCCGTCAGCTACCTGAAACAACACTGGCAGACCTGGCTGGGATAATGACACGCGCCGCCTCCCTTTACCCGGCGGCGCATGACTCCCAGCTCAGCACAACCTTGCCGGACTGGCCGGATCGCATCACATCAAAACCTTGCTGAAAGTCATCAATCGCGTAGCGGTGGGTGATGATGGGCGACAGATCCAACCCCGATTGGATCAACGCTGCCATTTTGTACCAGGTTTCGAACATCTCCCTACCATAAATACCTTTAATCACCAGCCCTTTGAAAATGATGTCGCTCCAGTCTACCGCGACCGCTTCCGGCTGAATCCCCAGCATGGCGATGCGACCACCGTGATTCATCACCGATAGCAACGTGCGAAAAGCAACAGGCGAACCGGACATCTCCAGCGCAACGTCAAATCCTTCGGTCATCCCCAGTTCCCGCATCACATCAGCTAATGATTCCCGCGACACATTCACCGCACGGGTCACCCCCATCTGCTGCGCCAGCGCCAGTCGGTAGTCATTCACATCGGTAATCACCACATGACGGGCACCGACATGACGACACACGGCTGCCGCCATCACGCCAATAGGGCCGGCGCCGCTCACCAGCACGTCTTCGCCCACCAGATCAAACGCCAGCGCAGTATGCACCGCGTTGCCGAACGGATCGAAGATGGCGGCGATCTCATCGGGAATCGCCGCCGGGAGACGGAACGCGTTATACGCCGGAATCACCAGATATTCGGCGAACGCTCCTGGCCGGTTAACGCCGACGCCGGACGTATTGCGGCACAGATGACGACGCCCGGCACGGCAGTTGCGACAATAACCGCAGGTAATATGTCCTTCACCTGAAACCCGATCACCAATCCTGAACCCTTCCACTTCCTGTCCAATCGCAACGATTTCACCGACATACTCATGCCCGACCACCATCGGCACCGGAATGGTTTTCTGCGACCACGCATCCCAGTTGTAGATATGCACGTCGGTGCCGCAAATCGCGGTTTTATGGATTTTTATCATCACGTCGTTGTGGCCCGGTTCCGGCACCGGAACATCCGTCAGCCAGATGCCCGGCTCCGGGCGTAATTTCGCCAGTGCTTTCATCATCCTATCCTCACTCCACCACATTCAGACGGTGACTGACCCGAATAAACGCCGCAACAGCCTGTTCAATCTGCTCTGGCGTATGCGCCGCCGACATCTGGGTACGAATGCGCGCCTGACCGTGCGGCACCACCGGATAGCAAAAACTGGTAACGTAAATCCCCTCTTGCTGTAAAGCCGCGGCGAATGCCTGCGCCAGTCGGGCATCCCCCAGCATCACCGGAATAATGGCGTGATCCGCACCGGCGAGCGTAAACCCGGCATCGGTCATTCGCTGGCGGAACAGACTGGCGTTGTGCCACAAACGCTGACGCAACGCCTGCCCATCGCGCAGCAGGTCCAATACCTTGATCGATGCGCTGACAATAGACGGCGCTAACGCATTGGAAAACAGATACGGTCGGGATCGCTGGCGCAGCCACTCCACCACCTCCCGGCGGGCAGCGGTATACCCGCCGGAAGCACCGCCCAGCGCTTTGCCGAGCGTACCGGTAATAATGTCCACTCTCCCCATTACCTGACAGTATTCATGGGTGCCGCGCCCGTTCTCGCCGACAACCCCCACGGCGTGAGAGTCGTCTACCATGACCAGCGCGTCGTAACGCTCGGCTAAATCGCAGATGCCGCGCAGATTGGCAATTACGCCATCCATCGAAAACACACCATCGGTGGCAATCATCAGATTACGCGCCCCTTCCGCCCTGGCCAGTTGCAACTGGGCTTCCAACTGATGCATGTCATTGTTGCCATAACGATAACGACGCGCTTTTGACAGACGAATGCCGTCGATAATCGAGGCATGGTTGAGTGCGTCGGACACAATCGCGTCCTCCTCGCCCATCAGGGTTTCAAACAGCCCGCCGTTAGCATCAAAGCAAGAGGAGTAAAGAATGGCGTCTTCCATACCAAGGAACTCCGCCAGCCGGTGCTCCAGCGTCTGGTGGATATCCTGCGTGCCACAGATAAAACGCACCGAGGCCATGCCAAAGCCGTGGCTGTCCAGTCCGGCTTTGGCCGCACTAATCAAAGCCGGATGATTAGCCAGACCCAGATAATTGTTTGCACAAAAATTAATCAGCCTGCCGCCATTCGCCACCGTGACTTGCGCCTGCTGCGCCGTGGTGATCGGTCGTTCTTCCTTAAACAGCCCCTCGTCGTGTAGCGAGACAAGCTGAGCGGTCAGCTGTTGATAAAACGCATCAGGCATGGCACGGCTCTCCTTATTTTGTCCGTCATTCTCCTCCCGCCCGGTGGCGGCAGATCTCTGAACGTAAAGGTAGTGGAGAAATGCGAATCAGATTGGTGGGTGGGCCACAAAACGCCACGGCTGTCACACCGAAAATGCGAAGCGACTGGCAAGAAAACAGCGGGAAAAATAGCGCAGGATGCCTGTGGTGCGCCGAAATGCTATGATAGCGCTCAACAGGTGTGGAGCGTGGTGCTCCACCAGCACGTTTAGCACAAGGTAACTCCCATGATTATCGTAACTGGCGGCGCCGGCTTCATCGGCAGCAACATCGTAAAGGCGCTGAATGATGATGGATACCGGGATATTCTGGTGGTCGACAACCTTAAAGATGGCACCAAGTTCGTCAATCTGGTCGATCTGAACATTGCCGACTACATGGATAAGGAAGATTTCATCGCCAGTATCGTTGCCGGCGACGACCTGGGCGATATCGACGCCATCTTCCATGAAGGCGCCTGCTCCTCCACCACCGAGTGGGACGGCAAGTACATGATGGATAACAACTATCAGTACTCCAAAGAAGTACTGCACTACTGTCTGGAGCGCGGCATCCCATTTCTGTACGCGTCTTCCGCCGCGACTTACGGTGGGCGCACCGACAACTTCGTGGAAAACCGCCAGTACGAGCAGCCGCTCAACGTCTACGGTTACTCTAAATTCCTGTTCGACCAATATGTGCGCGATATTCTGCCGCAGGCCGATTCGCAAATTTGCGGCTTCCGCTACTTTAACGTCTACGGGCCGCGCGAAAGCCACAAAGGCAGTATGGCAAGCGTCGCATTCCACCTGAATAATCAGATCAATCAGGGCGAGAATCCGAAACTCTTCGCCGGCAGCGAAAATTTCAAACGCGACTTCGTTTATGTCGGTGACGTGGCGGCGGTAAACCTGTGGTTCTGGCAGCATAACGTTTCCGGCATCTTCAACTGCGGTACTGGCCGCGCCGAATCCTTCCAGGCTGTGGCGGACGCGGTGCTGGCCTGGCACAACAAAGGCAGTGTGGAATACATTCCCTTCCCTGAAAAACTAAAAGGCCGCTATCAGGCTTACACTCAGGCAGACCTCACTAATCTGCGCGCTGCCGGTTACGACAAACCATTCAAAACGGTAGCTGAAGGGGTAGCTGACTACCTGACCTGGCTGAACCGCAACGCCTGATTCGCTTTGCCGTAAGGAAACACGAACGGTATGAAAATTCTGGTTATCGGTCCTTCCTGGGTGGGCGATATGATGATGTCGCACAGTTTTTATCGCACTCTGAAGGCCGAACACCCGGACGCTATCATTGATGTGATGGCGCCGGCCTGGTGTCGCCCGCTGCTGGCGCGTATGCCTGAAGTGCGCCAGGCATTGCCTATGCCGCTGGGGCACGGCATGTTGGCGCTCGGCGAGCGTCGGCAACTGGGGGTATCCCTGCGTGAACAGCAATATGACCACGCCTATGTGCTGCCCAACTCCTTCAAATCGGCCCTGGTCCCCTTCTTTGCCAACATCCCGCGCCGCACCGGCTGGCGCGGTGAAATGCGCTACGGTGTGCTCAACGACCTACGGATTCTGGACAAGACGGCGTTCCCATTGATGGTGCAGCGTTATGTGGCACTGGCCTATGACCGGTCACGTATCCGCAGCGCACCTGATTTGCCCCAGCCTTTATTGTGGCCCCGGCTTACGGTGAACGACGCAGAAATTGCCGATATCGCCGCCGCCTTTAATCTTACCGATACCCGACCGTTGATCGGCTTTTGCCCCGGCGCGGAGTTCGGCCCAGCCAAACGCTGGCCGCATTACCACTACGGTGCACTGGCGCAGGTGCTTATCGAGCAAGGTTATCAGGTGGTGCTGTTTGGCTCGAAAAACGACCATCAGGCGGGGGAAGACATTCGACAAACCCTGAGCACCGATACGCGTGAGCATTGCCTTAATCTGGCAGGGCAAACGACGCTGGATCAGGCGGTCGTGCTGATCGCCGCCTGTCAGGCGATAGTCAGTAACGATTCCGGCCTGATGCATGTAGCAGCAGCGCTCAACCGCCCGTTGGTGGCGCTGTATGGCCCAAGCAGCCCGGACTTTACCCCGCCGCTCGCCCATCGGGCTGAGGTTATCCGCCTGATCACCGGTTATCAGCGGGTACGCAAGGGCGATGCGGAGCAAGGCTATCACCAGAGCCTGATCGATATTCAGCCGCAACAGGTGCTGGATGCGCTGTCACGCTATCTTCCCATCAAAGGGGAGCCAGCATGAGAGTATTGATTGTCAAAACCTCGTCTATGGGTGATGTGCTGCATACCCTGCCAGCCCTGACCGATGCCATGCAGGTGATTCACGGCATCCAGTTTGACTGGGTAGTAGAAGAAGGATTCGCTCAGATCCCCAGCTGGCATCCGGCGGTTGACCGCGTTATCCCAGTGGCTATTCGTCGCTGGCGCAAAAGCTGGTTCAGCCGTGAAACTCGCGCAGAGCGGGCTGCGTTCAAAAAACAGCTGCGGGAAAAGCGCTACGATGCGGTTATCGATGCACAGGGACTACTGAAAAGCGCGGTGCTGGTGACCCGCCTGGCCTTAGGCAACAAGCACGGGCTGGACTGGAAAAGCGCCCGCGAACCGTTGGCAAGCTGGTTTTATCAGTATCGACATCCGATAAGCCGCCAGCAACACGCGGTAGAACGCATTCGGGAACTGTTTTCCTTCAGCCTGAACTACCGCAAGCCTGTAGAACAGGGCGATTATGCAATTGCAGCGCGTTTTTTGTCGGCGCACCCGGCTGACAGTCAGCCGTATCTGGTGTTTCTACATGCCACTACGCGGGATGAAAAACACTGGCCGGAGGCACACTGGCGCGAGTTGATCGCACTGGCTGAAGCTCGTGGGCTACGCATCAAACTCCCCTGGGGCGCAGAGCACGAGCACCAGCGGGCGCAGCGGCTGGCAGCCGGGTTTTCTCACGTGGAAGTGCTGCCCCGGCTTACCCTGGAACAGGTCGCTGGCGTGCTGGCTGGTGCACAAGCCGTGGTATCGGTAGATACCGGACTCAGCCACCTTGCCGCCGCGCTGGACCGACCCAACATCACGCTGTACGGCCCGACCGATCCGGGATTGATTGGCGGTTACGGCCAAAACCAGGTTGCGTTGATATCTTGTAACAATAATATGAGTAGTACTTCCGCCGAAAGTGTATTCGAACAGCTCACAGATAAGATATAACGCCTCTGCTTTATGTCGGTGTGACAAATGAAAGCAACAGGTGGATATCAGGAGCCTGGCGGCAGACCAAGCTGTGCAAGCCAATACATCAAAGCAAGGCATTCGGAAAAAGTATGTTAAAACTTAACAAAAAAATCGCAATGTTATTTTTACTATCCATGACATTGCTACTTTGTGCGTTTTGGGCCAGCCCAAGCCAAGTCCTTCCCTTTCATAGAAATTTCTTAATTTATGGTGTCTTTTTTATTTCTATCGTATTTATATTCAAAGATAGAACGTTCCTGAAAAAAGTAGATTATAGCAAAATAAAAGATATTGCATGGGTGTTAGCCATCATGACCATGATTACACTGACATGTGGTATTTTTTTCTCACCTGCTCATAAAGAAATGTTCAGGGCATGGCATAGTCAATGGTTACGGCCATTAATGCTCTTTGCTTATGGATTGATATTTTACCCATTAGTCTCAACTTACGTAAAAAATATCAGCACACGTGGAATAATTACGGCTATTATTGTTAGTTTTTGGGCGCCAATTTTTGTTCACACGCTTTCTTTCTTTTATATTTTCTTTAAAAAAGGGAGTATACCCTGGGGGGAAACCTATATATTTCCTTCTCGCCTTGAATTAAGTTTTCAAATTAACTTAATCAGCATGGTCATTTTTACCGATCTTTTTCTTCGCATCTTTAATGAAGAAAATTTACTGACACTAAAAACCAGAACCGTGGCTTTCTTAGTCATCATCGACATTATTGCTACTGCATTCTCTAACACCCGTTGGGGTACCGTCGGTATGATTATGGGGCTATTATCTATAGGATTTATTTTTCTTATAAAAAAAGCAAAAAAAACAAATCTTATTAAAGCATCAATTCTTATTGGGTTAATAACAGCATTTATTCTTAGCGTCGGCATATTTTCCTATAAAGAAGACCCACGATGGAAAGGAATAGAAGAGGATATAATTATTGGGTGGAATGTCCCTAGTAATAGCTTTTGTTTTATATTCGAAAATCAAGATAAAATTACTCCGCTCCGCAAGGATGGCACTCCCGCAAATCACTCCAATACATGTCGCATAGCCTATTTTCATCAGGCAAGTAATTTTATTATTGAACATCCATTGGGTTTGGGAACAAGTAAAACCGCCTTCCTTTATCGATTACAGGAAAAATATCGTAATCCCTCAATTGATATCAGCCACAGCCACAGTGGTATCTTAGAATATGGACTACAGTATGGAATTATAGGTATACTTTTATGGATAGGATACAATCTATTATTATTGAAAAAATCTTATCATGCTTTTTTTAAAGAAAACAAAGCAGCTGGAATAGTATTATTCCTAATTTCAGGTGGCTTTTTATTCCGCTCGGCGGTGGATCGCATTCTTCTTGACCATTATATGGAAGAATATATGTTCTTGTGTGGTCTCCTACTGAGCCTGATATCATATCGAGATAGTCAAGATAAAAAATGATGATTAGACCTGAAAAATAATATTAAAGTGGAGCTCGCTCCTGGAACTCCACTTTAACTCATTAATAACGTTACCGTTATAGTCAGATTACACCCGCTTATAGTAAAAATAACTTATATCGTTATTACTCTTCCCACTCGGTAAGCGTTACACCAACGTTTCTTATATTCTCCGGACATCATCCCGAATGAATAGGTTAATGGCGCATGGCACGCCAAAGCCTGAGACTCAATCAATTGCAAATTTCTCCACATCATAAGAGTTCCCAGGGAATGATTTTTTACTGATGTGTCATAACCGATGTTAATGAAGTCTACGAACAGGCCATAGTTAGATAACGAAGATAAATTTAACTGGAATGCTACAGGCTCATTATTAATAAGAGCTACATCACCAATAAAATCCTTTTGGAAGGAGTGAAAGAAATCTTTCCCTACCTGTGAGAAGGCTGATTTTTCAGGTCTTCTTTTGGAATACAAATCACAATAAATAGAATATAGCTCTCCAGCCTGGAATTCAGACAAACTTCGGAAAGAACCGCCATCCTCCAGAAATTTCTTCATCTCTCGATTCCTTGTCGATATCGTTTTCTTTGAAAATTCTGATAACGACTTAGAGATGGCAACATCTCTTTTAGAAAGAATGCTAAAGGATGCATTAAAAACATTGATATTATCTAAGGAAAGGTGCTTAGATTTGAAAGGAATGACACAACCAGTCCCGTTAAGAAAAGGGAGCTTTATAGCATATCCAGGTATAGGGATTTCTGATGTTTGACTCTTCGGGTTTTTGACATCATTACATAGCCATCCGTTATCGACACAACAAGCCCCGGTAATCACTCCCTTTTTTTTAAGCAAGAAAAACTCTAAAGCGGCGCCATGCTCCATGGCAAATTCTAAAAAATACGGTGATGTTTCCGCATTAAAACCGTATTTCAAAGCAATTTCCCTATAGTCGTGGAAAGCGCATCGCTCCCACCCTAAATATTTAATAATTATCATTTGAATATCGTCTATAACTGACTATATTAAATGTAAGGCTCAGGATTTTCTGATATATACCCGTCATACTTCAAGTTGCAGGTGCGTTGGCCGCCCTCGCTCACCCCAGTCACTTACTTGAGTAAGCTCCTGGGGATTCACTCAGTTGCCGCGTTACAAGGCTCATATGAGCCTTGCCCTAACGGGCCAACGCGTTGCGTTGTTCAACGCGCGAGCGCGTTGTCCTGCAACTCGAATTATTTAGGGTATATTCACTTCATCAAATTTTATATTATATAAATTCCGAACTAAATTTTATCTTAGTCATTTTATCTTAGTCCTATCAGAATTTCCTATCAGCCTGCCCCTGGAATGTTCACTCACCTTGATCCACACAGGTATCTGCATGTCTGTAAGCTTTAAATTTTTCTTTAAACTTTTCGAATATCTAACCCTTGAATTTTGAATCTGGAAATGTACCAAAATAGTGTACAAGAATCCCATCAGGACTTCCGTTTGTACTTTTATTATGCACTTTGTTGCATCTTCATGTATAGTCAATCATGGAAAAATTATGTGTACATATGTGTAATGTCGTTTATCTAATTATTGATTTAAAATCGTGGCTGATACACAGCACCGAAACCAGCCAGATTAGAAAATAGGATTTTCCTGCTGTGTAAAATTTAGCATGTTCAACTAAGAAAAAGATGTAATGTAATTGATAAACACACCACGAAATCAATATATATCCATCATACTTCAAGTTGCAGGTGCGTTGGCGGCATTCGCTCACCCAAATCATTTACTTTACTAAACTCATAGGGATTCACTCAATTACCAACCTTTCTGCAGGTCAAATTATTTTGAGTATCACACCACAGCGAATTAAATATTTTATCGTACAATAGGATAAATATACTTCAAAAATATAGTGTCAGACCTACCCTCCACAATGCATAAACTTATTGCATTAACATCCCACAACAAATATACTACTTCTTATTTAAATTAAAACCAATATAATTTATGAA
>NZ_JAAVXH010000073.1:0-92153 GCF_012273755.1 Dickeya sp. CFBP 2040
CGTCTAAAACGAAAAACGCCCCTCAACTATAGTGTGACACGCCTCAAATTTTACATATTTAAACATAAAAAAACAATATGTTTCACAAATCATCAATTGGTATCATTTATGGAGTGGATAATCATCATTATGAATGAAACACTGCCTTCGGACACATAGACACCGACGTATCGCAGAAGTTCAATTCAGATTTCTCTGTAAATATGATCGGACGTGAACCAACACAATGAGGGTTATTTATAAATGAAACGTAATATTCTTGCAGTGGTAATCCCGGCATTGCTGGCCGCTGGCGCAGCGAATGCGGCTGAAATTTATAACAAAGACGGCAACAAACTGAACCTGAATGGTAAACTGGACGGTCTGCACTACTTCTCCAAAGACAACACCGGTAGAAACAGCGGCGACCAAAGTTATGTCCGTCTTGGTTTCACCGGCGAAACCAAGATCAACAGCGACCTGACTGGTTATGGCCGTTTTGAATATCAGTTCAACGCCAACCGTACTGAAGAAACAGAATCTAAAAATTCCACCGCCGCTGGTCAGACTCGTTATGCCTATGCCGGCCTGAAATTTGCTGATTTCGGTTCTCTGGATTACGGTCGTAACCGCAACGTGTCTTACGATGGTATCTCTTACACCGACGTGCTGCCGGAATGGGGTGGCGACTCTGCCTACAACGACGGTTTCACTGGCCGCAGTGCAGGTGTGGCGAACTACCGCAACAAAAACTTCTTCGGTCTGGTTGATGGCCTGAACTTTGGCCTAAGCTACCAGTCAGCACGTTCTGATTCCACAACGCGCAAAAGTAACACTGGCGCTGGCTACGCCCTGTCCACCTCTTATACCTCTCCGTATGGCGTAGGTATTATCGGTTCATACGGCCATGCTAAACGTACTGCGAATACATTCTCTAATGCTACATCACCTGCTACATCAAATGACCAGGCACAAGATGGCCGTGGTACTGATGCTGAAATGTGGGCGACCGGCCTGAAATACGATGCTAACAACATCTATGTAGCCGCTACCTACGGTGAATACCGTAATATGACCTACGGTAACACTTATAAATTTAATATTAGCGGAGTCTCTCAGCACACCACTGCTGCCTTTGACAAAACCAAAGTGTTTGAAGCGGTTGCACAGTATAACTTCGACTTTGGCCTGAAACCGTCTATCGGCTACGTATCAGCTAAAGCGGAAGATAACACTGCGGCCCAAAAAACCAGCGATTATCTGGTCAAATACGCCAGCCTGGGCCTGACCTACTCTTTCAACAAAAACTTCTCGACTTACACCGAGTATGACATCAACCTGCTGAAAGACGACAACCTCTACAAACAAGCAACTAACGACCGTGTTGCTGTCGGTGTGGTTTACCAGTTCTAATCCAGCCTTGCTTCTCTGAAGTAAGCGCATATCAAGCCGAGGCTATGCCTCGGCTTTTTCTCTTCACAGTAGCTCTTCACAATTGTTATTTTTCCGCCGCAGCACATGTGATTCGCACCCGCACCGTTTCTTCCCGGCTATGACGCGGCCACACCCTCTTCTGTTATTACGTCCACGATGTGGAACAAACCCGTCACGAGGTAAAACAGCAGGTGTATTAATAAGAATAAATTCGACACTGACATCGATATTTAAAATTACATATAAAATTAATAAAAACCCAACAAAGCAATACAGCAATAACCCATTGTTTTTCATTCATAAAAAAATAAATAAAAATGAAACATAATATTTTTATTCGAATAAAAACATAATATTTCACCAACAACATTCTGGTATCACTTTCATTCTGGTTACCTCCCCCTCCTGATGTAAGACTGCGGGCGCACATAACAACACATCGACAATGCTCCTGCTGTATCTCTATTGCTGTCAGGCAGAAATGCCTCAGTGGTGATTAACATTTAGTGAGGGTAATGATGATAATGAAGCATCTGATAACTATGCTAACCGCATCAGTATTATTGTCTTCAACCGGGTTGGTCAACGCGGCTGAAGTTTATAATAACCAGGGTAATAAATTTGATTTGTATGGCAAAGTGCGAGCGGGTTATTACTTTGGTGATAACACCAATAGTTTCAAAAGCAATGGTGATTCAACCTATGCACGACTGGGTGTAAAAGGTGAAACGCAGATCACCCCATATATTACCGGTTACGGCAATTACGAATATCATTTTGATGCCAGCAAGGCGGAAGACACCAATGGCGCTAACGGGAAAACCCGCTACGCCTATGCCGGTTTGAAGTTCGATAAATTTGGCAGTATTGATTACGGCAGAAATAAAGGCATCGCCTATGACGGTTTATCCTACACCGACGTATTGCCTGAATTTGGCGGCGATCAAGGCTATACCGACAATATTACTGGCCGCACCGCCGGGGTGGCGACATACCGTAACAAGAACTTCTTTGGTCTGGTCGATGGATGGGACATTGGGCTGCAATATCAGTCCAGCCACAATGACTCCACTGATCCGGCGCGTCAGGTCGGTAATGGCTGGGGAGTCTCTTCTGCGTATACCACACCTGTCGGTATCGGCGTTATCGCCTCTTATGAAGCCGTCAGCCGAACAGCGGCACAGCGAGCGACAAATGAAGGCGACAAGGCTGACGCCTGGGCTGCCGGCGTGAAATACGATGCCAATCGCACCTATTTAGCGATGATGTACGGCATACTCCATAACCTGACACCAATTGGCACCTCAACCGCCGCCTTTGCTGATAAAACCAAAATATTTGAGGCGGTGGCGCAATATCACTTTGATTTTGGACTCACGCCGTCTCTAGCCTATGTATCCGCCAGAGCATACGATGAGACGGATATTGGGCAAGGCACCAGTGGTTATGTCACCCGGTATGCCAGTTTGGGGGTAAATTATACCTTCAATAAGAATATGGTTATGAATGTGGCTTATTTGCGCAATCTGATAAGCAGCACTGATAATCCATTTGCCAGAAAGACCGGTGATACGGTGTTCACCGGTCTGGTATATCAGTTCTGACAGGTGTACACCTTCCCGATACCTGCGGCAAAGTCGGCATATGCGCCGACTTTGCCGGTTTTCAGGCAAAAATCTCGACGGCTTCACCGCTATCACTATTTCCGTTTCTTTTGATGCAAACGGTTGGCAAAGCCAGACGCTGGCGTTAACCTGCTATTTCTATTTAATCTCTGTTATGGATTACTTCGCAATGTTTGAAAAAATCGCTGCCGCACCTGCTGACCCAATTCTGGGGCTGGCCGATCTGTTCCGCGCTGATGAACGCTCCCACAAAATCAATTTGGGGATCGGCGTTTATAAAGATGAAACCGGTAAAACGCCGGTACTCACCAGCGTAAAAAAAGCAGAACAGCTGCTGCTGGAAACCGAAACCACTAAAAACTACCTGAGTATTGATGGCATACCGGAATTCGCTCGTTGCACTCAGGAGCTGTTATTCGGTAAGCAGAGCGAGATCATTGCGAACAACCGTGCGCGCACCGCACAGACACCGGGCGGCACCGGTGGCCTGCGCGTAGCAGCAGACTTTATCGCCACCCAGACCAGCGCCAAACGTATCTGGGTAAGCAATCCGAGCTGGCCGAACCATAAGAATGTTTTCGCTGCCGTTGGTCTCGACGTCTGTGATTACACCTATTACGATGCAGCTCGCCACGAACTGGATTTTGACGGTATGCTGGCCAGCCTGAGTGCGGCACAAGCCGGTGATGTGGTGCTGTTCCACGGCTGTTGCCATAATCCTACCGGTATTGACCCGACCAAAGCGCAATGGGAACACCTGGCCGCACTGGCGCTGGAAAAAGGCTGGCTGCCGCTGTTTGACTTCGCCTATCAGGGCTTTGCCCGTGGTCTGGATGAAGACGCCGAAGGGCTGCGTATTTTTGCCGCCAAACACACCGAGCTGATTGTTGCCAGTTCTTACTCCAAGAATTTTGGTCTGTACAACGAGCGAGTAGGTGCCTGCACTATCGTGGCGGCAGAAGCCACGATTGCCGATACGGCATTTAGCCAGGTCAAGGCGGGAATTCGTGCCAACTACTCCAACCCACCGTCACACGGTGCGGCTGTCGTGGCTACCGTGCTGTCTAATGAGTCGTTGCGTAACATCTGGGAACAGGAATTAACGGCCATGCGTGAACGCATTCAGCGTATGCGTCACCTGTTTGTCAGCACCTTGCAGGAAAAAGGCACTACTCAGGACTTCTCCTTCATTATCAATCAGAACGGCATGTTCTCTTTCAGCGGGTTGAGCAAAGATCAGGTACTGCGCCTGCGCAACGAATTCGGTATCTACGCCGTCAACTCTGGCCGAATCAACGTAGCAGGTATGACGCCGGAAAACATGGCGCCGCTGTGCGAAGCCATTGTTGCCGTGCTGTGATGATGCATCCTGCCTGACTCCCTTTCAAACGGGCGACGGCACACAAAAAGCCAGCAGATCTGCTGGCTTTTGTTTTTTACGCAGATAAAACAGGAGTCAGCCAGCATCGCGCACAAACGGATTGCTAAGGCGCTCTTCTCCGAAAGTGGACATCGGCCCATGACCTGGAATAAAGACGATATCATCCCCCAAAGGGAATAACTTATTACGAATAGAGTCCACCAGCGCCTGATGGTCGCCCTGTGGGAAATCGCTGCGCCCTATGCCGCCATGGAAAATAACATCACCCACCTGAGCGAAGCGTGCCTGCTTATCAATGAATACCACATGCCCCGGCGTGTGACCCGGACAATGCACAACAGATAACACCGACTCGCCAATGCTGACGGTATCGCCCTCTTCCAGCCAGCGGGTCGGCGTCAACGGTGGACAATCATTCAGCCCAAACATGCGGCTCTGAGCGGGTAATCCATCAAGCCAGAAAGCATCGGCACGCTGCGGGCCAACAATAGGCGCCTGATAGTGTTCAGCCAGCGCGACAGCAGCACCGACATGGTCCAGATGACCATGCGTCAGCAGAATCTGGGTGACGACGACACCCGCCTGCGCCACTGCCTGTTTGATTTTTTCTGCTTCACCACCGGGATCAACAATAGCGGCCTGCAACGTTTTCTCACACCACAGTAGTGTGCAATTTTGGCTAAAAGCCGTAACAGGAATAATTTGGTACTTCATACCGCTCCGTTCTTACTTCAAATCCTTGTGCGAGGAGAAAGCCTACCCCGCCCATTCCGTCATTCACATTACCAGGTGCGAACAGCCCCGGTATCAATGTGCACAAAGTTGCTCTGTGGGTAATAACCAACACCGCCCGCACGCATTTTCACAGCAGCTTTCCGGATATTCGCCAATTGAACGCCTTCAATATGGAAATCCATCGCTTTGCCCTGGGTGTGATAGCTCTGTTTCGCCACGCCCTTACTGTGCGACCGCAGATCTTCATTGGTGCTGTAAGAACGATAACCTGAGATCAGCTGTACCGGCTTGGTAGAACCTAACATCACCTGCAGTCGGTATAGCTGATCAAACAGCGCGGGATCAATAATTTTGATTTTATTGGCCCGATAGTCGCGGAAAAAGTGATTCAATCGGGATAACTCTGCTTTGTTATAACGACGACCATCAAAGAATTCGACTTTGATGTGCTCGCCGGTATTAATATTATTCAGTGTGAGAATACGTGGACGAGCAGTGGATAACGAAGCCAACGATTGACCTGGCAACAGCGCTATTCCTAAGGCTGCACCGCCAAGCGCCAGCCATTTGCGTCGATGATTATCAATGTGTTCCATAAAGATCGAGTACCCTGGGCTAAAAAAGCGAAGAGAATAACAGGCGAAGCGGCACCTAATGCACCGCATTGCACCTTAACTGCCTGCAGCAGACCCGTCAACCCGCTTTCTTCGGACTCTGGCGCAGGCTCCCACGGTTTTTTGCTTCACAACACCCAGTGATCTCATCCGGGAATTGCCCGGATTACGCATAGTTACTGTAATAATAATCCCACTTTGGACAAAGCCAGTGCGCCGGTTTTTACCGTATCATCATAATTGTAAATATCTGTGCGGAATTGCGGCTTACCATCATCAGCGACCCAGGCGGTGAGATAATAGAAATTGACCGGCACCCTTTGGCGTACCGCCACGTAGGTGGTGTTGCCCTGCTCTATCGTTGATGAGATGCGTGCATTATTCCACCCAGCATCCTGTAACAACAACGCTGCCAGCTCAGAAGCCTTATTAACGCGCACGCATCCCGAACTCAGCGCCCGGATATCCTTCTGAAACAGATTATGGTTAGGCGTATCATGCAAATAGATGGAATCCGTATTGGGTATATTGAACTTGTAACGCCCCAGCGAATTGCTGTCTCCCGGTGCCTGACGCAGGCGGTACGGGAAGTTGTTGGCAGATACCATCGGCCAGTCGATCGTTGCCGGGTCAATCGGCTGGGCGCTTTCGGTCCAATCTGACAATACCGTGTACCCGTGGCGCTGCAGATACCCAGGGTCCTGAATCACCTTAGGAATAATATCCTGACGGGTAAGCGTAGTCGGCACATTCCACGGTGGGTTCATCACTACATTGCTCAGTGAGCTTATCATCAGTGGCGTCTTGCGTTTAGGCTGGCCGACAATCACCCTCGACGACAGGATCTCTGCTCCATTTTGATAGTAGCTGAGCGAATAGTTAGGAATATTAACCATGATGCCGCTGCTGACTTTATCCGGCACCAGCCGCAAACGCTGAATATTTAACGCCAGCAAAGTAGCACGCATTTGCGATGACACATTGAGCCAGTCGCGGGTGCGCTTGCCGATGACGCCATCATCCTGTAGCCCCTGCGAATGCTGGAAACGTTTTACGGCTTCCACTACCTCTCCGTCATAACGCAATGACGACGAGCTGCCTGACGAGGCATCGTTAAACAGCGGCATTGCCGGGCCATCCTGAGTCAACATACTGGTTCGCCGCAAAATCTCTTTCAACACCGGTAACGCGGTGCTTTCATCACCGGGACGTAATGAGTCCGCCAGTATCAGTTTTGGCCAGGGGCGGTTGTCCGTGAGCATATTTTTCAGCGCATCGTGCATTTTTGCATACTGGGAATGATGAGGCGCTAACGATGCAATAAACGCCAGGCCGTTGCCCGATGCAACGGCCTGCTTCCACTGTCCAACCATCGCTGGTGACGGCGCAGCCAGCTTATAAGGCTCGCTGCCATACAGCCAGTTATTGCCATTTCTTTCTACCCCGGAGACAAACTGCATATACCCCAGCAGGGCATCCGACAGGACTACGTCACGGGCAAAACCGTTTAATTTAGGATCGGTTAACCAGCTCACCCAGGTGGTGAACTGTGGCTGAATACCAGAAAGCGCGAGTTCCGCCAACTGCTGCTGAAAAGCGTTGACGACCTGTTTATCACCCCACATCGGCTGCATGTGCTGGCGCGTATAGAGCGCGGTTAATTCACCGAGATAATGCGGTGTAATGCCCGCGGGCAGAGCACGGGTGACAGAGGCATGATTTTTTGACACGGCGGTTACCGCCACACTGTCTGGTGCCGCCTGAACGGAAAACGAAGCCAACAGACTGCCCAGCCAAATCGAACCGGCTACTCCCCAAAGCAGTCTTTGTGTATTTCGTTTGACTAACAACATCCATTTATCCCCTGTACATAAAATGACACTGCTTTTATTACACCGCGTGTTTTGAGCACACCGAATGTTTTGATTACACCGGGTATGTTGCAACCACCCAGTTTCTGTCAGCTAATACGGTTTTCGCAACCAGTATACGTTTTAAAAACAACATGTTTTTAAAAATTAATCTACCCGTTACCGCAAACGCGTGTCGTGCACCGGAATCATCCTGCGCCAACGGTTTAATCCGCATCACGAAAAACGACCAGATACACCCCATGTTATACTGATTTTACGGAGTGACAGGGGAAATACCGAGCGCGATACACCTGCCATTCTGACCATCATACAATCAGTTATCTGGCTTTTCTTCACCCATGTTGCCTATCGGACTCGCCCAGACCAGATACTAGCTGGAGCAGGAAATCACCAGATGTTTGCCCCAGTCGGGCGGCAGAGCGGCCAGGTCCGCCATATCGGGTTGATCGGCATACGGTTGACGCAAAACCTGATGCAGGCGGGCAAGCAAGCTAACATCCTCTTTTTGTGCCCGCTCAATCGCCTGTTGCGCCAGATAGTTACGCAATACGTAACGCGGGTTGGCCTGCTTCATCCGCCGTTGACGCCCGGCGTCATCCTCGCTTTCCAACGCCAGCCGCTGCCGGTATACACGAAACCAATCGTCAAATGCCGCACGATCAATAAACACATCCCGTAACGGTGAGTGACTGCTGTGACATTCTGTTTCCGACAACAATCGAAAGATATGGCTATAGTCGGCCTGTTCACGCTTCATCAGTTGCAGCAACCCGACCAGCAAATCATTATCCTGCGCCTGCGGAGTACCAAAACCCAGTTTGGCGCGCATTAATTCACCGAACTGCTGCATCAGTGCAGGTTCATAACGGTCCAACGCCTGTTGCAGGAGATTGGCAGGCATCAGCCCTGATAGGGACTGCGCCAGACGATGCAGGTTCCATAACCCTACCGAGGGTTGATTATCAAACGCATAGCGCCCCTGATGATCCGAATGATTACAAACATAATCTGGCTGGTAGTCATCCATAAACCCGAAGGGACCGTAATCGATAGTCAGTCCAAGAACAGACATGTTATCGGTATTCATGACGCCATGGGCAAAACCCACGGCCTGCCAGTGGGCTATCAGCCGCGCAGTACGCTCCACCACATCGCTGAACCACAGATAATAGCGATCCGCTTCTTGCTGCCACTGCGGCCAATAACAGGCAATGACGTACTCAGCCAGCTGACGTACCTTTTCTGGTTCGCGGCGATAATAGAAATGTTCGAAATGACCGAAACGGACATGGCTATCCGCCACCCGCAACAGCATCGCACCCTGCTCTTCCTGCTCACGCTGAACCGGGTGGTCGCTGCTGACGATAGTTAATGCACGCGTGGTGGGAATACCAAGGTGGTGCAACGCTTCCGACGCCAGAAACTCACGCACGACAGAACGCAAGACCGCCCGCCCATCCCCCATACGCGAATAGGGGGTTAATCCCGCGCCTTTGAGGTGCCAGTCTTGCGTACGTCCATCCGCCAATTGTTGTTGTCCGAGCAGGATGCCTCGCCCATCGCCTAACTGTCCGGCCCATACGCCGAACTGATGACCGCTATACACCTGAGCCAACGGCGCCATTCCCGGCAACAGCTGTTCTCCGCTCCAGATACGACCGTTATCACCTTCAAACCAGTCAGCGGATAACCCCAGTTCTTCAGCCAGTGTGGCGTTGTGATACAGCAAACGCGCACCCTGTAGCGGTGTAGGTGTCAGTTCGGTATAAAACCCCGGCAATTGCTGGTGGTAATGATTATTGAACGGCAGGTGATGCGGCATCATTCTCACTCCCTTTTTTATCAGTGTAGAACTGAGGCAGGAGAATTAACACGGAATAAAAACAAGGCTATTTAGCCAGACAGAAAAGCTAAGAATACCAATAAAATAGATAACCAAAGCAGTGGGCGACAGCCACAACTGAACGCCCAAGGGTGCTTAGCCGTAACAGGCAACCGGCATTAACGCATTATCCAGCGCTTCTGGTGGCAAGGGCGACCACAGTTGCCCCTGCACCGCGTTGACATCAAGCTCAAAAACCCGTTCAAAGCTGGCTATATTATCCACCCCTTTCGCCACTACCTTCAGTGAAGGGCACTGCTTTTTCATAACCTGTAACATGGGGTTAACGATAGAAACAGAAACAGGTCGAATTAATAACTTATTAATAAACCCCGCGTCCATTTTTACACAGGAAATGACGCCATCATAAAATGGCTTCATATTCACATTGCCAGCGCCGAAATTATCCAACCACAAATGGAAAGACTGGCTTAATTTCATCAAATCAGGATTATCTCGCCCATGTGATATATCCGGGAAGTGCTCATTAATCTCAAGTTGCAAAAAAGGCAGCGAACGAAACTCATGCCGCAGCAACGCGTCATTAATCAGAATTTCCGTCAATGTATGATCGATTTTCAACGCCACGATCACACGATTATTGATAAACCAGGCTGATTTATCTTTCAGAATCGCCAGTTGTTCTCTTAGCAGCGCTTGCTTGTGCTGGTGATTCAACGCTCCCAGTAAAATCTCCTGCGGTATGGACAAACTTCCCCCCTCACGCTGGAAGCGTCCGACCATTTCCAGCGCCATCAAACGGGAATCCAGATGGTAGACAGGAGAGAAAAAATACTGACTGACATAGTCAACTTCAAGCTGGATACGCATAGTGTTATAGCCAGAGTTAGAAAATTGAACCCGCCGTAACGGGCAGCCAGACAAAAGGTATGCCTGACCTGATCCTATTCGCTGCTACCACTCCAGAAACATCAAGGATTATTAACAATAATATTCAAACGGAGCGCGTGACGCTTATTTAACTCAAACAATATATGTCTGAATCTCCGAAAGAAAATACAATAAATAATCTCTTCCTTTTACGCGAATACCTTATTTCATTACTGCCGAAACCGACATTAAATTTATAATTTACCGTTCATCTAAAAACAATTTGCTTTGCATTTTTCAGACAAATCCCCATCATATATTGCAAATTATTAACGAATACCTTCCGATAACCAGACAATTACTGTGTTTATCTCATTGTGTTGTTGGGGATATTCCGATGCCAGCTGCTCACCAACCTTAGCCAGCGCTTCCGGACGATAAAATATACCGTTAAGCCGGGCAGCCAACACCTCCAACGGAGTAGGATTAAGACTATCAGTAAACAGCTGACAGCGACTGATGACACCGCGCTCTACGTCAAAATGCAGTTCCACACCTCCCCAATCGAAGCGGGTATCCAGCGTATGAGTGAATTCAGGCGCCTGGCCAAAATTCCACGCCCAACTGCTCTGGCGCGCAAACAACTCATCGAACCCCGGCAGTTCGGGGACAACATCAGGCGAAATTCTCTCTGGCTGACACTGGGTTTGATAATGGTCGAAAAATGCCTGAGTAACAGCGCTGCAAACCGTCTCATGATCAATCTCCGGCAATAACTCCACCAGATTCGCAACCCGCGAACGTACCGACTCAATGCCTTTAGCCTGCAATTTCTTAACATCCGGATTGAGATAATCCGCCAGACGAGACAAGTTGGCTGCCAGCAGCAGCGTTCCATGATGAAAGCCGCGATCAGCGCTTTCCCGATAGGCAGAACCAGAAATTTTTCTGACGCCGTCATGCGTTTCAACCACCAGGTCATTACGCCCCGACGCATGGGCTTCAATGCCAAGCGCCGTCAGTGCACGTAAGATAATGCCTGTGGACACACTCTTGTCATAGCCGGGTTTACCCGCCATAAAAGTAAAACAGGTGTTGCCGAGATCATGGAACACCGCACCGCCGCCACTGCTGCGCCGGGCCAGCTTGACGCCATCCTGCTCCATACGCCGGGTATTGCACTCTTTCCACGGGTTCTGAGCGCGGCCAACCACTACCGTTTCAGCATTACGCCACAAAAACAGCACCCGTTGTGTAGTCGGCATCTGGCGGAAAATACACTCTTCCACCGCCAGATTGAACCAGGGGTCAATAGAATCAGAGATCAGCAAACGCAGCGCGGACACAGCAAGGCTCCAAAGACAACAGGCCACCCACCGGTGGCCGGGGAATCAGATGCGGCGAGCCTGCCAGTAGGCCCGTTTCCAGTAAACATTGTTGAGTGATGAACGCATAACACCGCGGCTGGTCGAGGCGTGAATAAACTGGTCATTACTGTCGTAGATGCCGACATGCAATCCATTCTCGCCGCTGCCGGTGCGGAAAAAGACCAGATCGCCCGGCAATAAGGCGTCACGGTCAACACGAGTACCGATTTCCGTCTGCTCCTCGGTCGAGCGCGGCAACGTCAAACCAAACCGATCACGAAACGTCAGATAAACAAAGCCCGAACAATCAATACCATTGTGATCCAGCCCGCCGTAGCGGTAGGGCGTACCACGCCACTTCGCCAGTTGGGCATGTAGCTGTGCGCGCACCTCACTGGCATCGCCCAGGCGGGTACTCTGCGGAACATGGCTGCTACACCCGGCCAGAAACAATGCCACCAGAATTAACCAGACTCTCCAGAACCTCATGCCATCATGCTCACTGTTGCCGGGGACAGCCCCGCAAAATCGAATTACGTCATATTATCATTTGCACTTTGAAGCCAATCGCCAGAAAAAAAGAGAGTTTTCCTATTGTAACGAAATATTATGACTACTTTGACACCACCAGCCATGTAGCCCGTCACCATGCGGATAACCTGACTGGCTCCTCTATCGTCACTCACTCCTGCTGCGCCAGCATCCAGCGACGACCATCCAGCACATAATGCGTAAACGCCACGCCAAAAACCGAAGACAACGTCTCAGGTTGCATCACATCCGCCGCTATCCCTTGCGCTACCAGTTCACCACCGGACATCAGCCAGACTCGATCAGCATGGTGCAAGGTATGGTTCAGATCATGCCCGGAGGCAATCACCGTTACACCAGCCCGGCATAGCTCCGCCAGCAATGCATCCAGCGCCACACGTTGAGCAATATCCAAACTGGCAACGGGTTCATCCAGTAACAATAGCCGGGCAGATGGATTTAATGTCGGCCAGACTTGCAACAACACCGCAGCCAGCCTGACGCGTTGCCATTCACCGCCGGACAGCCGGGTAAGAGGACGACGCAGTTTATCCGCTAACGACAGCCGTTCCGCCAACTGCTGCACCACCGTATCCACATTATTAGTCTCTGCGGAAGGCTGATGCAGGTGCAGGTACTGGAACACCGGCATCATCGCCAGTGCGCCATGGTGCTGTGGCAGATAAGCCCGGACTCTGGCCAGATCGCGCGCCGACCAGACAGCCAATGCTTGCCCCAGCAGCTGTATCTCGCCCACTCCCGGCTGCAACCCAGCCATCAAGGCCAGCAAGGTGCTTTTACCTGCACCGTTAGGGCCAATAATGTGTACCTGTTCACCCCGGTGGCAGCTTAGCTCCACCGAGGATAAGCGCCCGGCGACACTGACATGGCGCAGGGACAGCAACGGTTGAATCGTCACGCTTACTGCACCAGCGCCTGTTCAATGGCTTTAATAATCGCGCTGTCATCCGGCGTCATGTCGGGCGAAAAGCGCGCCACCACATCACCACGACGATTAATCAGAAATTTTTCAAAATTCCACAGAATATCGCCAGGATGTACCGGTGCCTGCCCTTTGCTGATACGACGCTCGTAAAATTCACTCCCTTGTGGTCGCAACGCGTCTGGTTGAGCCTGAATCAGCGCCTGATATAAGGGGTGACGTCCGCTTCCGTTGACCTCAATTTTACTAAACATCGGAAACTGCACACCGAAGGCTCCGCGACAGAAAGCCTGTATCTCTTCGTTACTACCCGGCTCCTGTCCGGCAAATTCATTGGACGGAAACCCCAATACCGCAAACCCGCGTTCACGATAAGTTTCATACAGGTTTTCCAGCGTTTCGTATTGCCGGGTCAGTCCGCACTGTGACGCGACATTCACCACCAGCAGCACATTATTGCGCCAGTTTTCCAGTGACGTTGGACGACCATCGATGGTTTGCAGGGGAATTGCGTAGATGTTATTGCTCATTGTCTCTTCCTGTTTTTTCTAACCGGCTTTTCGCCGAACTGTTTATTATCGGAATCACGCCTGATGGCGCAGCAGCAGCCAGATAAACCAGGGTGATCCCAGTGTGGCGGTGACCACGCCAACCGGCAATTCCGCCGTGGCCAGCAAAGTACGCGCCAGCGTATCTGCCAGCATCAGCACCACTGCGCCAGCCAGCCCACACCCGGTTAATAGATAGCGCTGATCGGTCAAGCCACACAAGCGCAAAATATGCGGGATAACCAATCCGACAAAACCAATCACGCCAGCCAGCGCTACACTCATGCCCAGTAGCGCTCCCATCGCCAAAACCAGCACATTACGCCAGTAGACTACCGCAACGCCTAATTGCCGGGCAGCCGGTTCGCCCAGCGCCAACTGGTTTAGCACCCCGCCGCAACACGCCAGCCAAACCAGCAAAGGGAACATCAGTAGCATTAATGCGCCGTAACGCCAGTCCACGCCACTGAACCCGCCCATCATCCAGTACATTAGCTGGCGTAAATCAAGGCTGGTGCTGAAATAAACCGCCCAGGTCATCATCGCGCTGCAAATAATGCTCAGCGCCACACCAATCAGTAGCAACCGCGTGTTAGACACCCCAGCACGGGAAAAACGCAGCAACAGTAAGGTCACCAACAGCGCACCGGCGATGGCGCACAGGCTAAGGCTCCAGACCGGCAACATTCCATGGCCGATCAACACTGCCAAGACCAGTGCCACGCCCGCGCCGCTGGAAACGCCAAGCAACCCCGGCTCGGCCAATGGGTTATCGAACACCGCCTGCATCACCGCACCGCCCATCGCCAGCCCGGCCCCCACCAGCATCACCGCCAGCGTGCGCGGCAGTCTGAGTTGCCAGATAAATAAGGAGGATTCCGAATCGAACCAATGCGTTGGGCCAATCCAACGCTCACCGACGCACAAGCTCACGATGATTCCCAGCACCAGCAGCAGCCATAACCCCAACAAACGCTGGCGATCTCGCCTGCGCTGCTGGTGTTTCAGTTGGGTATAGCCTACCGGGGTTAACTGCATGGGCGACCTGCAATGAAAAAATCGGACAATGTCACCATGATGCGCATATACACAGTGATATCAAGCTGATGCTGGGAAATTTCGCCGGGGAATGGAAAGCAGTCCGCAACGTATGCTGCAAGGGGCTATGGCGAATATCCCCTGCAACATGGTATGACAGGTGATTACTTCATCTGGCTTGATTGTTTTTTGATCTAAATGACGTCTCAACGACCTGAGTAAGAAATCGTCACCAACCATCCTGCGGGGTAATTGTATGCTGACATCCCTTCTGCGCTTGCTGCAACGCATCCGGCAAAAAGGCGAACATTGGCATAGTAAATCGTCCAACGAGTGCGCCGAATGCGAATACAGCTTCTACAATCATGAAGCCAACCTGCCATTCGACCAGATCGAAGAGTGTCTGCGCGCCCGCCGGGATGCGCTGATGCAGGAACAGCCGCCCGTGGCAGAACCGATGCCCGCAATCATACGCCCACGCTGGGCACGCAAGTCATCAGATTCAGGTTGAGGCTAGCGAGTGGCGCGTAAGCCAGGTGCGGACGAACTCCACCACGACCTTACTGGCAGGGCCATAAATGTGTTCGTCGAACTGACTTTGAACCTGACTGGGTTCCAGATTGAGTTCCACGGTATGTGCGCCATGCACCCGCGCTTCGTGAACAAAACCGGCTGCCGGATAAACATGGCCCGACGTACCGATAGCAATGAAAAGATTCGCTTCTGATAACGCATGATAGATGCGATCCATCCCCAACGGCATTTCGCCAAACCACACCACATGAGGACGCAGCGGCGCCGGAAACTGGCAACAATGGCAACGTTCATCCGCCGAGACATCGTCCGTCCACTCAAACACCTGTCCGCTCTGGCTGCAACGCACTTTCAACAGCTCGCCGTGCATATGGATGATACGTTTGCTGCCGGCACGCTCATGCAGGTTGTCAATATTCTGGGTGACCAGCAGAAAATGATCGCCAAGTGCCGCTTCCAGTTCCGCCAGCGCCAGATGCGCGGCATTGGGCGCAATGTCCGGCTGCTGCAACTGACGACGGCGTTGATTGTAGAAATGTTGAACCGTTTGCGGATCGCGATGAAACCCTTCCGGGGTGGCGACATCCTCCACCCGATGCTCTTCCCACAGTCCATCCGAAGCACGGAACGTGCGAATACCGGACTCAGCAGAAATCCCTGCTCCGGTAAGTACAACAACACGTGGTTTATTCACGTTTTTGACCACCAGATAATCACGATGAAAAATGCGGGCACACAAACGCTGATGACGCAGACGTTTTCGCTGCCGAAAACGGTGTAATCGTTGATGCGAGTGCATGTCTGCTCCTTAGAGTGTCTGTCTTTAGCGCACCAGCGCGACGCTATCGGTTCGCTTTATCTCCGCTCTGACAGCGGGTAATGATAACGCCACAGGAATCAGGGCGATATCGGTTGACTCATCAAGTGTAGCAATGCTGCGCCGCGCACGCCGCCCGCATCGCCATGGCGGGCTTTTTCAATACGCGGCACGCGCGCTACCGGCAACAGGCTCTCTGGCAATCGCCGCGGCAACTGCCGATAAATTTCGTCAACGTTCGACAAGCCACCACCAAACACCACCAGATGCGGGTCAACCAACGTTAACAGATTACCCAGACACACCGCCAGTAATGCCAGATAACGGTCTACATGCGCCTGTGCCCGTGGCTCGCCGGCGTAAAACGCCGTGATAATGTCCGGTGCTGATAGGGGGTGCGAGTAAAAGTGCGCGTATAACCATTCAAATCCGCGGCCAGAGAGGTAGTTTTCCACACAACCGGTGCGACCACAGCCGCATTTTACGCGTGGAATCGACTCGCCGAGGATATCCAGCGCGTCCACCGGCAAGCGAAAGTGACCGAACTCACCGGCAATACCGTTTTTTCCCTCCACAACCTGACCATTCACCACCAGGCCGCCGCCCATACCGGTGCCGAGAATAATCCCCAGTACCACCGGATAAGCGCGAAACTCGTCGTCCCAGGCTTCTGATAGCGCAAAACAGTTCGCATCGTTACTGAGCCGGACTTCACGTTGCAGCAGTCGGCTGAGATCGGCACGCAGCGGTTTCCCCATAGCAGCAGGCAAATTTGCAGCGAATAAGGTGCCATTGTCAGCGTTCTCCATGCCCGGCACGCCGACGCCAACCAGCCCGCGGCCACCTATCTGTGCGTCGGCTTCTTGCGTCAAGTTCAATAAGACACGTAGCAGATGTTCATAATCATCACGCGGAGTGGGAATACGTTTTTGCCAGATGCGCTGCAACCCGGCGTCAAATACCGCCAGTTCAATCTTGGTGCCTCCAATATCAAAACCGTAATACATGGACGCTCCCCAACTTCGGCTGAAAAGGACAAGGCCATTGCTCAAGCGCAATGGCGTTGCAGATTACTGGCCGCTCAATATCCGGGCCGGATCGATACGGCTGGCACGGCGAGCCGGATACCAGCTGGCTACCAGGCTCAGCACCAGCGAGGTACCCAACACAATGACCACATCCAGCATATGTAACTCAGACGGCAGAAAATCGATGAAATAGATATCGCCGGACAAAAAACGGTGACCGGTAAGCCGTTCAAGACCACGGATGATCGGTGTCAGTTGCAGGGTGACCACAATCCCCACCACCGTGCCGACCACACTGCCGAGCAATCCGGCCAGCAAACCATACCAGACAAAAATCGCGCGGATTAACCCATCGCCAGCGCCCAAGGTGCGCAATACGGCGATATCGCTGCTTTTGTCCTTCACCGCCATCACCAGCGTGGAAACGATGTTGAAGCAAGCCACGCCAATCACCAGCACCATCGCCAGATACATAATGGTGCGGATCATCTGAATATCGCGGTACATATAGCCGTAAGTGCCGATCCAACTGCGAATATAGACAAAGAGGTTGGTCGCCTCACCCGCGTCATGCACCAGCTTCTGAGCGGCAAACACATCCTGTGCCTTGATGGCGATACCGGTAATACCGTCGCCCAACTCCAGATACTGCTGGGCATCGGCCAGCGGCACCAACGCCAGACCATGATCCAACTGACCGCTCAACTGCAAGATCCCGGCAACCTGCAAACGGATGCGTTTCGGTTGCAGCAGCTTCATCTGTGGGTCGCTGTTGGGAATCATCACTGTGACCCAGTCACCGCTTTTCACACCCAGCGTATCCGCAACACCTTTACCGATAATCACCTGCTGCGCGCCGGCATGAAAACGAGACCAGGCATTATCCAGCACAAACTGCGGTAACGCGCTGAGCTTCAGTTCCTGCTGCGGGTCCACCCCTTTAAACTGAATCGCCTTCAGGCTGGCGCCGTTTTCCAGCAGCCCGGTAAAACTGACGTAAGGCGCGGCGGCGGCAACGCCGGGCACCTGTTCAATCTTCGACAACTGCGGTCGCCAGTTGCGGAATGGCTGCTCGCCCGCTTCGATCTCGCCATGCGGCACAACCGCCAGAATACGGTTATTAAGCTCACGCTCGAAACCGTTCATTGCGCTTAAGCCAACTATCAATACCGCCACGCCGAGCGCAATGCCGAGCGTGGAAATCACCGAAATCAACGACACCATGCCGCTGCGGCGACGCCCGCGGCTGAAACGCAATCCAACCAGCAGCGAAAGCGGAGGAAAGGTCATTGCGACGCCCCCATCAGGGTTAACTCCTGCTGCAACTGTCCATCACGCATTTCCAGTTGTCGGCCGAGACGGCGGGCCAGACTCAGGTCGTGGGTGACCACCAGAAACGCCGTGCCTTGACGCACATTCAGCTCACCCAGCAGCTCAAAAATGGCATCGGTAGTACGCTGATCAAGGTTGCCGGTCGGTTCGTCCGCCAGTACCAGCGACGGGCTATTCACCAGCGCACGGGCAATTGCCACACGCTGGCGCTCACCGCCGGACAGTTCCGAGGAACGATGCTGGCTGCGTTGTGCCAGACCGACGGCGGCCAGCATCGCCTGCGCCTTTTCTTTTGCTTCTTTCGGCGTCACGTTACCGATCAGAAGCGGCATCGCCACGTTTTCCAACGCGGTGAAATCCGGCAGCAAATGATGAAACTGATAGATGAAACCCAGTTCGCGGTTACGCAGCGCCGCTTTCGCCGCCGCCGACAGCTGATTCAACGTCTTGCCTTTGAACACCACGTCACCGGAGGTCGGCGCATCCAGCCCCCCCAGCAAATGCAGCAAGGTACTTTTGCCAGAGCCGGAACTGCCGACAATCGCCATCATCTCGCCATTCTGCATCTCGAATGACACATCACGCAGCACATCAGTCGACAGGTTGCCTTCCTGATAACGTTTACACAGTTGACGACACTGTAATAAGGGTGAACTACTCATAACGTAAAGCCTCTGCGGGATGGGTGGCGGCCGCGCGCCAGGAAGGATAAAGCGTGGAAAGCAGCGCCAGCAGCATGGCCACCAGCGCAATGGCGATCACCTGCAGCGGTTGAATCTGCACCGGCAGCGCACCGCCGTCAATCAACAGTCCAAGCATCGGTATCAGGGTGTTCAACTGGCTGGCCAGCACCATACCCAATATTGCCCCGACCAGCGCCCCCACCACACCGGCACCACCGCCCTGAACAATAAATACCGCCATGATCTGGCGCTGAGTCAGCCCCTGCGTCTGCAAAATGGCGACCTCGCCCTGTTTCTCCATCACCAGCAAGCCCAGTGAGGTAATAATATTGAACGCCGCGACAGCCACAATCAGACTTAACAGCAGCCCCATCATGTTTTTCTCCATCCGCACCGCCTGGAATAATTCGCCTTTGCGCTCACGCCAGTCTTTCCACACCGTCCCCGGCGGCAACACCTGCTGGCTCAGCGTATCCACCGTGAGCGGTTGATCAAGCCACAGCCGCCAGCCGGTAACGTTACCAAGCGGGTAGCGCATCAGGCGCGACGCATCCTGCTGGTTCACCAGCAATTGATAGCCATCCACTTCACTGTGGGCGTAAAACGTGCCAGCCACGGTAAATAACCGCTGGCTGGGCACACGCCCCATCGGCGTCAACTGGCTGGCGCTGGTCACCATCAACCGCAATTGATCACCCGCTTTGACGCCAAGCTGGTTGGCAAGTTGCTCGCCGAGAATCACCTGATACTGCCCCGGCTGCAACCGTTGCAATGACGTCGCATTGGTCAGGTAGTGCGCCAGCGGTTCCTGTTCATCTGGATTCACGCCGAGCATCACGCCCACCGCGACACTGCGGGCGCTTTGCAGCACCACATCGCCGGTCGTCAGCGATGCGACACGCCTGACGCCTTTCAGGCTGGATAGCGAAGAAGCAGGTAATATCTGTGGATTAAGGGAGCCTTGCGGCGTGGTGATGAGCGCCTGCGGCATCAGCCCCAGAATGCTATTTTCCAGTTCCCGCTCAAAACCGTTCATCACCGACAGCACGGTGACCAGCGCCATCACGCCGAGGGTAATGCCAATGGCGGACAACCAGGAAACAAACCGCCCGAAGCGGTCCGCGGCCCGTCCTCGCATATAGCGCAGGCCAATGAAAAGTGCGACAGGTTGATACATGAAATCCGTCTGGATGAGGTTGCTAAAGCAAAGTGAACAAGGATAATAAAGGGTAGTACTACTTTATGGAACCCTAAGCCCCTCTCTTCCCGACTTTTTCTTAGTGGATATCGAGACCTGATAATCGGATGATGCCTGAACAATATCGCTATACCTTGCCTGGCAAAGCGGGTGAACAACGCCTGCTTGGTCAGCTTACCGGCGCAGGTTGCGCCGTCGAATGCGCCGAGATCGTTGAACGCCACGCCGGGCTGGTGGTACTGATTACCCCCGACATGCAAAATGCCCTGCGGTTGCGCGACGAAATCCGGCAGTTTACCGGGCAACACGTCATGATGCTGCCGGACTGGGAAACCCTGCCCTACGACAGCTTTTCTCCTCACCAGGAAATTATCTCTACCCGTTTATCAACCCTATACCAGCTTCCTTCGCTGACGCGAGGCGTATTGATTCTGCCAGTCAATACCCTGATGCAGAAAGTGTGCCCCCACACCTTCCTGCATGGCCACGCGTTGATGCTGAAAAAGGGCCAGCGCCTGTCGCGCGATACATTACGCAGCCAACTGGAGCAGGCAGGTTACCGTAGCGTCGATCAGGTGATGGAGCATGGTGAATTTGCTACCCGCGGCGCACTGCTCGACCTGTTCCCGATGGGAAGCGAGGAGCCGTTCCGTATCGATTTCTTTGATAATGAAATCGACAGTTTGCGGTTATTCAATGCCGATACCCAGCGCACACTGAATGAAGTCGAACACATTCACCTGTTGCCGGCGCGGGAATTCCCTACTGACAAAAACGCCATCGAACTGTTTCGCAGTCAATGGCGCGAGCAATTTGACGTCAGACGCGATGCTGAGCACCTCTACCAGCAGGTAAGCAAAGGCACCCTGCCCGCCGGGATTGAGTACTGGCAGCCGCTGTTTTTCAGCCAGCCGTTGCCGGCGCTATTCAGCTATCTACCGTCCGATACATTGCTGGTTAACACGGGCGACATTCAACAGGGCGCTGAGCGCTTCTGGCAGGATGTCCAGCAGCGCCATGACAGCCGCCGTATCGACCCGATGCGTCCGCTGTTGCCGCCGGATGCATTGTGGCTGCCGGTTGATGCGCTGTTTGCCGAACTCAAACACTGGCCGCGCGTACAACTGCGCAGCGACACGTTGCCCGATAAGGCCGCCAACCTCAATCTGGGCTACCAGCCGCTGCCGGACCTGGCGGTTCAGCATCAGAGTAAATCGCCGTTGGATGCGCTGCGCCGTTTCGTAGAGCAGTTTGATGGGCAGATTATCTTTTCCGTAGAGAGCGAAGGCCGCCGGGAAACATTGCAGGAACTGTTGTCGCGCATCAAGTTGTCCCCGGTGCCGGTGAACAACGTTGAACAGATGACGTCACCGGGTTGCTACCTGATGATAGGCGCCAGCGAGCACGGCTTTATTGATACCCTGCGCCAACGCGCGCTGATCTGCGAAAGCGACCTGCTGGGCGAGCGCGTCAGCCGCCGACGTCAGGACAATCGCCGCACTATCAATACCGATACCCTGATCCGCAATCTGGCGGAATTGCGCCCAAGTCAGCCGGTGGTGCACCTTGAACACGGTGTTGGCCGTTACGCCGGATTGACCACGCTGGAAGCCGGCGGCATCAAAGCGGAATACCTGATTCTGCATTACGCCGGTGAAGACAAACTGTACGTACCGGTCTCCTCGTTGCACTTGATCAGCCGCTACGCCGGTGGCGCGGAAGAAAGCGCACCTCTGCACAAACTGGGCGGGGACACCTGGACGCGAGCACGCCAGAAAGCGGCGGAAAAAGTGCGTGACGTGGCCGCCGAACTGTTGGATGTCTATGCCCAACGCGCTGCTCACACCGGCTTCGCGTTTAAACATGACCGGGAACAATACCAGTTGTTCTGTCAGGGCTTCCCGTTTGATACCACGCCGGATCAGGCGCAAGCCATCAATGCAGTGCTAAGCGACATGTGCCGCCCGCTGGCGATGGACCGGCTGGTATGCGGCGATGTCGGCTTCGGCAAAACCGAAGTGGCGATGCGCGCCGCGTTTCTGGCGGTGGAAAACCATAAGCAGGTGGCGGTGCTGGTGCCGACCACGCTGCTGGCGCAGCAGCATTTCGACAATTTCCGTGACCGTTTTGCCAACTGGCCGGTACGCATTGAAATGCTCTCTCGCTTTCGCAGCCAGAAAGAACAGACCCAGGTGCTGGAGCAAACCCAGGAAGGCAAAGTGGATATCCTGATCGGGACGCACAAATTACTGCAAAGCGATGTGCGCTGGCGAGATTTGGGCTTGCTTATCGTTGATGAAGAGCACCGCTTCGGCGTGCGTCACAAAGAACGTATCAAGGCGATGCGTGCCAATGTGGATATTCTGACGCTCACCGCGACACCGATTCCGCGTACCCTGAACATGGCGATGAGCGGCATCCGCGATTTGTCGATCATCGCCACGCCGCCGGCGCGCCGTCTGGCGGTGAAAACCTTTGTACGCGAGTACGATAGTCTGGTGGTGCGTGAAGCCATCCTGCGTGAAATCCTGCGTGGTGGGCAGGTCTACTACCTCTACAACGACGTAGAGAATATTGAAAAAGCCGCCCAACGACTCAGCGAACTGGTGCCGGAAGCCCGCATCGCCATCGGCCACGGCCAGATGCGCGAGCGTGACCTGGAACGAGTCATGAACGATTTCCATCACCAACGTTTCAATGTGCTGGTGTGTACCACCATCATCGAAACGGGAATCGATATTCCAAGCGCCAATACCATTATCATTGAACGCGCCGACCATTTCGGCCTGGCACAACTGCATCAGTTGCGTGGCCGTGTCGGACGTTCTCATCATCAGGCTTACGCTTACCTGCTTACCCCGAATCCCAAAGCGATGAGCAGTGATGCCCACAAGCGGCTGGAAGCCATCGCCTCGCTGGAAGATCTGGGCGCGGGTTTCGCGCTCGCCACCCACGATTTGGAAATTCGTGGCGCAGGCGAATTGTTGGGCGAAGACCAGAGCGGCCAGATGGAGAGCGTGGGTTTTTCGCTGTACATGGACTTGCTGGAAAGCGCGGTAGAATCGCTTAAGGCCGGGCGGGAACCGTCGCTGGAAGACCTGCTCAGCAGTCAGACCGATGTGGAACTCCGCCTGCCGGCGCTGTTGCCGGACGATTTCATCCCAGACGTCAACACCCGCTTATCGTTTTATAAGCGTATCGCCAGCGCTAAAGACGGCAACGAGCTGGATGACCTGAAAGCAGAGTTAATCGACCGTTTCGGCACGTTGCCGGATGCCGTCCGTCATCTGCTACAGGTAGCCGCGCTACGCCAGCAAGCGCAGACGCTGGGCATCAAGCGTATCGAAGGCAATGACAAAGGCGGATTCGTCGAGTTCAGTGAGCGCAATCGTGTAGACCCAACGCACCTGATCGGCCTGTTGCAGCGCGAGCCTAAGGTTTATCGGCTCGATGGTCCCACCCGGTTGAAATTCATCAAAGATCTGGGTGGATACCCGCAGCGGCTAACGTTTATTACCGACCTATTGGAGGAGATGGCACAACATACGTGCGCCACCTGATTATTTTTCTTATCTAAATTATGATGGTCCGACTAAAATCAAAAGAATAATAGCCGATATATATCCGGGATAATTTAAGTTGCAGAAAGGCAACCATTACGTCACTCCCCAGGAACTGAGTCAAATCAAGTGACTGGGGGCGACGATAACACTGCCGGATGTTGTGTTGAGCGTTGCCTGTCGTTGCTCCCAAAGAGCAAGTCCCATGAATAAGCCGGGTAATAAAACCAACACGCCTGGAACCTGAAGCACCACAGGTATAGAAAAACTAATAAGGTCATCCAAGGGCCATCACAAATGAATAAACTAATCGCTTTCTTGACCTTTTTAGCGATGTTCGCCATGGGTTTATGGGCTATTTATTATCAGGACTATCGTACTGATAATCAGCGCGCTTATGACAATGCGCAACGGGCGGTCAAAAATATTGAAGAGATCCTCGATGAAGCCAGAGAAGCGGTGGAACACAGTAAACCGCTGCTGACACAACCCTGTACGCCTGACGTGATCCGTCAGTTGAATATGACGGCGGCCATTGAAACCCATTTGCGTACCGTCAGTCTGCTCAAAAATGACGTGGTGTACTGCTCATCGCTGTATGGTGTAGATAACCGTCCTGCCGCGCTGGAACGCTTTCATATGCGGCAACTGGCGTTATTAGCCGGCAATCCCGTCACCCCGGACAAAACTCTAATGATGTATCTCGGCAATACGGCAGACGGCAGTGTTGGTGTCGCGGTACATGGTCAGCATTTCACTAATGTTTTAGACCTGCTCAGTAAACGGCGAAATCTTTATTTGGCCGTCGGCAATACCTGGATATCCCGTGATAATAAGGTGTCGAGATTTAATTCTGAAGATTTACGTAATTTCGTTATTATCCCTTCCAGCCATTACCATTTTTGCATCCTGTTTCCTCGCGACGAAAAATATTCTTTTGCCGACTTTTGGGAACAGGAAAAAATGACGTTGTTGGTGGTTTTCCTTGTTGCCCTCGGTTCTGGCTTCCTGGCTTATAAATATTCAACACATCTTAATTCGCCTTATGACGGCATTCGGCGCGCCATCGAAAATCAGGAAGTGCAGCCCTATTACCAGCCCGTCATTTCTACTGAATCACGGGAAATCTATGGCGTAGAAGTGCTGGCGCGCTGGCACCATCCAGAAAGTGGTTTTATTTCCCCCGATATTTTTATTCCGTTGTGTGAGCAAAGTGGGCTAATTATCCCGATGACTCGCTCACTAATGAGCAGCGTGGTGCGTGATTTAACGCCGCATCTGAACACCCTGCCGGACAATTTGCACATTGCCCTCAATATCAGCGCCCAACACTGTCAGTCAGACGACTTTATTACCGACTGCCAGAATTTCATCTCCGCCTTTGGCGATAAAAACGTGCATTTGATGATTGAGATTACTGAGCGGGAAAAAGTCGAGATTACGCCGGAAATCGTCGCCCGCTTCAAAAAACTCAGCGACGCAGGGGTGCTTATCGCGCTGGATGATTTCGGTACCGGTTATTCCAATTTTGATTATCTGAGAAAACTGCACGTGAATGTCCTCAAGATAGACCAGTCGTTCGTCAGCATGATCGATGAAAACGATCCGCAATCCAGCACACTGGTGAACTGCGTTATCGCTCTGGCGCAACAAATGAACCTGATGACCATCGCCGAAGGGGTGGAAACCGAATATCAGGCCGAATTTTTATCGCGTAAACAGATTAATTTTATGCAGGGGTATTTCTTCTCCCGGCCACTGCCGTTTGATGAACTGGCGCAAACCTGGCTCAGTAAACGCTGAGTCAGGCGGTAGTGCGTTAATGCCTTAACGACACGCGATTTTTATCCGTTAGCGCTCTTTACAAGCACCAAAGCAAACGGTAAATTCCCGCCCCTTCTCTACTGGCATGGGGATAACAATCATGTTTGTCGGCTTTGACTACGGTACGGCCAACTGCTCGTTGGCCGTCATGGAACAAGGAACACCACGTTTGTTGCCACTGGAGCAACACACACCTTACTTGCAATCAATGTTGTGCGCGCCCAGCCGCGAAGCCGTCAGCGAATGGCTGTGGCGGCATCATCAGGTCGTTGCAGAGGGAGAAAATGCCCAACAACTACAACGCGCCATCAACCACAACCGTGAAGAAGATATTCGGGTTCAGCCAGATAGCATCAGGTTCGGGCTGTCGGCGCTGGCGCACTACATGGATGACCCGCAAGACATCTGGTTCGTGAAATCACCCAAGTCATTTCTCGGCGCTACCGGACTAAAACCACAGCAGATAGCGCTGTTTGAAGATTTGGTCTGCGCCATGATGCTGCATATTCGCCAGCAGGCCGAGCAACAACTCGACCAGCCGATTGAACAGGCGGTGATCGGGCGGCCAATCAACTTTCAGGGGATAGGCGGCGAAGACGCCAACCGCCAGGCTCAGGGAATTCTGGAACGCGCCGCACAACGCGCCGGGTTCCGGCAGGTGGCGTTCCAGTTTGAGCCGGTCGCTGCCGGCCTTGATTTCGAAGCTACGCTGCAACAGGAAAAACGGGTTCTGGTGGTCGATATCGGCGGCGGCACCACCGACTGCTCAATGCTGTTGATGGGTCCCGACTGGCGTACGCGCCGCGAGCGTGCGGAAAGCCTGCTGGGCCACAGTGGTTGTCGGGTAGGCGGCAACGATCTGGATATTATGCTGGCGTTCAGGCGATTCTGCCCACTATTGGGGATGAACGGTCTTACCGAAAAAGGCACTGCGCTGCCGGTATTGCCCTGGTGGAATGCGGTTGCTATTAACGACGTACCCGCACAGGCGGAGTTCTACAGCAATGCCTGCGGCAGACTGTTGCGCGATTTGATCCGCGATGCACGCGAACCTGAACGGGTGAAGCGCCTGCTGACGGTATGGCGTCAAAAGCTCAGCTACCGCCTGGTGCGGCTGGCAGAAGAACAGAAAATCGCCTTATCGCAGGCAGAAACCTCACGGGCCAGCCTGCCGTTTATCACCCCTGGACTGGAAACCGATATCAGCGAGAGTCAACTGGAAGAGGCCATTGTCCAGCCGCTGGAACACATTAAGCAGCAGTTGATTCTGGCTCAGCAAAGCAGCCAGACGCAGCCGGACGTCATTTATCTGACTGGCGGCAGCGCCCGTTCACCTTTGCTACGGGCAGCCATCAGCCGCTGTCTGCCCGACGTGCCGATCGCAAGCGGCGACGACTTCGGTTCCGTCACCGCGGGGCTGGCTCGCTGGGCCGAGACGCTATTCCGCTAGGCGATATGCCGCCATACCAACGCCTCAGGAAACCGCGGTGGTGAGGCGTTCAAACCAGTGCTGGCTGTCGTAATCGTCCGTCAGCACAATACCGAATTGTTGTTGCAGGCAATCCAGATACTCACGATGGCTGCCGATAATCTGCTCGCGTTTCTGCCCATGTAAGGTCACGATCAGGCGATTGTCTGATAACGTCACCCTTCCCTGCGAGGTCACACGGGTACAAAGCGACTTCGTGGTGAAAGGCGATAACGGCGAGGTCTGATGGTAGTGCGCCATATCGGTATACTCCGCCAGTTGACGGGGTTGCAACGTAAACTTGTACTGCGGCTTCCACGCCTTGCCGGAAAGCTGTTGCTGCAGTTGATAGCCCTCTTCCACCGTCACCACCCGATAGCTGGCGAGCACTTCGCGGGATACCACACCCGATAGCGGCACCGGAACGCAGAACGAGTCTCCGAAACTGATATCGGCAATCACTGCCGAGCGCGGCAAGTCAACCTTCAGAAACAAATGATCAAACGGCTGCCCATAATGACCGTCATCGTTCCACACCTGACCTGCCAGCAGTTGTACCTCAAACCCCAATGCCTGCAACAATAAATAAAACCCGTAGTTGAGCTCGTAACAGAATCCGCCACGCCGTTCATCAATGATTTTGCGATAGATAGCGGATTGATTGAGGTGTATCGGTTTTCCAAACACCACATCCAGATTTTCAAACGGAATATGCCTCAGGTGGGCAAGATGGAGCAGGTGTAGCTGTGAAGCCGGTTCAGCAGGCAGTGAACTGACGCCAATGCGCTGCAAATAGCGTTGAACTTCTGAATGATCCAGCATATGTCTTCCCGGTGCCTGAACAAAAGCCTATCCCAACAGGCATCATTGGCAATGTACTTTCGATAATACCTCTTCACTACTTATTGATAAACGTAACGTCGCCTTCAATTGGCAAATAAGGCGATAACCGTCACGGAGCGGCGCACCTGTCGATGGAGATATAGCCGACAAATGCGCCGCCTGCCTGATTAGCGACTGACAGGCAACAGGTATTGCGTGGTGCGTTCACCGTTAATATAGAGCGCTCGCCGCTCATTGGGTGGTAACTGTATGGTTACTTGCTGCCACGCCGGAGTAAAGGTTCCTTCCGGGCGGAAGGTGACGTCAATACGTTCGGCGCTGCAACACACTTCCCAACGTAGCCACAACGCCTGTCCATCACGCCAGCGATGCGTTTCGCCGTCATCCTCAAACAACAGCCCTTGCTGGCTGCCGTTGCCTGTCTGCGGGAACAGCATCAAGGTGCGCTGGTCGTCACGCGTTGAACTGACAAAATCGGTACGCGCCGATAACGGCAGCATCGCCCCGGCTCTAACCAGCAGCGGCAAGCGTTCCAGCGGCGCATCCAGCGTCACCGTTTGACCGCCGCTGAACCAGTCGCCGCGATAAAAATCATACCAGCCGTCGCCATTATCCGGCAGATAGACCTCACGCTGACGTTGCCCCGCTTCCACGACGCTCGCCACCAACAGGTCCCTGCCGAACATGAAGTCATCCGTTTCCTCGAAGGTACGCGGGTCATTTTCGTGATCTAAAAAGGTCGGGCGCAACATCGGCTCGTCATCGGCATGGGCCTGCCAGAGCAAGGTGTACAGATACGGCAATAACCGATAACGCAGCTGAATGGCATCACGGATAATCGGCGTTACCGCCGGGTACATCCAGGGTTCGTTGACGGTAGCGTCGTCATTCCACGAATGGATGGTAAAGCGCGGGTGCATCACACCGTTTTGTACCCAACGCACAAACAATTCGGCATCAGGCTTGTTGCCAGCGAAACCGCCTACGTCATGGCCCACGTTATACAGGCCCGACAAACTCATGCCGACTCCCATTCGGGTGTTATAACGCAACGTCTGCCAGTTGGTGCGGTTGTCGCCGCTCCAGGTCTGCACATAGCGCTGCATCCCGGCGCTGCCGGAACGTGAAATCAGATAGGGGCGCAGTTCAGGCGCAAAACGCTGCTGTGCTTCCATCGAGGCGCGCATCATCAACAACGGCATCAACGGGCGGATATGCTTGATGGCAATCGGCTGACCAAATCCGTGACAACGCGCTTCGCCATCCCAAATCTCGAATTCGTTGTTATCGTTCCAGGTAGAGTCGATGCCTTTTTCCAGTAGTTGCCGGGTAACGTTTTCCTGCCACCAAGCGACGGTATCCGGGTTGGTGAAATCCAGATGAGAACCTTCGTCATCCCAGAAACTGGAGCGCTCCGGGTTATCCGATTCCGAATCGCGCACAAACAACCCTTTGGTTGCCACTTCCTGATAACGGGGATGATCCTGTAACAAGCAGGGTTTGATATTGGCCGCCAGATGCAAACCCGCATCATGGAATGCCTGGGTCATCTGCTCAGGTTGCGGCACTTTTTCGTAGTTCCAGTTGAACACGTAACGTTTGTTGCCAATCGAGGTATAGCCCGACGAGAGCTGGAATGAATCGCACGGAATCGTATGCTGGCGGCACAACTCAATGAAAGTGAGCAACTGCCGCTGAGCATCCGGCGCGTCGGTGTAATGCATGGTAGAGCCGCTATAACCGAGGCTCCATTTAGGGCCGAAGCAGGTTTTGCCGGTGAGCCGGACAAATGCCTTGGTCACATCGACAATCGCCGGACCGAGCAGAAAATAGTAATCCAAATCCCCGGCTTCGGCCTGATAGCGCCGGTAAGCCAGGTGGTAATTATCCAGTTCGTTGCCCAAATCCAGCCAGGTGGAGCTGAGGTTGTCATAAAACACACCATAACTGGCGCCCGGTTGATTAGCACTGCCCGGCTGACTAACAATCGTGAACGGCAGGTGCTTATACAGCGGGTCGGTGCTGTGGGCGTTATAGCCCATGGCATCCAGATTACGGAATTCAAAACGACGACCGGCGCGGTTTAACTCTCCCGCCTTTTCTCCCAGCCCGTAGCAACGCTCCTGCGGGGTGCGACGCTGGTAATGCGCCACGCCATCGCCGTGGCTATTGAGCAGATAGGCGCCGGTTGGCCGATCAGACGCCAGCGGTTGCCACTGTCCGTGCGCATCGCAGTATTCCCATGACAGCCACAGCGGCTGGTGAACGGTGACCCGTAACTGTGCGGTGCTTATCTGCAAGGCATCGCCTTGCCAGCCCAACGTATACCCCGGCAACGCGAAACCGTCACTGCTCTCCCGCTCACGGCCTTGCCATGGCACATCCACATCCTGCTGCGGCGCAATGCTCCAGGTACGGTTTAGCCGCAGTTGGTTATGTTGTTTAATCAGCACCCGCATCAATCCCGGTGCCAGTACGTACAACATAAAGCGATGCTTGCCATCCACCAGCAGTTCAACCCGGTCCTCGGCCTGATGGTGCAATACCCATTGTTTCAATGTCTTCATAACATCACTCGTCTATTCAGAAATTCTGTCAGTGTGCACGCTGACGACGTTCCGCGATGAACGCAATCAGGAACAGCGCGCCAAATAAATCAAAAAAGCCCATCGCCACAAACAGCGGGTTGAACCCCACCTTGTCAGCGGTAACACCAATCACCAACGAGAACAGGAAGCTGGCGATCCACGCACTGGCTCCACGCATCCCGTTGACCGTCGCCATCTGGCCTTTATCAAACGAATCCACCACCACGGCGCTCAACATACAGGAAATAATTTGATGACCGAATCCGCCAATAGAAATCAGGATAATCGCCAGATACGGGTTCTGAGTGATGCTGACCAACGCCAGCGACAGCATCAAAAACGCACCGGTCACCGAACTGCCTACCACCGAATTGATACGTGAACAACCAAACAGCCGGGCGTAAAGCCGGGTCAGGTAACCGCTGGCGATACTGCCGAAGTCAGCGGCAAGAAAAGGAAGCCAGGCAAACATGGCGATTTGTTTCAAATCCATGCCACGCTCTTTGGCCAGATACAGCGGCACCCAGAAGCTCAGCACGGCCCAGGCCGGTTCCGCCATAAATGCCGGAATCGCAATGCCGTAGAAACGACGGTCTTTCATCACCGTTTTCATGGCCTTAAAAAACGGTTGTTTCACCGGAGCCGGCTCATTGTCCTGACGAATAAACGCCAGTTCTGCCTTACTCAGGTTCGGGTGATTTTCCGGGTTATGGTAAAACAGCCACCACAGTACAACCCATAACATTGCCAGTACCCCGGCAAAAATGAATGCCCCTTGCCAGCCGAGCAGGGAGTGCGCCGCCACAATGATAGGCGGGGCCAGCATCGCACCGATGGAAAATCCAACGCCTGCCCAACCCGCAGCAATAGGCCGCTCCTGACGAGGAAACCACTCGCCAAGCGTTTTGGCGTTAGCCGGCGTGGCGGCTGCTTCAGCGCCCCCCATCATGAAGCGCAAAACGGCAAGCTGAACCCAACTGCCGGCTCCAGCATGTAACAAACACATCAGCGCCCAGATTACTGCGCAAATCATAAATCCCAGCTTTAACCCAATAACGTCAATTAACCATCCGCACAGCGGCTGAAATATCGTATAGGCCAATTGGAACGCCCCGACAATCCAGGAGTATTGCTCGGTGGTAATATTCAACACCGTTTTTAATTCAGGTGCCAAAATACCCAGCGAGTTGCGGGTAATGTAATTAACGGTGACGCCAAACAGAAATAACGCCAGTACCCACCAGCGCAATTGTTTAAATTTTCTTTTTTCATTGATGACAGGTGAGGAATTAACGTCGAGACTCATGGTGATCTCCTTACGGCAGAATACAGTGGCATACCTTTCAGTACGCACCATCCTGATGTTCTAATATTCAGATTTTTTATAAAATTTTATGCCTGTAAAACCCAATCTCTCCCAGCGTATGCCGCCAGAAGAATCAGGACCGATTCAGCGTAAAAAAATAAAAAAGCCGGAGATACTCACTTTTTTGCAACTATTTTCATGATAGCGTCAAAACCTGCTTTTTTTGCTTATCGTTATGGCTAACTTTCTTCATTTTTGGGTTATGAAAATTTTTTCACCCCTCAAATTGAACAGGATCACAGAATGAAAAAAAACCTCAGGATCCGCGATATCGCCCTGCAAACCGGTTTTTCCGTCAGTACCGTTTCGCGGGTACTGGCAGGCAAATCCAATACCAGTGACGCGGCACGGATGCGCATTCTGACGGCGGCAAGGCAATGCGGCGTGATGGATCATCTGGCGACTGGCCGTTTATTACTCAATAGCCTGACGGTGTTCGCGCCGGAGCGCGCGTTTAATAGCCGGGCAGACATTTTTTATCACAAGGTGCTTCAGGGAATTCTCGATTCACTGGACTCACACGATGTCCGCCTGCGTTACTGCGGACTGGCGGAAAATGACAGCGATGCGTCACTGTTTCTGGAGAAAATGTCATCGCCGGAAACCGAAGGCGCCATTTTGCTCGGCATTGATGACCCGTACATCCACGCACTGGCGGCTGAATTGAACAAACCCTGCGTGTTAGTCAACTGTCTCGACCACAAAATGAAATTATCTGGCGTATCGCCTGCGCACCAACTCATCGGTGAATTTGCCGCCAACTATCTGATTGAACAGGGACATCGCCATATCCTGACGCTATTGTGCCTGCGCCGCTACACCATGGAGTGGCGACTGGCGGGAATCCGCGATGCTTATCAACAGCACAATCTGCCCTTTATCGATGAGTTTCACTTGTTGACGCCCCGTGGCTTTGGTAGTGCGGAAACGGAACAGGCGGTCACCGATTTTCTGGCTACCTGCCCACACGAGCAGTACCCAACCGCCATACTGGCGGGCGGTGACTTTATGGCTGTCGGTGCCGTCAATGCGCTGCATAAAGCAAAACTGCGCGTACCGCAGGATATCTCAGTGATGAGTATGGATGGTGCCAATCTGGCGGCGGTACACGATATTCCGCTGACCTCAGTGCTGATCCCACGAGAAGAGCTGGGGCGAGAAGCCGTCAGATTATTACAACTGCAGTTGATGCAACCGGGGAGAGGGATCGGCAATATTCTGCTGAATGGCACGCTGGCGCTAAGAGATTCCGTAAAACGTATCCGACCCAGCCAACGCCATTCGCTGGTACAGGATACCGATTTGTATGATGCCTGAGTCAGGCTGAAAGCATCAACGTCAGGCCCGCAGTCAGCAGTATGACTTTGCGGGCCTGACGACTCCACGCATCAACTGGACTGATTAATAATCAGTTGACCATTACGATCAAGCGGGATGCGCGTACCTGGGTCACGATCCATCCGGATTTTGCCTTCCTGATTGCCGATTTTATACGTGACATCATAGCCCAGCACTCTCTGCGTCTTGTCATACACCGTCTGGCAACGCTGCTGTGTGGACGCCGCGACATCACTGTCTTGCATTTTCCCCTGCACCTGATTGCCCGCATAGCCACCGGCCAGCGCACCAGCCACTGTTGCTACGTCACGGCCTCGGCCACCACCAAACTGGTGCCCCAGTACACCGCCAGCGACCATGCCCAACAGCGACCCGGCAATACGGTTTTCATCTTGCACGGGCTGACGACGTGTCACAACGATATTGCGGCATTCCTGACGCGGTGTTTTTACGGTTTCTTTGATGGGGGTTGCCGTCAGCACCTGTGCAAACTGTGGTCTGGACGCAAAAACATCCAGACTGGCGACGGCTGCCACGCCCAGAGCTGCGGCTATACCGATACTCATACCTGCTAACATTGACTTGTTCACAGGAAACCTCCTGATATAGATAACCACGCATCTTCCATCGCGCCCAGCATCGAAGCCTTAAATTGCTCCTGATGGGCTGATAGCTTACCCGAAGCCCTAATTTTTCGGCCTTTCGGGACACGGCGTACGCGCTGCGCCGTCTGTGTGAGTTAAAGTCTGCCTAATCCCCCCGACGCTCTCAATCGGATTACTACCTCAAAAAGGTTATACAGATAACATAAATGTTACATTTGAGATTTTTCTTACCTTTAGTTTCCTTTATGTAAATATTTTATTCTTAGATATGTGAAAATATCAGGCAATTTACATGATAGTCACTTACCATGAAAAATAATTATCATGAATGGTAATTACCATAACCAGTCATTGTTATGGCTGGTAATTGTTATGAATGGAAATTGTATGTCCAGGCAATAGCAGCATCAGGAATGACAGGTTGCCCGCCAGACGGCAGGCAACCAAAGACGCAGGACCAGAAAAAATCCGATTTTAGTGCAGTTTAAGACGAGGACGAATGACTCGATTGATGCTGCCGACCAGCATCATCAGGCCGGTTTTGAGATAGCCATGCAGTGCAATCTGATGCATACGATATAGCGAAATGTAAACGAAGCGGGCAATCCGTCCCTCCACCATCACCGAGCCGCGCATCAGGTTGCCCATCAGGCTGCCAACGGTACTGAATTTGGACAATGACACCAGCGAACCGTGGTCTTTGTAGACATAGGGTTTCAGCGGCTGATTATTCATCAACGCCAGAATGTTGCTGTAACAACGCGATGCCATCTGATGCGCAGCCTGCGCGCGCGGAGGCACAAAACCGCCGCCCGGCTGAGGGCAAGAGGCACAATCGCCAATGGCGAAAATGGCCGGATCGCGCGTAGTCTGTAACGTTGGCTCCACCATCAGTTGGTTAATCCGGTTGGTTTCCAGACCAGCGATGTCCTTCATGGCGTCGGCTGCTTTGATGCCCGCTGCCCACACCATCAGGTCGGCGTCAATAAATTCGCCATCCTTGGTATTCAGCCCTCCCTGCTCAGCGCTGGTCACCATGGTTTTGGTCAGAACGCGAACACCGAGTTGGGTCAGTTCATGATGCGCCGCCGCAGAAATACGCGGTGGCAATGCAGGCAGAATACGCTCGCCCGCTTCCACCAGCGTCACGTTCAGTGCCTGATTACTGAGGCTGTCAAACCCGTAACTGTGTAGTTGTTTTACTGCATTGTGTAGCTCAGCGGACAACTCCACCCCGGTAGCGCCGCCCCCGACAATCGCAATATTAACCTTCTCGTTTTCGCCCTGAGAGGCAGAGAATTTAAGGAACAGGTTGAGCATTTCATTATGAAAACGGCGCGCCTGTTTCGGGTTATCCAGAAAAATACAGTGATCTTTGACACCCGGCGTGCCGAAGTCATTGGAGGTACTGCCCAACGCAACGACGAGGATGTCGTACGGCAATGAACGGGCCGCCACCAGCAGTTCCCCCTGTTCATTACGGATTTCAGCCAGTTGGATAGAACGCTGTTCACGGTCAATATTGGTCAGCATACCCAGTTGGAAATTGAAATGATGATTGCGGGCGTGCGCCAGGTAGCTCAGCGCATCCATATCATCATCCAGCGAGCCGGTTGCGACTTCGTGCAGCAGCGGTTTCCACAGGTGGCTGTGATTGCGATCCACCAATGTGATTTCTGCTTTATTTTTACGCCCCAGCTTGCGACCCAGGCTGGTTGCTAATTCCAGCCCTCCGGCGCCACCGCCGACAATCACGATTTTCTTGATTGGCAATGATGTCAAAATGACCCCCTGAAAATTTGTGAACCAATAGTTAATAAAGAGTAAAAAACAATATCCTTTAATTACATATGGTTATGAAAATAAAATGGGATATCTGCTATGAGAATACCATGTAAGGTCATTTGGTCATACCAAAATTGATTTATATCAATTTATTTTAGTTACATATCGCCAACATGCAAAATTAGACAGGTTAAGACAACGAATTAGAGTGAATTTAAAAAAAGGATGCGCTGTCAAACCCGCATGGCGCGGGCCTGACAACCATGAAAAACAACCGGTGGGAAAATCAGCCTAATGATTTAAAGGCTTTGATACGTTGCAGGTGTGAAGAGATATCACGGAACTTATGGCCTTCTGTCTCGTTCCAGATGATTTCGTAATACTCGCCCAGCAGGCGGGCGCTGCGCTGGTTATCCAGCATATCGTCATGCCGCGACAACACGACCATACAACGGTCGCGGTTTTTCTCTCGAAAATTCTCCACACATTTGGTGGCGATATCGACGTATTCTTCCGGGCGATCAATTTTGCCTGCCATATTCTCTTGCGGGAACAGATTGGGGTTGAACACCACCTGACGGATATCACACAGAAAACCGATGCGTTCAGCCCAGAAGCCCCCCAGTCCAACGCCGCAAATCAGCGGACAATCATCTGCATTCCCTTGCAGCATCTTATCCACTTCCCTAAGCAGATGCTGCATGTCATGACGTGGATGCAGGGTACTGTAACTTATCAGTCGGACATCCGGGTCGATGAACCGCAACTGCAGCACTTTTTCATGATTACCCGGACTGCTTGAATCAAAACCGTGCAAATAGATGATCATCTGTGCTTTCCCTCCAGCGTTGTTTAGCGGGTGATTTAACTCGCCGCTTTATGTGCCTGCCAGCGTTCACTCAGTGCCGTCAACTGCGACGTCGCCTGCTTCCAGCGCGATGAATTCAGCAGTTCCCGTCGCGTTATCACTGCACGATGATAAAGCGTCTCCAGCCCCGGTACGTTGACCACAGGCAGATTATCCAATACGTTAATCGCCCCCTGACGCTGATTGCAGACCAGAATCATGTCGCAGCCTGCATCCAGTGAGGCTTGTGCACGCTCCGCATAGCCCCCCATCACCGCCGCGCCTTCCATCGACAGGTCATCAGAAAAGATGATGCCGCCGAATCCCAATTCCTGACGCAATATCTGCCGCAGCCAGTACGGCGACCCGCTGGCCGGGCTAGGATCGGCATCGCTATAAATGACATGCGCAGGCATCACGGCATCTAACTGCTGCCGAGCGATCAGGTCCCGAAATACCCGCATATCCCGTTCCCGAATCTGCGCTAGCGGTCGCCCGTCTCGCGGCGTTTCCTTATGGGAGTCTGCCGTTACCGCGCCATGTCCAGGGAAATGCTTGCCTGTCGCCTTCATACCGGCGGTACGCATACCCACAATAAAATGCTCAACCACCGCCAGCAAGGTATCCGGGTCGTGGTGGAAGGAACGGTCGCCAATCGCGGCGCTCTGATGACCCACATCCAGCACAGGCGCGAAACTGATATCGATATCCATGGCGGTCATCTCCGCCGCCATCACCCAGCCAGCCTCTTGCGCCAGTTGTTGTGCCTGCGGTAACGGATTTAATGCGGCAAAAGACTGCGCAGCCGGCAGTGCGGTAAAACCGTCACGAAACCGCTGTACCCGGCCACCTTCCTGATCCACCGCCACTACCAGCCGTTCACGTGAAGCGCGCCGCGTCTGACGCACCAGCTCTGCCAGTTGGTCGGCATCGTGAAAATTGCGGCTAAACAGGATCACGCCCCCTACCAGCGGGTGCGCCAGCACCTCGCGATCTTCTGCGTCCAGCTCATAGCCGGCCACATCTAACATTAACGGACCCACAAAAACCTCTTTCTGTTAATTGCCATTGGTCACGGCCAGACCGCGCACACCGGTGACTAACCTGGCAGACAGCGCTCAGTCAGATCATCCCGTCGTGTCACGCAACGCATTGGCCGTTTGCCGGTAATACGCCTCACCAGTCTGTCGCCAGCGAACTTCAAACCACATCAGCACCAGATAATCCACCCAATATTGCCAACGCGCGACCTGCCGTCGCAATGAGGTCGGACACAAACCGGGCCAGTGCTGGCAGTATGCTTGCAAAAAATCCTGTTGCTGCGCGTCATTCAGTTCACCGCCGCGGAACAGCAACGCCAGTTCCAGCCCAATATCGCCATCCGCCGCGTACTCCCAGTCAATCAACCGCCATCCTTTATTCGTACACAACAGATTACCGGGATGCACATCCAGATGCAGCGGCGCAATCAGTAACGGCGTCGGTAATGGCTTGTTGATCACCCGTTGGCAGGCACGCATTAGCCGTGGCGAACGTCGGGCCGGGTCCATATGCTGCCAGTGCTGGGCCATCAGGCGTTTCAACGGTAGTGGGTAGCCATAACGCGGCACATGATGCAGACGCGCCATCAATGCCGCCAGCTGTCCTTCCGCCAGTGATTGCGCAAACTGACGGGCATTGGCCGGCTCGCCTGCCAGCCACTCTACCAGCAACCACCCCTCTCGCCAGCACACCGGACGCGGTGCCAGTGACTGCCCACTCAGTTTGCGCAGCACCTGAAACTCGCGCTGTCGAGACGCTCCCAGTTGCCGCCCTTGCGGCGTTTCTCCACGCGCCAGCCACATCCCGACCGGAGAAGCCACCAGCCAGCTTTGGTGACTCAAGCCATTAATCGGCTGTAAATGAAAACCGGCGGTCGCTACCGCCGGCAAAGCCTGCTGTAACAGCGCGTTCAGCGCCTCACTGCTGGCGTACCGTGCCATTGCCGGACCAGACTATTTCACCGGTCTGCACCAGCATCAGTTGCATCGACAAATCCGGCGCTTTCACGTCTCCACTGGCATCGGCATACAGCACATACTGTGCGCCAAGGTAACGGGCCAGCCCTACCGCTTTGCTGCGTGATTCCAGGCTATCCTCTTCGGATAATCCCAGTGACTGCCGGGCCACGCCCAATTGCTCAGGAGACACCATGGTAAACTGCCCGGACGCAGCCAACGCGTTGTACAGCGCCGTCGTCGCCTGAGCGGTTTGCAGCGAACCATTGGTATTGTTCTTGAGTTTATTCAACAGCAGAATGCTGCCCCTGGCGATGCCATCTGTTTTCACCATCTTCCCAACCAGCGGCGTTACCGCAGCCGACCAGTTGAGTACCGGTACCTGAATTTTTGGCGGTGTTGGCAACGGCTGGCTTTCTGGTGATGGCAGTTGCGGTTTCACCGGCCTGGCTGGAACGGCAGGCTCAATGGTAGCCGGTTGTTCTGTTTGCGGCTCACGGCTGCTACAACCTGCAATGACCAGCGCCACCAGCACGATGCCAAGATATTTTTTCATGTCTATCCTCTCAATCACGCATCAGAGAAAAAGATAAAGCCGCACCTGACTGGCTGCCGGATTGGTATGCGTCGCACCAAGGGAGATATCCGTATGAGCAGGGACTACCACCGTCTGGCTGGACCCCAGCGGCGGGACATCCAGCCCTTGCTGATCATACCAGTAAAAGCGATAGTGCAGCGCCACCGGTTGCTCCGACCTATTGCTGATACGGGCAGACGCCTGCTGACCTGCGCTGCCACGCGACAGCGACGGGCGAGAAGCGCTGATGCCGGCAGCCGTTACCGAGGCGTCCAGCACCAGCGTCTGTTTGGAATTAATGCTCAGGCTGGCTGTCTTGCTGCATCCGATAAGCGACATTCCCAGCAGCAGCACGAGCCATGTGCCCGGTAACAATATCCGCATGACCGCATCAACCAGCCAGCAGCGGCCCCAGTGGGCGGCCACCCAGCAGATGCATATGGATGTGATACACCTCCTGTCCGCCGTGGCGATTGCAGTTAATAATCAGACGGTAACCGTCATCTGCAATCCCTTCCTGACGGGCAAGACTACCAGCAACCGTGATCATGCGGCCCAACGCAGCTTCATGCTCCGGCGCGGTATCATTCAAAGTAGGAATCAGAACATTCGGCACAATCAAAATGTGGGTAGGCGTACGCGGCGCAATATCACGAAAAGCCGTCACCAGTTCGTCCTGATAGACGATATCGGCAGGGATTTCCCGACGAATAATTTTACTGAAAATGGTTTCTTCAGCCATAACACAGTTCCTTTAAAAACGAGCGCTATTCAGCAATCCGGCTTGCAGTATGAGTGATAAATCCAATATTTTTCAACTCTCTTTGTCGATGGTTGCCATGCCCTGTCCACAGAGCTATGCCTCGAAAAATTCCGCAGGCATCCCCAGCGAACACCCGGCATCGGTAATCTTTCTCCACTCACCGTCAGAAATGGAGATGCCTTCAGCCAGGCGCTGCTGACGGGCCAGACGCTCTGGTTCACCGGCAACCAAAATCGACGAGGACAGATCCGGCGAACGCGATGCGCGAACATACGCCAGCATGGCATCATATTCCTGTTGCAGCCACGCCATACCCACCAGCTTCGTCGGGTCAATCAGAATAGTGGTCATGTTGTTAACAATAGCGCCTTCACGCGGGTTACCCGGATGAATGGTGCCACCGCCGGAAAGAATGCCCGCCAGCAATTCCGCAGCAAGAATCAGGCCGCCGCCCTTGTGACGCGCAATCGGCAACAATGCACCGGTTGTCTCACCTTCCCACATCACTCTAGGGTCAGCGCTTGGTCGCCCGTCATGGTCCAGCATTACCGGCTCATCAAAGGTTTTACCCGCCAGCCAGGCCACGCGCGTTTTGCCCAGCGCCACCATGCTGGTAGCAAAATCCAGAATAAAGTCGGGATTGTCATCACTGCCCGGAAAAGCGATACAAATAGGGTTGGTACCAAAGCGTGCTTCGCTGCCGCCAAACGGCGCCACCAGCGGTGCAATATCACCAACGTTGACGAAATGGATCGAAATCAGCCCAGCCTGTGCCGCCATTTCACCGTAGTTGCCGATGCGGCCCAGATGACAAGTTGATGCCAGCGTCATCAGGCAAACGCCGGTGGTTTTCACTCGCGTAATCGCCGCCAGCATCGCCTCGCGCCCGGTTCGCTGCCCGAATCCGCGATCACCGGAAAATTGCAGCACCGCGCCGTTATCCTGCAACAGGCGAGCCGGGGTATTAGGACACATGGTGCCTGCGGCGATAAAATTGGCGTATTCCGGCAACATACCGACTCCATGGCTGTCATGCCCTTTGAGATTGGCGCCGACCAGATGAAGCGCCACACACTCGGCTTCATCGTGGTCACACCCGACATGACGTAACAGTTCATAGGCTATCTGCGTTAAGCGCTCAGCTGAAATCTGCATTCGCTGTTCCCTCTGAAAGATGATGTGGTTATACGCCCTTGACGGACGATGTTGTTATTCAGGGCGGCGTTAATTATTACGCTGTCGGTAATGACAACAGATGTATCATGCACGACAACTTTTATCATCCTACTGCCGAATCTCCGATTCTGTCCTGCCAGGAAATGTCAGGATGTAAAAAAGGGGCCGTAGCCCCTTTTCGTCAACTCCCTGTCATTCGTCAGTAGTGACGAATATTTCAGTGATTACGGATGTAATCATCCATATCGGTTTTCAGGTTGTCGGACTTGGTACCAAAGATCGCCTGCACACCGGAGCCAGCAACCACCACACCCGCAGCGCCCAGTTTTTTCAGCTCGGCCTGGTCAACCTTGGACACATCACTCACGCTGACACGCAGGCGGGTGATACAGGCATCCAGGTTAGTGATGTTTTCTTTACCGCCAAATGCGGACACCAGCGACGCTGCCATTTCAGAACTGCCCTGAGCAGACTGCTCAGAGGACGATTCTTCACGACCCGGAGTTTTCAGGTCTAATTTGGCGATCAGCACGCGGAATACCGTGTAGTAAACCGCGGCGTAGCACAGGCCGACAATCGGGAACAGCCACAGCTTGCTGCCGTTGCCGCTCAGCACGATGAAGTCGATCAGGCCATGCGAGAAGCTGGTGCCGTCACGCATACCGAGCAGAATACAGATCGGGAATGCCAGGCCAGCCAGAATGGCGTGGATGACATACAGAATCGGCGCTACGAAGATGAAGGAAAACTCGATAGGTTCGGTAATACCGGTCAGGAACGCGGTCAGCGCGGCGGAGATCATGATGCCGCCCACTTTGGCACGGTTTTCTGGTTTAGCCGAATGCCAAATAGCCAGAGCAGCAGCCGGCAGACCATACATTTTGAACAGGAAGCCGCCAGACAGTTTACCCGCCGTCGGGTCGCCTGCCATATAACGCGGAATATCGCCATGGAACACCTGACCGGCGGCGTTGGTGAATTCACCAACCTGCATCTGGAACGGCACGTTCCAAATATGATGCAGACCGAACGGTACCAGGCTACGTTCAACGATGCCATAGATACCAAACGCCAGCACCGGGTTCTGGTAAGCAGCCCAGTGAGAGAACGTCTGAATCGCGCTGCCCACCGGCGGCCAAATGAACGACAACACCACACCGCTAATAATGGCAGTCAGGCCGGAAATGATCGGCACAAAGCGCTTACCGGCAAAAAAGCCGAGGTATTCCGGCAACCGAATACGGTAAAAGCGGTTGAACATGGAGGCGGCTATCGCACCAGCGATAATGCCCCCCAACACGCCGGTGTCGGCCATGTGGTTAGCAGCGATATCCGCCGGCGACATATGCAGCACCAGCGGCGCGACTACCGCCATGGTTTTCACCATAATGCCATAAGCAACTACCGCAGCCAGCGCAGACACGCCGTCATTATTGGTGAAGCCCAACGCCACGCCGATAGCAAAAATCAGCGGCATGTTGGCAAAAACCGAATCACCCGCCTGCGCCATCACGCTGGAAACAACTGCTGGCAGCCAGCTAAAGTTGGCCGACCCGACGCCCAGTAGAATACCGGCGATAGGCAGCACGGACACTGGCAGCATCAGCGATTTACCTACTTTTTGCAGGTTTGCAAATGCATTCTTAAACATAATAGAGAGTGCTCCTGAGTAATAGTGCTTCTACTTCTGACAGTTCACTGAAGGTGGGGAGGTCATCCTTCATGCGGTCGGGATGTGATATGCATCCTCATTAATTTTTACGCAGGGTAAAATAATTACCGCGTCAAATGTTTGATAGCAGTCACGTTTCAACTCATGGGAAACCCACGTTACTATCAGAAGTCTTATGGTTTGTGATCTAACGCTAAAATCAATCCCCGCCACAGTACAGAATAGGCCGAAAATAGCAGGGATTATCAGCGATTAATTACGAAGCCCAAAAAAACTCGCGTATTCTCAACCAGTATCAGGCCACGGTCAACCGTGCGGCATCAATGTGGAATAGTCGGGCAAAATTTTCGGTGGTGGTGGATGCCAGTTGTTCGAGACTGACATTCTTGAGTACAGCCAGATATTCAGCCACATCGCGTACGTAGGCGGGCTGATTTTCCTTGCCGCGGTAGGGAACCGGCGCCAGCCAGGGGGAATCGGTTTCAATCAGCAGCCGATCCAGTGGTACATAGCGGGCAACGTCGCGCAAGGCATCTGCATTACGGAAAGTCACGATCCCGGAAAAGGAAATATAGAATCCCAAATCCAGCAGTTTCTCCGCCGTTTCCCTATCTTCGGTAAAACAGTGCAGCACGCCGCCACACTCTTGCGCTTTTTCTTCACGCAGGATGGCAAGTGTATCCTCGCGGGCGGAACGGGTATGCACAATCACCGGCTTGTTCAGCGCCCGACCAATACGAATATGCTCACGGAATGACGCCTGCTGTTGCGCAATAGTCTCCTGCTGATAATAGTAATCCAGCCCGGTTTCCCCCAACGCCACTACCGATGGCAAGGCTGCCAGCGTACGCAATTCAGCAAAATCGTATGGTGCTTCCTGACTGAGCGGATGCACGCCACAGGAAAACGCCACATTGTCGCGCTCGCCGATCAACTCGGTCATGGCGCGAAATCCCGGCAATGTGGTGGCAACCGCCAGCAAAAAGCCCACATCACGTTCACGAGCCTTATTCAGTACGTCAGAGACATCTTTGTGCAGCGACTGATAATCCAAACCATCAAGATGACAATGGGAATCAACTAACAACATAATCAGGACTTCCGATATTCAGGAAAAAAATGACGGCACCGGTAGCGTCGGAGATGACAACAGGTTCTCCCACGCCAGCAGTAGTTCCGTTAATAACAATTCGCGGTTAACGCCCGTCACCGACAACAGTTGGTAACGACAGTACAGCCAACGCCGCAGGCTATGATGCAATCGGGCATCGCCAAGTTGTGATGCCAGTTGCGCCACCAGCGATGCCTGATCCTGGTTAGTGCGCTGACCAGCGGCTTGATGACGCCATTTCAGCGCATCCAGAAACAAGGCGCATACCCAATGGATACGGCGGTCGGCATCATCATGATTCAGCACGGATAACAGCGCCAATGCATCACCAGATTGCAAGCTGTGACTTAACTGCTGACAGACCATCTGGCGCGCCTTCCAGCTATCAGGTTGCAACAAGGCGTCAGCCGCCAATGGTGCACCCGCAGCCAGCCGCAACGCACTCTGAACCGCCGTCTCATCATTATGACCGCGTGCACGTAGCCACTGTATGCCTTGCTGCTCAGTCGGCACATCCAAATACAAATGCAGGCAGCGACTGCGCAACGTTGCCAGCAACTGGCCTGGCTCGCGGCATCCCAATAGGAAATAGGTTTGCGCCGGCGGCTCCTCCAACGTTTTCAGCAACGCGTTAGCCGCGGCTTCGGTGAGATTTTCCGCCAGCGGCAGCCAGACCACCTTTGCCCCACCCTGTCGTGAACGCTGGTACACCTGCTCCAGCGCAGCGCGCACCGCATCAACGCCCAGACTGAGTTTGCCTTTTTCAGGACTGAGGGTATGACAATCTGGGTGGGTACCCGCATTCATCAATTCGCAGGAATGGCAGCGTCCACAACTCTTTGCCCCTTCCGGCTGCTGGCACAGCAACCAACGGCTAAATGCGTACATCAACGAAGCATCGCCCATGCCATCAATGGCATGTAGCAACAACGCGTGATGACCGCGCTTCACCTGATGCGACGCCAGCAACTGGCGGTAAGGGACATTCAGCCAGGGATACCACTCCATCAACGGCTCACTCCCCTCGCCCGTTTAATTGCCGCAACCAGTTGGACAACACCTGCCGAATGTCGGCGCTGACCTGAGTCAGCTCGCGGGATGCATCAATCGTCACGATAGACGCATCGGCTGCCGCCAATTGCTGATAGCGCGCACGGGTTCGTTCGAAAAACGCCAGCGACTCCTGCTCGATACGGTCCAGTTCACCGCGCTGGCGAGCGCGTTTCAGCCCCAGCTCAGGTGGGATATCCAGATAAAGCGTCAAATCGGGGCGAAAATCACCCAGCACCGTATCCCGCAACGAGGTCATCAGGTGCGGATCGATCCCCCTCCCTCCCCCTTGATAAGCCTGAGAAGAAAGATCATGTCGATCACCCACTACCCAAGCGCCACGGGCCAGCGCCGGGCGAATCACGTTTTCCACCAGTTGCACGCGTGCTGCGTACAACATCAGTAATTCCGCTTTATCTGTCAGCTTTTCATTTGCGACGCCTTGTTTGATAAGCTCACGCAGTTTTTCCGCCAGCGGCGTGCCGCCGGGTTCGCGGGTAAAAATGACATCATCAATGCCCGATGCCCGCAGCGTTTCCACTACCACAGTATGAGCGCTGGTCTTGCCTGCACCTTCCAGGCCTTCAATCACAATAAATTTACTATTCATGCTTTTCCTTTCCGGCAGCAGCAGCCTGCGCGGAACGATATACCTGTACGGCACGATTATGATCGTTCAGGTTAGAGGTAAATGTGTGACCACCTTTGCCGTCGGCCACAAAATAGAGATAGCTGGTCTTGGCCGGATGCGCTGCCGCTTCAAGTGATGCCTTACTCGGCATGGCAATAGGCGTTGGCGGCAACCCGCTGATGACATAGGTATTGTATGGTGTGGGAGCCTCCAGCGCACTGCGGGTAATCACACCGTTATAACTCTCGCCCATTCCGTAGATCACCGTCGGGTCAGTTTGCAGCCGCATCCCCGCACGCAGACGATTGATAAACACCGACGCCACCAATGGCCGCTCGTCATTAATTGCCGTTTCTTTTTCAATCAACGACGCCATGACCAGTAGCTCTTCAGGGGTTTTATAAGGCAATCCCTCATCCCGCGCAGCCCAGACGTCATTCAGTATTTTTACCATCCGCTGATGCGCACGTTGCAGGATCGATTTATCACTCATCCCGGCAGTATGGAGATAGGTATCCGGATAAAACCAGCCTTCAGGATTGGGCTTGTCTTTCAACCCTACCGCTTCAGCAATCTCCTGTGGAGTTTTATCGTCCAGCGTGTGCCTGAGATAAGGTGCAGACTTCAGCGTTTCCTGCCAGTCCTTCAGGCGTGAGCCTTCCACGAACCGCAGCGAAAACTGCGCTTCTTTGCCGCTGGCCAGCAACACCAACATCTCGCGCACCGCCATACCCGGCATCAACCGATAAGTTCCGGCTTTAAAGGTCGACAGTTCCGGCTCCAGATACAGCAACCACGCAAACCAGTGACTGTCGCCAACAATCTGCTGTTCCACCAGCAAATCTTTTAAGCCTTCACGATTCGTGCCGGCAGGGAGAGTAAAAATGGTTTCCTGTTTGATGGTCAGCGGTGAAGCGGCGAAATGCTGTATTTGCTTCCACCCAATCCAGACACCGATTACCAATAGAACAATAATCCCAAGACCCCACTTTATTCTCTTCATAACGCATCACAACTCACAATTAGGACTCAGAAAGTCGAACAACTCTCGTGAGCGATAACACCAGATATGCGCCTGGTTTACAGGTATAACCGGCATCAGCGCATTACACACCAGCACTTCGTCCGCATCTGCCAACGCCTCCAGTGGTTCTGACACCACATGAAGCGTAAACGCAGAGGCCTGCAACAGCGCCATAATATGCCGACGAGCCACACCGTCAACGCCGCAAAGCGCGATATCCGGCGTAAACACCCGCTTTCCTTTGCGCCAGAATAAATTAGCCGCACAGCATTCCACCAGCGCACCGGAGGTGTCAAGCACCAGTGCCTCGTCGGCACCAGAGCGTTCAAGATGCGTGCGGATCAGCACCTGCTCCAGTCGGTTCAGATGTTTGATACCCGCCAGCCACGCGCTTTGCGCCAGCGTAACCGGGCTAAGCGCCAGCCGGATGCCATCCTGACGCCAATTGACGTAATGTTGTGGATATGGTGCCTGCATCACTATGCGTACAGGGTTGTCACATCCCGCCGGACTATAGCCACGGCCACCGTTCCCCCGGCTGATGATGACCTTCACCACACCATCGACGCGGCCCGCTGCTGCCCGCTGCATCTCATCACCCAGTTGTTGCCAGTCAACATCCGGCAGCAGCAATTTTTCCGCCGCCTGCTGTAGCCGCAGAATATGTCGCTCCAGCCATATTATTTGCCCTGCAACGACTCTGGCGGTGGTAAAACAACCGTCACCAAATTGTACGCTGCGATCCGAAACCGGTAATTGCTGTTCTGCTTTCCCGTCAATCCACCACATATCCGCCTCCTCGGCCAGGGTGCAAGCCTGTCAGCCGTCTTTGCGTCCGGCAAGCGGCAATATCTGATTTTTGAACAGACAAAAAAAAGCCCGGCAGAACCGGGCTTATTATTAAAACATCACATCAGACTTTACGGAACACCACGGAACCATTGGTGCCGCCGAAACCAAAGGAGTTACACAAGGTGTATTCCATGTTGGCGACCTGACGAGCCTCGTGCGCAACGAAATCTAAATCGCAACCATCATCAGGGTTATCCAGGTTGATGGTCGGCGGAACAGCGTTATCACGCAACGCCATAATACAAAAGATTGACTCCACCGCACCCGCTGCACCCAGCAGGTGGCCGATCATCGATTTGGTCGAACTGACCAACACGCGAGTATCCGCACCGAAAACCGATTTCACTGCCTGTGCTTCCGCCTTGTCACCAGCCGGCGTAGACGTTCCGTGCGCATTGATATAACCCACCTGACTCGTAGAAATACCTGCATCACGCAAGGCATTCTCCATCGCCAGCGCCGCACCTGCACCACTTTCCGGTGGGGAGGTCATGTGGTAGGCATCGCTGCTCATACCAAAACCGACGATCTCGGCATAGATTTTCGCGCCACGCTTTTTGGCATGTTCATACTCTTCGAGTACCAAAATACCGGCGCCGTCGCCCAACACAAATCCATCGCGATCTTTGTCCCACGGACGGCTCGCCGCCTGTGGGTTGTCGTTGCGGGTTGACAGCGCTCGTGCCGCACCAAATCCGCCGACCCCCAGAGGGGTACTGGCTTTTTCCGCCCCGCCGGCCAACATAACATCGGCATCGTTGTACGCGATAATGCGTGCAGCGTGGCCGATGTTATGCACACCAGAAGTACAGGCAGTGGCGATCGATATGGTAGGACCACGCAAGCCGAACATGATGCTCAGGTGCCCTGCGACCATGTTAACGATAGTGGATGGCACAAAAAACGGACTGATTTTACGCGGACCACCATGCATCAGCGCGCCATGGTTTTCCTCGATCAGTCCAAGGCCACCAATACCTGACCCAATAGCGGCTCCGATGCGGCTCGCATTAGCTTCCGTTACCTCAAGGCCTGAATCCTGCATGGCCTGAATGCCTGCGGCAATCCCGTATTGAATAAAGGCATCCATCTTGCGCGCTTCTTTGCGCGAGATGAAATCTTCACAGTTAAAGTCCTTTACTAAGCCAGCAAAACGCGTTGCATAGGCACTAGTATCGAAATGATCAATCAGGCTGATGCCACTCTGACCGGCAAGCAGAGCATTCCAGGTTGACGCTACTGTATTGCCGACAGGAGATAACATGCCCAGACCAGTCACAACTACTCGACGCTTAGACACGCTGATCCTCCAGGGAGGGAAAAAATGATACTGAGGTAGAAGAAAACTTAGGCGGTCGGACGACCGCCTAGATATGTTCGATTACTGCTGATTAGCCTGAATGAAATCAATGGCTGCCTGAACAGTCGTGATTTTCTCAGCTTCTTCATCTGGAATCTCGGTATCGAATTCTTCTTCCAATGCCATTACCAGTTCAACAGTGTCAAGAGAATCAGCGCCCAAGTCATCAACGAAAGAGGCATTGTTCACGACTTCTTCAGGCTTAACACCCAGCTGTTCAACGATGATTTTCTTAACGCGTTCTTCGATAGTGCTCATACTCTTAAATTTCCTATCAAAACTCGCTTTCGCGATGGTTTTCGTAGTGTATAAAATGTTGAAAAAGATGCAACAAAATCAAGACTGGTCGAACCAAGATTTTGTGCTTTTTACAGTTTTCGCTGCAAATTAACGCAAATTACCGTGTTACTCATCAGATCATATACATGCCACCATTGACATGCAATGTTTCGCCGGTGATGTAACCCGCCTCATCAGAGGCTAGAAACGCCACAGCACTTGCGATTTCTTTAGCATCACCCAGCCGGTTGGCAGGAACATTCGCCAAAATGCCCGTGCGCTGTTCCTCTGTCAATGCTCGTGTCATATCGGTTTCAATAAAGCCCGGAGCCACTACGTTGACAGTAATACCGCGAGACGCCACTTCCTGAGCTAACGACTTGCTGAAACCAACCAGTCCTGCCTTAGCAGCAGCATAGTTAGCTTGACCAGCGTTGCCGCGGGAACCAATCACAGACCCAACAGTGATGATGCGACCAAAGCGTTTTTTCATCATGGCGCGTAACACCGCCTTAGACAGACGAAAAACGGAACTCAGGTTGGTATCCAGTACCTCCTGCCAGGCGTCGTCTTTCATACGCATTAACAGGTCATCACGTGTGATACCGGCATTGTTCACCAGAATATCAATATCACCGAATGCTTCTTTGATACTGGCCAAAACGCTTTCAATCGAGGCACTATCCGTAACGTTCAACGCGTAGCCTTTGCCTTTCGGCCCCAGCCACGCGCTGATATCCGCAGCCCCTTTTTCACTGGTGGCGGTGCCAATTACGGTAGCGCCACGGGCAGCCAGCGTCTCGGCGATCGCCCGACCAATGCCACGACTTGCGCCCGTCACCAGGGCAATTTTTCCTTCAAAATTCATTATCTTCACCGTTTTTACTGTTCAAGCGCTGCTGATAAAGAAGCAGGATCATTAATCGCCGTTGCCGTAAGGCTGTCAACGATTCGTTTGGTCAACCCGGACAACACCTTGCCAGGACCGACTTCCACCAGGGTCGATACCCCCTGGGTGGCTATATATTCGACACACTCGGTCCAGCGAACCGGGTTATGCAACTGGCGCACCAGTGCGCTGCGAATGGCTTCGGGGGCAGATTCAGTGCGTACATCGACATTATTAACCACCGGGATTTCCGGTGTATTGAAGGTCATGGCCTCTAACGCATCCGCCAGTTTGCGAGCCGCCGGCTCCATCAGTGCGCAGTGAGAGGGGACACTGACTGACAACGGCAAGGCGCGTTTCGCCCCTGCGGCTTTGCAGGCTGCGCCAGCACGTTCAACCGCTTCTTTATTTCCGGCAATAACCACCTGTCCCGGCGAGTTAAAATTAACGGGTGAAACCACCTGACCTTGCGCTGCTTCGGCACAGGCTGCGGCAATCGCGTCGTTATCAAGACCAATGATGGCGTACATTGCCCCTGTACCTTCCGGTACCGCTTCCTGCATCAACTTGCCACGCAACTCGACCAGACTGACCGCCTGCTTGAAGTCCAGCACGCCAGCACATACCAACGCAGAATATTCGCCCAGGCTATGGCCAGACATCAATGCCGGCAACAAACCACCCTGCTGCTGCCAGATACGCCAAAGTGCCACAGATGCCGTTAACAGTGCGGGCTGGGTCTGCCAGGTTTTGTTCAGCTCTTCCGCTGGCCCTTGCTGGGACAGCAGCCACAAATCATACCCCAGCACCGAGGAAGCTTCGTTAAACGTTTCTTTGATCAACGGGAACTGTTCAGCCAGTTCAGCCAACATACCTACAGACTGAGAACCCTGACCGGGAAATACCATCGCAAATTTCGTCATAGTAATACGTCCTGATGAATCAAAAACAAATCAGAGCAGAGCCCCAGGTAAAACCACCGCCAAACGCTTCCAGCAAAATCAACTGTCCACGCTGAATTCGTCCATCGCGGACGGCCTCATCTAACGCAGAAGGAACAGATGCAGCGGACGTATTGCCATGGCGATCCAGTGTCACTACCACTTTATCCATGCCCATGCCCAATTTTTTAGCCGTGGCGCTGATAATGCGCAGGTTTGCCTGATGGGGAACCAGCCAGTCGAGTTTACTTTTATCAAGGCCAGACGCATCTAACGTCTCTTCAACAATATGCGCCAGTTCCGTTACAGCGACTTTAAATACTTCATTGCCCGCCATGCTCAGATACGCAGGCGTAGGCTCTTGCCTATTCGTATTAGGCAATGACAAAAGATTGCCGTAACTGCCATCCGCGTGCAGATGCGTAGAAAGGATTCCTGGTTCTTCGGAACGCCCCAGCAGCACAGCGCCAGCCGCGTCGCCAAACAGAATCAGGGTACTACGATCAGTCGGATCAAGCGTTCTGGACAACGCATCAGAGCCGACGACCAGTGCGTAATCTACCGCGCCGCTTTTCACATACTGATCAGCAACGCTTAATGCGTAGGCAAATCCAGCGCAGGCAGCAGCGAGGTCAAAAGCAATCATATCTTTAATACCCAGCATCTGCTGGATTTGACATGCCGAGCTTGGGAATGCATGGCTGGACGATGTCGTCGCGACGATAAGCAATCCAACCCGATTCTTATCGATCTCTGCCATATCAAGCGCGTTCAGCGCAGCACGGTACCCCATAGCGGCAACGCTTTCATCTGGAGCAGCAATGCGACGTTCGCGAATACCAGTACGGGTGACAATCCATTCATCTGACGTATCCACCATTTTTTCTAAATCAGCATTCGTCCTGATTTGCGCGGGCAAATAACTTCCCGTTCCGAGAATCTTTGTATACATGTACGCTCAGTCACTCTTGGGTAATACAGCTTTTAGTCGCGACGCAATCCGCTCCGGGAGCTGTCGCTGCACCGCCTGCATCGCCTGTTCAATCGCTACAGCAAACGCATTCTGGTTCGCAGCACCGTGGCTTTTTATGACAGTTCCACGTAATCCTAACAGACATGCGCCGTTATAGTGGTCAGGGTTCAGGTGTCCGAAACGTCTGACCAGACGCCGTTGTAACCAACGTCCTAAAAATTTCAACCACCATGGCTGTGCTTGCCGACGCTCTCCCCTGCCAGACGTTCCCTTCAGGAGAGACAGAAACATTCGCACTACCCCCTCCATGGTTTTTAACGTGACATTCCCGACAAAGCCGTCACAAACCATCACATCCGTTTTGCCGGTCAGCAATTCGTTGCCTTCCAGATAACCGATATAATTAATAGAGGACATCGTTTTTAGTTGCGCCGCTGCGTCACGGATACTAGCAAGCCCTTTGCTCTCTTCTTCGCCGATGTTCAACAACGCCACTCGCGGATTCGTTAACCCAAGCACCTCTTCTGCCATGACGGATCCCATCACGGCAAACTGCACCAGCATCGTGCTGTCGCAATCAACATTCGCCCCCAGATCCAGCACCACACTTTTTCCGTGTTGCAGATGAGGCAACATGGTCACCAATGCAGGCCGATCAATGCCCTCAATGGGTTTGATTAATAGCGTCGCCAGTCCCATCAACGCGCCGGTATTACCTGCACTAACACAGGCTTGTGCCCGCCCGTCCCGAATCAACTCCAGAGCGATACGCATAGATGTCCGCCGACTGGCTCGGATAGCCTGGGACGGACGCGCATCACCAGCTATTACCGATTCAGCCGGCACGATTTCCAAACGGGAGAGTAAAGAGGAATCGACTTTGGCAACTAATGGAGTAAGCGCGGAAGGATCGCCAACCAACAGCAAATGGAGGTCTGGATTAGAAGCCAGTGCCTGCAACGCAGCAGGCACTGTAATGCAGGGACCGAAATCCCCACCCATTGCATCTAACGCCAAGGTTAGGCGCGTCAAAGTGTTTCCTTGCTAAATCGCAAGAATTACTTAGCAACAACCTTGCGACCGCGGTAGTAACCATCCGCAGTGACGTGGTGACGCAGATGCGTTTCGCCGGAAACTTTATCTACGGATACAGCGGAAGTGGTCAGCGCATCGTGAGCACGACGCATACCACGTTTGGAACGGCTAGGTTTATTCTGTTGTACGGCCATGGACCTTACTCCTTAATTACTTACGCTTTAAACTGGCTAATACGGCAAATGGATTCGGTTTTTCCGCCTCAGCGGGTAACTGACCAAACACCATATCCGTTTCGGACACTTCACAGTGTTCAGAATCATGCACCGGCGCGATAGGTAAAGAGAGGATGAGCTCATCCTCAATCATCGCCAACAAATCAACCTCACCGAATTCATTGACTTCGATAGGTTCATAAGCTTCCGGCAAGGCTTCAGCCTGTTCATCACTGATGACCGGGCTAAAACAGAACGTGGTGTGGACCTGATGTTCGAAAGGCTTGCCGCAGCGCTGACACAGCAACGTCACCGTTACATCAGCCTGCCCATCAATCACTGCCAGCCGTTGGCTGTCAATGCTGAACGACAGAGTCGCATTCACATCACTGTCCACACTAACCACTGATTCGGCGACACGCATCACCTGCTCAACCGTATAGATACCAACATAATCTAAACGCTTCTGAGCAGTGCGAACCGCATCAAGGGTTAAGGGTAATTTTACCTTTTGCATAGGGCGCGCATATTAACGTCGTAATGACGGAGAGTCAAAGAAAAAGGTGGCGATGTCGGTACTTTCACGTAAATTTGCTTTCGCACACCCAAATTCGCTTCCAGAGCGACAAGCAGTTTAAAATGCATTACCTGATTACGCTATGACCTGGTTGAAATTTATGTCCCGGATTGTCCTTGCCTCTACCTCTGTTTATCGCAAAGCACTTTTTGAAAAACTGGGATTGCCGTTTATATGTGCAGCGCCTGATTTTGATGAAACGCCTGATGATAGCGAAAGTGCCGTCGAGCTAGTCCGCAGACTGGCAATCGGTAAAGCGCAGTCACTGGCCGGGCGTTATCCTGACAGCCTTATCATCGGCAGCGATCAAGTCTGTGTATTGGGAGATACCATTACCGGCAAGCCCCATACCCAGGAAAACGCCATACGCCAGTTGCAGCAAGCCAGTGGACAGCGCATCACCTTTTATACTGGGCTTGCGTTATTCAACAGCGCAACGACACGCCTGCAATGTGTCGTGGAGCCATTCGATGTCTATTTCCGTACACTCGGCATCAGAGAAATTGAGCGCTATGTTGAGATTGAAAATCCTGTTGACTGCGCCGGAAGCTTCAAAAGCGAAGGGCTTGGCATCACCTTATTCGACCGGTTATCTGGCCGGGATCCAAATACGCTTATCGGCTTACCACTGATTACGTTGCTGGAATTATTACGCCAGGAAGGCGTTAACCCGTTATTGCCATAATAATGTGCGCGCTCCGTCCCTGCCGCAAGTCCAGGACGTGCACGCCAACTTATTTCTGGTTTTGGCGTTGCCGAAGAACCAGCAGGCAATGGCGCAAAGCTGCATCAAGCGGTGCCTCAATGCGTAGTGTTTCACCAGTATGAGGATGTTCAAACCGCAATGCCTGCGCATGAAGAAACAGGCGTTTGAGTCCGGTATCCATCAGTTGAGCATCAAAATCACGATCACCATACCGCTCATCAAAAGCAATGGGGTGACCAGCATACTGGGTATGGACACGAATCTGGTGGGTTCGCCCCGTCACCGGGCTGGCACGCACCAACGTGGCACAATCAAATCGCTCTTCCACCTTAAACAGTGTTTCCGACGGCTTACCCTCACTATTTACCCTGACAATACGCTCGCCACTTTGCAGCACATTTTTCAACAGCGGCGCTTGCACTGACTTACAGTGTGACTGCCACTGGCCGCGAACCAGCGCCAGATAATCCTTCTGCATATTTTTGCCGCGCAATTGTTCATGCAATGAACGCAGCGCCGAACGTTTTTTAGCCACCAGCAATACACCAGAGGTATCACGATCCAGACGATGAACCAGTTCCAGAAAACGCGCTTCTGGCCGTAGCGCCCGAAGTCCTTCAATCACGCCGAAGCTAAGCCCGCTTCCGCCATGCACTGCCGTACCCGATGGCTTATTCAGGAGCAACAGATAATCATCTTCATACAGTATGCAATCCGCCAGTGCTGAGACTTTATCCAGACTGGCGGAAACCGCCGGTTCTTCACGCTCCGACTGGCGCACAGGCGGAATACGCACTTCATCGCCATCCAACAGCTTGTATTCCGGCTTGATACGTTTTTTATTCACTCGCACCTCGCCTTTACGCAAAATGCGATAAATCATACTCTTTGGCACACCTTTAAGCCGGGTGCGCAAGAAATTGTCGATTCGCTGACCAGCTTCCTCAGGGGAAATTGTCAGAAACTGTACGGTTGGATTCTCTGTTTTCATGGAGGCGGATTTTAAAGAGCACACACCGATAGCGCCACATCTTTTTCTATGCTTAACTGTCAGTCTGGCTTATGAAGATATTGTTACTGTCCGCGACCAGACTGGTTTTAGCATCAACAGGTATCAGTTTGATGAAAGACAGCACAATAAACTTTATATTGACAGGCAAAGTCACCTTGCTATCGATGTATCAGCAATGGAATAATGCTTTGGCTTTCCGTGCTGATTTCCGGTAAAACAGGGGAAATTGCGGAATTATTATCTTTGTCTGATTACTCATAAACGCAGCAATGGCGTAAGACGTATTGAATAATCAGGCAGTTAGCGAGCTGTGGTTTGCAGCTTGGCCGGCATATGGAATCAGATCTGGCAACCTATTTTTCAGAAGCTGTTCCCGCAGTAAATGCGCTGTATTTCCTGATGAAATACAGGCTACCGAAACATGCGCCTCTATGCAGGCGACAACCGTGAGGTTGACGCCCCTGCGATAAGACACGAGGCCATCGGTCCCCTCCGGTCATGCACCGCGTTCACCCGCAGCTCTATCAATAATGCAAGTAAAAATAATGAGTTAAGCACAATGAAAAGAATGTTGATTAACGCGACTCAGCAGGAAGAGTTGCGTGTTGCCTTGGTTGATGGTCAGCGGCTTTACGATCTGGACATTGAAAGTCCCGGCCATGAACAGAAGAAGGCAAACATTTATAAAGGCAAAATCACCCGCATTGAACCCAGCCTTGAAGCCGCTTTTGTTGATTATGGCGCAGAGCGACATGGCTTCCTTCCTCTTAAAGAAATCGCACGCGAATACTTCCCCAGCAACTATAACTCTCACGGTCGCCCGAATATTAAAGATGTGCTCCGTGAAGGTCAGGAAGTTATCGTTCAGGTGGACAAAGAAGAGCGCGGCAACAAAGGGGCTGCCTTAACGACGTTCATTAGTCTGGCTGGCAGCTATCTGGTGCTGATGCCAAACAATCCACGCGCAGGAGGCATTTCCCGTCGTATTGAGGGTGATGACCGTACTGAATTGAAAGAAGCGCTTGGTTCACTAGAACTACCGGACGGCATGGGACTAATCGTCCGTACCGCCGGGGTGGGCAAATCAGCCGATGCACTGCAGTGGGATCTGGCGTTCCGTCTGAAACACTGGGAAGCTATCAAAAAAGCGGCGGAAGGCCGAGCGGCACCGTTCCTGATTCATCAGGAAAGTAACGTAATCGTCCGCGCATTTCGCGATTATTTGCGTCCTGATATCGGCGAAATCCTCATCGATAATCCGAAAATTCTCGAATTGGCCAAAGAGCATATCGCTGCGCTGGGGCGTCCGGACTTTAGTAGCAAAATCAAGCCGTATACTGGTGAAATTCCGCTGTTCAGCCATTACCAGATCGAATCGCAGATCGAATCTGCCTTCCAGCGTGAAGTGCGCCTGCCTTCCGGCGGTTCAATCGTCATTGATACCACCGAAGCGCTGACCGCCATCGATATCAACTCCGCCAGAGCCACCCGCGGCGGCGACATTGAAGAAACCGCCTTCAACACTAACCTGGAAGCGGCAGATGAGATTGCCCGTCAGTTGCGTCTGCGAGACCTGGGCGGTTTGATTGTTATCGACTTTATCGACATGACGCCGGTCCGCCATCAGCGTGAAGTGGAAAACCGCCTGCGTGAAGCGGTACGACAGGACCGCGCTCGTATTCAAATCGGTCGCATTTCCCGTTTTGGCTTGCTGGAAATGTCGCGCCAACGGCTAAGTCCGTCATTAGGCGAATCCAGCCATCACGTCTGCCCGCGCTGTAGCGGCACAGGTACGATTCGTGACAACGAATCACTGTCGCTGTCGATTCTGCGCTTGATCGAAGAAGAAGCGCTGAAAGAGAACACCAAAGAAGTCCATGCGATTGTGCCGGTCCCTATCGCATCTTATCTGCTTAACGAAAAACGTGAAGCCGTTAATGCTATCGAGAAACGTCAAGGCGGTGTTCGCGCCATTATCGTACCTCACGACGGCATGGAAACTCCGCACTACTCCGTACTTCGCATCCGTAAAGGCGAGGAAAAACAGACTCTGAGCTACATGTTGCCTCAGTTGCTGGATGCTGAAACCCAGCAGTCAACAGAGGAGCAAGTGTCTGAACGCCGGACACCGGAACAGCCGGCACTGGCCTCCTTCACTATGCCTGATATTCCGCCAGGTGAAACCACAACCGCTCCGGCAGTGGCTGCACCAAGTCGTGTGGAAAAACCGGCCTCCTCCGAACGCGGCTTGTTTGGTCGCCTTGTTGGTGCATTGAAGGGCATGTTTGCATCGTCTAACGACGTTAAAGACAAACCGGTCGATGCGGCCCAAACAGCGACAGACGATCAGGAGCAAAAGCAGGAACGCCGAAACAATCGCCGTCAGTCTGGCCGACGTGATCGCACGCGCGAACCTCGTGAACGCGATGAACAGCGTCGTAACAAACGCGTACAGACGCAAAATGCTGACGTCGAAACTGTACCTACAGCGGAAGTATCCGTTCAGGACAAAGCCGTTCGTGATGAACAGCGCCGCGAGCAGCGCGCCGAGCGTCAACGCCGCCGTCAGGAGGAAAAACGTCAGGCACAGAATGAAATCAAAGATCTGAACACCGCTGCCGCTGATGTTGAAGATACAATTGCCGAGCAGGAGAAACCCGCTCAGGTGATGCCACGTCGTCAACGCCGCCAGTTATCTCAAAAAGTACGGATTGACGATGGCAACACCGCCGGAGAGAACATTGATGCACAGTCGCCGACGGTATCGCACGTTCAGGAATCTCAGGCACAGGACGCACCTGAATCAGTTGCATTGATTGCTGGAGTTGCGGATACAGAAAATGAAACTGCAACTGAAAGCAACCGTGAAACCGGTCTGCCGCGCCGTTCTCGCCGTTCGCCTCGTCATCTGCGTGTCAGTGGTCAGCGCCGTCGCCGTTACCGCGATGAGCGTTACCCTGCACAATCGCCGATGCCACTGGCGCAAGCTTCAGCCTCGCCAGAAATGGCCTCCGGCAAAGTTTGGGTTCGTTATCCGGTTGCGCAGCCGCAACAATCGGAATTGGTGGAGGAACAAACCACTGAGACGACCAATGTCCAGCATTCCGCTGCGCCTGAACTGGCAGCAACACCGGTTGTTTTGTCTTCTGAAGTGACAAATCTGGACACGGCTCTCGCAAGCGCCCCGCTAGAGGATGCCCCGGTATCCGTTCCGGCGCAGCAAGAAGCGGCATCAACCGAAGTGGTTCAGCCTACCGAAGCCAACTTGCAACAAGCAGTGTCCCAGTCTCAAGAGAGACAAGAGCCTGCACCGCAGATCGTAAATACGATTGCCAGCGTTGAAGAGACGGCGGCCACGGTGGTTACCGATAACGAAGCAACAACAAGCAGTGATAAACCCGTTGAAGCCCAGATAACTGAGCCGCCACAGGTTATTCATGAGTCAGTGCAGGTTGATACCCCATCAGCGGTTCAGGAAGCGCGCATCGTGCCGCCAGTTGAAACCACGCCGGTGGTACAGCCTCGCCAGCATCACGCAACTGCGCCGATGACCCGTGCGCCGGCACCGGCCTATATTCCGGATGCACCGCGTATCAGCCACTGGCAACGCCCGGCGTTTGAATTTACGGGTAAAGGTTCGGCTGGCGGCCATAGTGCCGTGAATCAAGCCAGTGCTCCGGCAACACGGCCCGTGGAATAAATACGATCTGTGGAATAAATACGATCTGTGGAATAGATGTAAAAAAAGCACCTTGTTGTAGGTGCTTATTCTGATTCGATGCCCGTCCATGACGGGCATTTTTTCAGACAATCGCCTGCAGCAATTTGATATCCATGCCGTCAATTTTGCCTTCCAGTTGAGCAACAAGAGCACGGAAATGCGCAGTCTGCTTATGCTCAGTAATCGCTTCCTCGCTTTTCCAGCGCTCGAAAAACACGAACGAGCCACTTTTGTTGAGTTCTTCATGCAACTCATACTGCAAATTGCCAGCTTCCTGACGACTCGGTACCACTACCTGCCGAACGGCTACTGCGACTTCATTAATAAATTCCGGCTTAGCCTGAACACTGGCGACGATACGAATCTCCATCATAAACTCCATTGATATAACAACCGATTAAATATCCGACCATAAAACGCCAACAAAAAGCTAATTTCAACCTTTTCACAACGAACGGATGCATTCGCTACACTTTCCGCTTATGCTTATTCCCCGCCATATTCCCCTGCTTTAGGGACGTTATTTACTGACTGCCGGAGTTTTCATGACCCCCTTGCCGAATGTTCTGAAGATTCGCCGCCCTGATGACTGGCATCTTCATTTGCGTGACGATCAGATGCTCAACACCGTACTGCCTTACACCAGTCGCCTGTTTGCCAGAGCCATCGTCATGCCAAACCTAACGCCGCCCATTACTACGGTGGCTCAGGCCGAAGCGTATCGGCAACGGATTCTTTCCGCCATTCCTGTTGGCGATACTTTCCAGCCATTGATGACCTGCTATCTGACAGAGTCATTGGATAAAAATGAAATTATCTCAGGCTATCGGCAAGGCGTATTTACCGCCGCTAAACTTTATCCGGCTCATGCAACGACCAACTCCAGCCACGGTGTCTCGGATATCAACACCATCTACCCAATACTTGAGGAGATGCAAAAATTGGGTATGCCGCTTCTGGTTCATGGTGAAGTGACCGATCCGGAAGTCGATATTTTTGATCGCGAGGCCCGTTTCATTGAACGCATCATGGAGCCACTACGCAAACAATTTCCAGAACTGAAAGTGGTATTTGAGCACATCACCACTCGTGAAGCTGCCCAGTATGTTCAATCGGCTGATCGTTTCGTCGCGGCCACTATTACACCGCAGCACCTGATGTTTAACCGTAACCATATGCTGGTCGGCGGTATTCGCCCACACCTATACTGCCTGCCAATCCTCAAACGCAACACCCATCAGCAAGCGCTACGGGAAGCCGTCGCTACCGGTAGCGAAAAATTTTTCCTCGGCACCGATTCTGCTCCTCATGCCAAACATCGCAAAGAATCATCCTGTGGATGTGCCGGTGTCTTTAATGCACAGGCTTCATTAAGTGCCTACGCCACTGTATTTGAAGAATTGAATGCGTTGGACAAACTAGAAGCATTCTGCTCCCTGAATGGCCCACGTTTTTATGGACTTCCGGTTAATGAAGAGACGCTGGAATTACACCGCAGGCCGGTGCAGTTTCCGCAAGAAATCGTAGCAGGCAAAGAGAGTATTATTCCATTCCTTGCCGGCCAGAGTCTTAACTGGTCTGTCGCCTGATAGTATTCGACTCCCTGCCCGCCAGGGGGTCACTCCCCATGCATTTTTTCTCTTTATTGCTGCTTGTAGCCTGCCCCCTTTTACTGTATAAAAAAACAGTAAAGGAGACAACCATGCGTATTGAATTGACTATAGCAAAAACGGCCCCGCTACCCGCAGGCGCACTTGAGGCACTAACAGAAGAACTGAGTCACCGGGTGCATGGCATTTATCCGGATGCGCCGGTCCACATCCGTTATGCTGCTACAAATAACCTAACTGTTTTTGGCGGTAATAAAGACGACAAAGAGCGAATATCAGAAATCCTGCAAGAGACATGGGAAAGCGCTGACGACTGGTTCATTCAAAATGAATAATGTTTTTTCCCTTTATTGATAGTTACCCGGTAAAGAGTTAGCAGGTAGAGAGTTACCCGGTGGCCAGAATCCTCTGTCTGGCCTTATACATTTATACATACTGTTTTTATGGATATTTTACACTTCATATGACGTGCTGTACTATTTTTGCTCACTCACTATCACTCGTTTCGCAAGATAATTAGCCGAAACATCCACTTGAGTTTTTTTTACATTTAATTTCCATAAATGGATCCGACAGAGATATACTGATATTGCTCAGCCACAAGAGCCGTCTTAAACCTCGTTTAGTCACTCACGGTAGTAACTAGTCAATAAGGGGTAACTATGGACAGAAAAAATGAGATTATTCAAACGCACCCGCTAGTGGGTTGGGATATCAGTACCGTTGACAGTTATGATGCAATGATGATCCGTTTGCATTACCTTTCTGCGGCGGATCAGGCGCCGGATGAAGCGCAGGTTGACCGGACATTATGGTTAACCACTGATGTGGCAAAACAGCTCATTTCAATTCTGGAGGCTGGTATTGCCAAAATCGAATCAAACGACTACCAGCCTGCTGACTACCTTAAGCATTAATGTTTCTTATCTTTATCACCATTCACAATTTCATTTATCCACCCAGACGCCGCTCTTTTGAGCGGTGTCACATTTCTCACACCACCAAAATAATTAAGCACCTTATTTGTTTATAAATAAAAATCAACCATAGAAACACTCAATTAAATATAAAACAACAATTAAACAAATCAGTTTTTTCATTATTGAAATAAAATAAAAAAATAATACTCATGATATATTTTTCAAACTATTTTAATGATACTTACATAAAAACTTAACTTTATTTTAAAATAAGAATACAGCATCAAAAATGTCATTTTTATATTGATTTTATGTTTCCACGCGGTTATTTTCTCGGAACGGTCGCTAATTAATGATAAGGATCTCGATAATGCTTTGGCGTAATACGTCAACTCGATATGGATATATCAGCGCACTCCTGCACTGAGCTAGTGCCATTACGATCTATGGTATGTTTGCATTAGGGTTATGGATGGTTACTTTGGGATATTATAACCCCTGGTACCACAATGCTCCGGAAATACATAAAGGCATAGGAATTCTGCTGTTTCTGGTTCTGCTTTTCCGGGTAATATGGCGCTGGTTATCGCCACCACTATCCAGTTATTCAGCATTAACGCGGATTGGTGCTACAGCCGCACATATCTTCCTGTACTTACTGTTATTCAGTATTCTTATTAGCGGCTATTTGATTTCCACCGCGGAAGGGCAAGCAATTTCTGTTTTTGGCTTGTTCTCTGTTCCTGCGACACTGAGTGGCATTCAAAATCAGGCAGACACTGCCGGTAAGATTCATTTGTATCTTGCATGGTCGGTTGTCGTTTTGTCTGTATTACACGCATTGGCAGCACTGAAGCATCACTTTATTGATCATGATGTAACATTAAAACGCATGTCCGGTCGGCATGTTGATTAGTTCATTTTGGAATTTAGGGAAAAATACCAATGTTGAAAAAAAGTCTTCTGTTGGGTGCAGCTCTGGCATCTCTGCTCACCTGGACTGACGTAGCTTCCGCCGCTGATTATAAATTTGACAAAAAAGAACAACACGCATTTATTCAATTCCGTATTAAGCACTTAGGATATAGCTGGATTTACGGTTCATTTAAAGATTTCGACGGTACGTTTACCTTTGATGAAAATAATCCATTGCAGATAAAGTCAACGTCACTGTTAATACCAACAGTGTCGATACCAATCAGGCTGAACGCGATAAACACATTCGCAGTGCTGAATTATTAAATGCAGACAATTATCCCCAGGCAACCTTTACATCAACTGGCGTACAAAAAAATGGAGATGGATTAAAAATTACCGGTAATTTGATACTAAATGGTGTCACCAAACCGCTAATACTGGAAGCCAGACTGATGGGCCAAGGTGATGATCCATGGGGCGGATATCGTGCTGGTTTTGAAGCGAAAGGTAAGTTGATGTTAAAAGACTTTAATATCACTACCGATCTTGGCCCAGCCTCTCACGAGGTAGAATTAATTATTTCCCTCGAAGGTGTTCGCCAGAAATAAGATCCCGCGCAGAGCAATTACGCTCTGCGCACTTCTTCAACTAAATTATTTTTTCTCTTCCGATACAGGAATACCCAATGAGGCATTCAGTAATCCTTTAGCTTTATTAAATATTTTCATACTAGCTTCTCGATTTTTCCGACGCTGACGTTGTTCTTGAAGTGGTAGCCGGATCTCTTCCTGACACAACGCGCTACAACACCCCTCATATTTTTCCGCACAATCCGGGCACTGAATAAACAGCAAATGGCATCCTTGATTCTTACAGTTGACATGGGTATCACAGGACATTCGATGGAAAGAAAAAATCACAGTCCCCCCCGCAGTATTGGTGCTGCGAGCCACATTATGTGACAGGGTTGTTTACTCAATTATAACCAACCTCCCCGCCGCACTGTGCGGGGACACCGCCCTATTTTCCCCAACCAACTTAATGTCACCAAACGTTAAAATCCATATTTCACAGATGATATGATGAATACCGTATTGAATTTGCGGATAAAAGCACACGCGTGTTCTTTCGTCAAACGCGCCATCTTTGGTCGTTCTGCAGGAAAACGCTGATAACTCAATTAACCGTCGGCGCATTGCTCGCCTTTTTTTGATACTGAGGCTATGACACACATCCCCTCTTTCCATCGCTCATTGTTACACCCGCGTTACTGGCCAACGTGGGCAGGCATTGTTCTACTCTATCTGGTGGTATTGCTGCCTTATCCTCTCATCTATCGCATCGGCACAGGGCTGGGCCGGTTGTCTATGCGTTTTATGAAACGCCGCGTTGCTATCGCTCATCGCAATCTACAGCTCTGTTTCCCCGATATGCCTACAGCAGAACGGGAAAAACTGGTCAAGAAAAATTTTGAATCGGTCGGCATGGGCGTCATGGAAACCGGTATGGCATGGTTCTGGCCTAACTGGCGAGTAGAGTACTGGTTCAAAATAACCGGTATCGAAAACATGTTACCTTTACGCGAACAAAAACGCGGTGTGTTGTTGATTGGTCTGCATTTCCTTACTCTGGAAATCGGTGCACGTATCTTCGGTATACAAAATGCCGGTATCGGTGTTTACCGCCCCAACGACAATAAATTGATCGACTGGCTACAGACCTGGGGCAGAATGCGTTCTAACAAATCAATGCTGGATCGCAAAGACCTAAAAGGTATGATCCGCGCCCTGAAGCAGGGTGAAATTATCTGGTATGCCCCCGATCACGACTACGGTCCACGTAGTAGCGTATTTGTTCCTTTGTTTGCGGTTAAGAATGCAGCAACTACTGTCGGCAGCTATATACTGGCCCGCGCGGCAAAACCCGCTATTGTCCCGTTTGTACCCCGACGGTTACCCGGAGGGAAAGGCTATGAGTTAATCATTCGACCCGCGCAGTTGGATATTCCACTAGAAACTGAAGAAGCCACCGCTATCTGGATGAATAAACTCGTTGAAGAAAATATCCTGCTGGCGCCGGATCAATACATGTGGCTACATCGACGCTTTAAGACACGCCCAACAGGGGAAGCTTCATTGTATTAAATACCGTTGTATTAAATACCGCTGCATTACGTGCTGGGGTATTACCAGCCAGGAAAACATGATGGACGACACCACTCCGATTGACTGGAAACGCAACCTCTACATTGCCTGGTTGGGATGTTTTTTTACCGGAGCGGCCTTCAGCCTGGTCATGCCTTTTCTTTCACTGTATGTCGAACAACTCGGAATACAGGGTCATGAGGCGTTAAATCTTTGGTCAGGTGTTGTTTTCAGTATCACGTTTCTTTTTTCAGCAATCGCATCCCCCTTCTGGGGACGCCTTGCAGACCGCAAAGGGCGCAAGCTGATGTTGCTACGCTCTGCACTGGGAATGGCGGTCGTTATGGCGCTAATGGGTCTGGTGCAAAATATCTGGCAGTTTCTGCTGCTCAGAGCAGCATTAGGTATTTTGGGTGGTTTTGTTCCCAATGCCAACGCGTTAATCGCCACACAAGTACCACGCAGCCGCAGTGGCTGGGCACTGGGGACATTATCTACCGGCGCAGTGAGTGGTTCCTTGCTTGGTCCGTTGTTAGGGGGCTATCTGGCTGACACTTTCGGCTTGCGTCCTGTCTTTTTCATCACCGCTATAGTCTTGTTCATCTGCTTTCTGGTTACGCTGTTTTTCATCCAAGAGCGTATTGAGCCGGTACGGAAAAAAGATATGCTCAGCGGACGTCAGGTAATGGTTTCACTGAAGAATCCACATCTGGTCATGAGCCTGTTTATCACTACTCTTATCATCCAGGTAGCAACCGGTTCTGTCGCCCCGATACTGACGCTGTATGTACGAGAGCTAGCGGGCCAGACCGATAATCTGGCGTTTATTAGTGGCGCTATTGCCGCCATCCCTGGCGTTTCGGCACTGCTGAGTGCACCTCGATTGGGAAAACTCGGCGACAAAATTGGCCCAGAACGTATCCTGATAGCCATGCTGATCCTGTCGGTATTATTACTGATTCCTATGGCGTTCGTGCAGTCACCCTGGCAACTGGCAGCGTTACGATTCCTGCTCGGAGCTGCCGACGGCGCACTGCTGCCTGCCGTGCAAACGTTACTGATATACCACTCTTCTCATCAGGTTGCCGGGCGGATTTTCAGTTATAACCAATCATTCCGCGATGTCGGTAACGTAACAGGCCCATTATTGGGCGCCAGCGTGTCAGCAACCTTTGGGTTCAGGGCCGTATTTCTGGTTACCGCTTCCGTCGTGATGGTCAATGCTCTCTACTCGTGGTTATCTCTACGACGGAAACCAAACCCTGAGCTGATATCTGAGTCAGAATGAATTTCTGCGTACCAGAAACCGGCATTCTATATAAGACGGACATAAAAAAAGCAACGGCCCCGCCGTTGCTTTTTTATTAATAAACCACACAGGCTTATTCGCTTTTAATCACCGGAGCGTCGAGCGTCTGGTAGTGGTTTCGCCAGTCACTATAATTTTCTGGCTGGCTCCATACACGCTGGTGCAAACGAGCTAATGTCACTGGATCACTCATCAGCGCTAAGCGCAAATTACCATCGACTTCATGAGGTTTACGGTTCAATGCATCATTGACGCGTTGCTCACGCATATCCTCAATCGGCTTGCTCAAGCAGTGACGAGCCGTTGCCATTGCACTGGATAACGCGTTGATCGACGGATCAAAAACCGCATGCATGAAACCATCATTCAACTTGCGCTCACGATTACGACGGAAATACTCGTCGGTCGCCACCAGTTCACGCGGTGGATCAGACTCTTCCGGGATCAGTAACAGCTTACCACGCTTGCAAGCCAACCCAAGGCCGGCACGGCTGGACAATGTTGACACTAACGGTGAAAGAATCAGTGAGAATACAATAGGCCCCAGCCACCACAAGAAACGTAAATCCAGCCACGCCATGCCAATCGCCCAAACCAACCCCAGTAACAGTTGAGAGCCATGACGTGCAAATGCTTCGCTCCAGGGAGTGGCATCATCATCACGCTGTGGCGATTTCCATTGCACTGACCATCCCAGAAACGCACTGACTACAAATACAGTATGAAACAGCATACGCACCGGAGCCAATAGTACGGAAAACAGCATTTCAATCAGCAGTGAGATGAATAGCCTGACTGAACCACCGTAGGACTTAGCCCCCTTGGCACACACCAAAATAACGCTCAGCAGTTTCGGCAGGAACAACAAAACTAATGTTGTAGAGAACAACGCTATAGCCAGCTCAGGTCTCCACTGCGGCCATACCGGGAACAATTGACGCGGCTGTAGAAAGTACTGCGGCTCCATCAACGTATGCACCACCTGCAATGCGGTAGAAAGTGCCAGAAACATGAACCACAACGGTGCAGACAAATAAGACATAACCCCTGTCAGAAAGACTGCACGATGCACCGGATGCATACCTTTGACCAGGAACAACCGAAAGTTCATCAGGTTACCCTGGCACCAACGACGGTCACGCTTTAATTCATCCAGCAGATTTGGTGGCAATTCTTCATAACTGCCTGGTAAATCATAGGCAATCCATACCCCCCATCCGGCACGACGCATCAGCGCCGCTTCGACAAAGTCGTGTGACAGAATCGAACCAGCAAAAGACCCTTCACCCGGCAGCGGCGCCAACGCACAATGCTCAATGAACGGCTTCACACGGATAATGGCGTTATGTCCCCAATAATGGGATTCACCCAACTGCCAGAAATGCAAACCGGCGGTGAACAACGGCCCATAGACACGAGTAGCGAATTGCTGACAGCGGGCATACAGCGTATCCATACCTGATGCACGCGGTGCAGACTGGATAATCCCAGCATTCGGGTTGGCCTCCATCAGCCGAACCAACGCAGTCAGACATTCGCCGCTCATCACGCTATCAGCGTCCAGCACCACCATATAGCTGTACTGATTACCCCAACGCCGACAAAAATCGTCAATGTTACCGCTCTTGCGTTTCACACGACGGCGACGACGGCGATAGAAAATACGACCAGCACCGCCAACTTCACGGCACAAATCCATCCAGGCTTTTTGTTCGGCGACACAAATATCCGGATCGTTGCTGTCGCTGAGTACATAAATATCAAAATGATCCAACTCACCAGTGGCAGCCACCGATTCGTATGTCGCCCGCAACCCTGCGAAGACTCGCTCCACATCCTCGTTGCAGATAGGCATGATCAACGCCGTGCGATGTTTCGGATTGAGCGGTTCATTGCCCGTCGTTGTCGAAGAGATGCTGTACCTATCCTTGCCAATCAGCAGTTGCAAGAACCCCATCAATGCGGTCCAGAAACCCGCCGATACCCAGCAGAACAAGACAGCAAACAGGATCAAGATTCCGCTTTGCAGGACGTAGGGCAGCAACTGCATGACCGTACGCCATACATCCTGATGCACCATTTCAAAAGGATCAATCAATGCCCATCCCTGATAAGGAAGAATGGTCTTCATATACCAGGTAGCAATAGCTGTCTGAAATAACGTCAGTACTAGCAGGATATAGCGACGAATTGTCCCCACCTTGCGCCAGCGGTTTTCCGCTTCATTCTCTTCCGCCGTTTTATATTGATGGCGAAGAGGTTTGGAGCGCCCGTTGATCATATCCCACCAACGCACTATTGGGTTGGTCTGCCAGGCATCAGGGAACATGGAAGCACGGGTAATGCGCGGCATAGCCTGCAGTGCAGTACGACCTTCACGGTCTTTGCACAGTTGCTTGCCACCATTTAGCCCATCTTCCCATGCCAGCTCCAGACGGCGTTTTACAGAAACCAGAGGGATATCATCTGATGACTGCATAGTGACCACAGAACCATCAGACAGGGACTGATGCAAAGAAGACAGATCCTGAGACGAAGATAATGTCTCACGTAAAGCCTCTGCCTGCCCGGCAGGCAGAGGCAAATTCTCGATATAATCGAGAGAAATAATTGATTTATTCATTAGCAGGCAGCTGATAGCTCCAGGTTTCAGTCAATGTGGTATCGCCATTGACCAGCGCCGCTCGCATTTCCGTTGGTTGTTTGTTGTCTTTAACCTTCAGACGCAGTGTAAGACGCCAGCCATGCGTTACCGGATTATAACGAACACTGTTTTCCACAATTTCACCGTTATCACCAATACTGACTTGTGAAGCAACCGGCGTGTTCGAATCCAGATCTTTCATTTTGCCACCGACAAAATCGACCAGAAATGCGATGGTGCCATCAGGCTGACGAATCAGGTTAGATTGTTTTACATCCCCCGTTGAACGCATAGTCTGCATGACATAAGCCTGTTCCGGCGAATGCAGCGCCTCTTCATCCTTGGTGAAATGCAGACGATACTTGACCTCCAACGGCTTACCTTTCTCAGGCAAGTTTTCCGGCGTCCAGAAAGCCACAATATTATCGTTGGTTTCGTCTGCAGTCGGAATCTCTACCAGTTCCACCTTACCTTTACCCCAGTCGCCTTTGGTTTCAACCCAACCACTGGGACGCAGGTCATAACGATCATCCAGATCTTCATAGCCAGAGAAATCACGTCCACGCTGCAGCAGACCAAAGCCTTTGGGATTCTCGATAGAATAGGTGCTTACCGACAGATGCTTCGGATTATTCAATGGACGCCAGATCCACTCACCATTGCCAGCGTGAATTGACAGACCATCAGAATCATGCAAAGCAGGACGGTAATTTAATGTTGGAGACGGCTGATTTGGCCCGAACAGGAACATGCTGGTCAGCGGGGCGACACCTAATTTGCCCACGTTGTCGCGCAGATAAACTTTAGCTTCCACATCCATCATGCTATCACTGCCCGGATAGAGCACAAAGCGGTAAGCACCGACAGAACGCGGAGAATCCAGTAAGGCGTAGATCACCAGATGTTTATCTTCCGGTTTCGGATGTTCAATCCAGAATTCACGAAAACGCGGGAACTCTTCGCCAGACGGTAATGCCGTGTCGATAGCCAAACCACGGGCCGACAGACCATAAACCTGCCCTTTACCCACTATACGGAAATAACTCGCGCCCAACATGCTGAGAATTTCATCGTTCTTATCCGCTTTATTTACCGGATAGAGAACTTTGAAACCAGCGAAGCCCAAGTCTTTCACTGTCGCCGAATCATGATTGACAGAGCCAAAATTGAAATAATCAGTAGAATATTTGATTTCGTTGACTTCAGTGGCGGTTACTTCATTGATTTTGACTGGGATGTCAAAATACATGCCCTGATGGTAGAACTGCAATTTGAAAGGCGTCTGGTCCGAATTCCAGTAGGATTTATCCTGGTTGAAGCGAATCTGCTGATAATCGGCAAACTTCATGTCGCGAAACTGAGCCGGAAGATTGCTCTTTGGCGCTTCATACCCTTTTTCAGCAAGCTTTTCCGCCTTTTGAGCCACATCATCAATGGAAAAAGCCCATGCATGTAACGATGTCAGAGACAGCATTACCGCAGCTGAAACCCAGCGAAGATTAGCAACCCGCTGCTTAACCCTAAATTTATTAACCAGCACATCTCCCCCTGTATGTGTGCCCAAATCAACTAAAACTCATATTAATAGATAAGTTAGCTTTCCGACAACTCAAGAAAAGAATGGTTCATCATAATAGGTCATCGTTTAAACAACATTGACACACATAAATGACAAACCACCGTTTCCGTATGAAAAACCATAACGGATATATCGCCAGGAATGCTCCAGAATAGTCCGTTTAGCAACCAGACCAAATTTTCCTCTCACATGGCTGCAGTAGCAAGAAACTTCTGGCTCTGAAGGTTATTAACCGATGTTTTCTGGAAAGCAAAGCGCAATTTTTTCACCTGATACGATCAGAAAAGAACATTTTCTTAACCATTATGCCATGATCGGGTACAGCGCCGCCCATGTTGCTTTTTTCTTATCACCGTATGTAGCGCATGTCCCTGTTTGAGCTAAGACAACGGCACTTCCCTGCCTGGGTTGGGATAATAGCCTTTGTTATGATCTTTTTGGCCCCTCCCATTTCGCAATCACTGGGAACCCGCCATCACGTTCAAACGCCGCCACACCATTCATTACCGGTGATAGCCGCCATCCCGGACCATCACAGCCACCACGTCATGCCCTCAGCCATGAAGACAGCTGAGGATCCATGAAGACAGCTGAGGATAAAGAAAAGATGGGCATGGATCATGCCGCTTGTGGTTATTGTGTCCTGCTTTCTTATCTGTCGTTACTGGCATTATCGGGCTGGCTTCAACCAGTCCCAACAGCCTGGCTACCTCGCTGGCTGTCGATGTACTCCATATTTACCCTGCTTTATACCCCACACTTCCTGTCACCATTACCGCGCGCGCCTCCTCATCAGCAAGCGTTTGTTCACTGACGTGGTGTCCGATACCGCTTACGACTGGTTTTATTGATGGGATCATCATCTCAGATGCCACGTAACAACTGTGCCTGCCGACAGGAGAAATACGTTTTATTGTCGGCTACTGGTTTACTCTATTGCGGAGGTTTTATGTCCGAGTCAAAAACCGAGACATCGTTTATTCAAGCGGAAACACTCACACATGCACCGCCTGCGCACGATACATATCGTGACCATCAAGTTCGCTCTCAGCGCGCGGCATTACAGGCATTATTACTGCGATTGCATTTTTATATTGGATTATTCGTTGGCCCGTTCATCTTTATTGCGGCACTGACCGGAACCCTATATGTCCTTACGCCACAGATTGAAGCAAAACTCTATTCTCACCAGTTATTTACTAACACTACCGGCACGCCCCGGTTATTATCGCAACAGATTACGGCAGCGACTCATGCTTTAGGTGATAAAGCCCAGTACGCCCGGCTGATAGCGGTTCGTCCAGCACCGGGGGGCGGACAGACGACACGGGTGTTGTACGCTCTGCCGGACCTTGGTCCATCCGAAAGTTTCGCCGTATTCGTGGATCCAGTCTCACTCGACATCCGTGGTGCGCTGACAACATATGGAACCAGCGGCATACTGCCATTCCGTATCAGTCTGGATTATTTGCATCGAAACCTGTTGTTGGGCGATATCGGTCGTCACTACAGTGAATTGGCCGCGTCCTGGTTATGGATTGCCGCGTTGGGTGGTGTGTATATCTGGTTATCGACTCGCAAAAGCCCCCCTCGTCTACGCCGAGCCTCCCCAACCACGCGTCCAAGTCCCGCCTGGCAACGCCAGCAATTACGCAGCAATCACGCTCTCACAGGCCTGATGTTGCTCATAGGGTTGCTATTCTTTTCAGCAACCGGCCTAACCTGGTCACGCTGGGCAGGTAACCACATCGCTCAGTTTCGTGCAGTTATGGGTTGGCAAACACCGTCAGTCAATACCAGACTGGACTCGATACCGGTCTCTCTTGCTTCACCTCACGCGGAGCACAGCATGATGTCGATACCGATGGCACCCTCCCCCATGGCATTACAAAGCACCGTCGATAGCGTACTGGCTGCGGCCAGGAAAGCCGGTATTGATGCTGGAAAAATAGAGATTCGCCCGGCGCTCAAACCTCAGCAAGCGTGGACTGTGAGTGAAATTGATCGGTCATGGCCGACACAAGTTGATGCCGTAGCGATTGATCCAACGACATTCCGCGTGATAGACAAAGTCAACTTCACCGACTATCCATTAGCGGCTAAATTGACGCGATGGGGGATTGACGCACACATGGGAATTCTGTTTGGCCTACCCAATCAGCTATTACTCGCAGCCTTTGGTATCGCGCTATGTAGCCTGATTGCATGGGGATATCGGATGTGGTGGGCACGACGCCCGACGCGTCTCCCCACACGAAACCCGGCACAAACCTTAACAATGGCTTTCCTGCAACTGAATGGCCGCTTCCGTCTGCTGATTCTGGTTATTACAAGTATGCTGGCTCTCAGTCTGCCAGTTATGGGAATCAGCTTGATGCTATTCTTGCTGATCGATATCTGGCGCTGGTCGAGACAGCGACAGATAACCTGACCCTTGCCTGCCCACCGAAAGTTTTGTCAATTAATGAGCGCTCATAGCAGCGCTCCTGATTATCAATCTGGCTGCATGTGGATATAAAAACGCAGCCACTCAATTACGCATTACCGTTTTGATTAGGCATCATTCCGGTCAGAATGTTGCCCATTCCTGTTTGTCAGGCACACTCCCATCTTTTACATCCGGTAGCCCCACCAGCCCTTTCTCCTCAAACTGGCGTCGTGCCGTCCCATTGCCGGATATGTGGGGGGTCAGTTTGAACACACTGACGGTTTTTGCCAGCGTTTGCGCCTGTTCCTGCAACGACAGCGCTGCAGCGGCGGATTCCTCGACTAATGCCGCATTCTGTTGTGTTGTGGTATCAATCTGCCCTATCGCCAGGTTGATCTGATTAATACCCTCGCTCTGCTCTTGAGCAGCTTTGGCAATTTCAGTGATAACATCACCTGCATTGTGCGCATTATCAATCACTTCGCCCATAGTCTGCTCCGTATTTTCCACCAGCAACATGCCTTCCTGCACTTTTTGTACCGAGTTATCAATCAGGGATTTTATTTCCTTGGCGGAATTGGCACTACGCTGCGCCAACGCCCGAACTTCGCTGGCCACAACGGCGAATCCCCGACCTTGTTCACCTGCCCGTGCAGCTTCAACTGCCGCATTCAAGGCCAGTATGTTGGTCTGGAAGGCAATACTATCAATAACACCGATAATTTCTGCCATACGCTGAGAGGCATTACGTATTTCACGCATTTCCCGCGTAACATTCGCCATCATGTCACCACCCTGACGGACAATACCGGAAGCTTGACCCGCCAGCGAAGCCGCGTGCTCTGTATTTGCCGCCGTATTCTTGATAGTCGCGGTCAGTTGTTCAATCGATGCCGCGGTCTGCTCCAGCGAACTGGCCTGTTCCTCAGTACGTGCAGACAGGTCCTGATTACCCGCTGCAATCTGCGATGCAGCAGAAGAAATGGTTTCGGCGCCATCACGCACCTGGGTAACGATATTGCGCAGATTGCCATTCATCTCATACAACGCCTGCAGCAACTTACCGGTTTCATCCTGCGTGCAGACGGAGGTTTCGGATGTCAAATCGCCTTTAGCAACCTTTTCAGCCAGCATTAACGCCTCCTGCAACGGATGCGTCACGCTACGGGTAATTCCCCATGCGATAAACCCGCCAGCCACAATGCTAATAATGAAGACGAACCACAGCATCATACGAACCTCGCGATAGCTTTGTTGTACCGCTTCGCGGGCGCTATTCATTTGGTCATTCTGATAATCGACGAACTCGGCGACTTTAGCTTTATATTTTTGCTGCAATGCCTGAGACACATTCATTAACTCTGCTACAGCTTCTCGTTTATTACCACGACTGATCAGATCCATCAATTTATTTCCCGACACGCTATACTCGCTGCGAATTTGCTGAATGCCTTTAAGCAAACTGACAGAATGCTCATCTTTAGCATTTTTACTTAAATCAGCTAATAACGTTGTAATCTCTTCTGAATGTCGTTTAATTTCTGCAGATTTGTTTCGGATATCGGAATCAGAATCCAGCACCAACACCAACTGCTGCCCCAATAAAGCGTCATTTAATTCGCCAATCAGTTTATTTCCTTTTGCCGTCAGTGGATAAAGATCAGAAACGGCGTAATCCATTTCTCGGCTAAAATCGCTCAATTTGTTTAACGCCACCCCACCGGCAATCAGTAGCATCATGATAAGAAATGAAAACCCGATTGCCAGTCTGTAACCTATTTTAAAGTTAGAAAAATTCATCTCAAGCTCCTTTAACAAAATCCTTTCGTTTGCAATCCAATAAAAATCGAGTGGTAAATAATTTATATTTACCAAGTTTCATACCTTAATAAATCCATTCCATTACAATATGAACCATGGGCACGCCATCTCTGCCTGGATATAAGGAAAGCAAGGTGAAGTAATAACACAAATCTCTTACCTGCGCATAGCACGATAGAACTGGTATGATCTAGCCGCAATGAGTCAAGATCAGATTCTGAATCACTCATGTTGATACACTTTTCGTACCAGCATGTTATTACAGTACAGGAAATCATTTTTCCTCCATGATTATCATTTCCTGCCATGAATCAGCTCATACCATGGCATGGCTATTTATATACCCGTCATACTTCACGTTGCAGGTGCGTTGACTTTATTATTACCCAACCCATCCTAAGCCTCACTCCTGTGGGGCTGCCGCCAGCACACTCACTTGCCGCGTGACAACGTTCATCATAAGCCTTGTCCTGACGGGCCAACGCGTTGCGTTGTTCAACACGCAGTGCATGTTGTCCTGCAACTCACATTATTTTGGGTATACCCGCTATTAACAATAACCGAATAAGGCATCCTGCCCTCCCCATTAACAGCGCAACCACCCTGTTCGGGTAACTACACAGATAATGGATTCTTTCACATTATAAAAGTAATGATAAGTGAATTGTGATTGACGGCAAAAAAATATTATAGAACGCTCCACATCATCATGTAATCACTTACGTAAATTTTCCCATTCAGGAAATCCTGTTATCTCAGATAACGTTTCTCTTTGAAATTAATACCATTCCATTATCACACAGAGAAATGCTCGATTAATTTTGGAAAAACCGACCAGATATTTATCTTTTTAAGGATATTTAGGATGATAAATTTCTCTTATTTTATTCAGATACATTTGTGGCTTACACCCGTAATTCTGATGATTTATAATAAGTTATACAATTCAGTTGGCGTTAGTTTCAAAATAGGTATCGACCAACAAGCAAAAACTATTCTCTCTTTTTCCCATGAAATTAAGTAGACTGACGCTTATTCAAGCCATATTCAGATATCAGCAAGCGCTGTCGTAGCTCGTCTTCTCCAACAAACATTTCCCTCCATAGCACATTGGCCTCTACTCTTGGGGGCTAAAGCAGTTGAATTAAGAGAGACATAAGCGAGATACATGCTGTATCACTACTGTGGATACAGCATGTGCGATGAGAGGAATTACTTCTTCCTGGACAGACCCTTGCCTTTCAGCAGTTGACGAAGCTTCTTGATTTCCTTTGCTGTCAGTGGCTGCTCCACGATTTCTTCGGTATTCTGACTATCAACGATCTCTGCCTCATCAGTACCATGGGCATGGTCTTCGATATCAAAACTTCTCAGCAAACGGGCACTGACCTCAGCGCTGATAGAAACCTCGTTTTCCAACGCGGCCGCTTTGATCTTTTCTTTCAGCTCCGAAGGGATTTTCAGTGACAGACTTGATATCTCACTCATTTCATTACCTTTTATGGCAGGATAAAATCTCAAACTATGCCAGTATGTTGGCAAAGTCCATACTGAAACAAAAAATTAATATAGATGTAATCAAAGCAACAAAAAAACATAAAAAATACACCCATTAAATGTGATATACATCACGGTTTTATTTGGGTTATTTCAATCACCATTTATCCCTACAACAGCAACAACCTGCTGTGGATTAGTTTATCGTTTTCAATCAACCGTTCAGTTTACAAAGTAAAGAATCATCGAAAAAATGAACAAATAAATTCAGATTTTTCCTGATCTTCATTCTTTGACATGTCCGTCAAAAATAAATTAGAAATACGCGTAATATTATTACAACGTAAGCTTCGCCGCAGATTGCGCCTATGACAAGAAGCTAGCTTGTTAACATTTGACAGACATCGTCAGTTGGAAATGAGGAAGATTGTTACTGCGTTGACGAAGATACAGAATGACGTGACTGTGCCCATGTCACAAGGCTGCCTGCTGGTATGTCTATCCGGATACCATTCGGGCATGGTTAATAGATTGATCAGAAAATTTTAACAGCATAGAATACGCCCCCCGGCAACCATAAGGAAATAAAAGTGTCGCACCATCATCTGTGGGAAATGATAAGAACCCTGTATTTCCTTGGCCTTTCGGTCTCAATGCTATTTACTTTTTTTATGAGTAAGGATAATTCTTTGGTTATGCGTTTTCTGGCTGCAATATTAATCGGTATCACCTGGCCATTAAGTTTTCCCGTAGTGATCGTTTTTTCATTTTTTTAATTATTATTACTTAATCAATTAGCAGACATGATATTCATTGTCCGGTTCGGCTACGGTCACTACAAACATTGATAATTCATGGTGGCTGAGTCTGTACCAGCATCTCAATCAAACATGACCTTAACCAAGCAATCGTGTCTTAACCGCGCGCACCTATTAATCCGGTAATTCGTTTTCCGACTGTGGTTGCTCCAACATCGCCTGAAGATCTTGTCTTAGCAGCGACATCTGACTGGCATACTTCTCCTTATGCTCTGCATCTTCAAGCAATTGCACGATAGTTTCTGACAAGGTTATGCCACGACGCTGTGCCAGCGCCGCCAGACGCTGCCAAACCAGATATTCAAGATCGATGGATTTTTTACGGGTATGTTGATGTTCAGCGTTGAAGTGCCGTTTACGTCGGGCACGAATCGTCTGCTTCATGCGGTTTTCCAGCATCGGATTCATGCACTGAGCAATCCACTCCAAAACCAATACCGGCTGGTTTTCCATTTTCAGCAAACGGCTTACCGCTTCATCAGCCGCGCTTTGCTCAATAAAACGCGTAACAGGCTCGCCCTCGCGATGTTTTTTGACCAGGTACTTCCACTTCCAGCCGCACTCAAGATTTTTTAGTTGTTGATATTTCATACATTATTCTTTAGTGACCGTGTAACGTGCCTGAACTTGTCCCCATTGTTGCCCGATATCCACGCAACAGGCAATCCCTGATTGATTATTTTTCATCCAAAATGCGCCCTGAATGCTTTCTTGCTAACCTCTTCACTCTCAGCACATATGCAGCCTTAAGAATTCTTGTATAATCGCCCTTTCCCTTTAAACAACTACAGCAGATACTTTGACCAGTAACCGACTCGAATGGCAGCAACTGCTGCCCGATCATACGCCATATCAAACGTTATTTTCCCAGGCAGCGCAACTTGCCCCCGCCGAATTCTCCATGGTGCAGCCGCGGCTGGCCGATGCGCTGACGATTTTCTGTCATCCCCGCTCACCGTCCCGGTTCATGTTATTGAAGGCTCAGGAGAATAACGCTTATCTGGCAGTGATTGCCAATGCCATCGCTCAATTGCCTGGCCAGCAGTCAGAAATGCCGCACGGCTGCCGTTATCACATTGATGGTCGTCAGATCAGCATCCAGCCAGCCCAGTACACAGATGATAATTTCGCAGCGACGCTGCGTTGCGGCTATCAGGAGTGGATCGAACCGGAACAGCTATTTGGTTGCGTGCGCATGTACAAAGATGACATCAGCCTGCAACCTGGCCTGCTGCATCGCGTCAATGGCGGCACGTTGATCCTGTCCGCCCGAACGTTACTGGCTCAACCACTGATGTGGCTACGGCTAAAGCAGATAATCATTGATGGTCAGTACCACTGGCTATCGCCCGACGAACGGCGACCTCTACCGGTAGAAATTCCATCAATGCCTATCGACCTGCGTCTGATAGTGCTCGGTGATCGTGAAAGTCTGGGCGACATCCATGACATGGAACCGGAGCTGGGTGAACTGGCTATCTACGGTGAATTTGAATCGCACCTCCAGTTGATCGAACCTGAAGACATGGTGCACTGGTGTTCTTACATCAATGCCTTGTGTCTGGAAAATCAATTGCCGTTGCTGACTGCTGACGCCTGGCCAGAACTGTTCACACTGGCAGTACGCTACAGTGGTGATCAGGGCAATGTTCCCTTATGCCCGCAATGGTTGACCCACCAGCTTAAACACGCCGCACTCTATGCCCGTGAGGAAGAGATTACCGGACAAGCGATCATTGATGCCGTCACAGCACGCCGCTGGCGTGAAGGTTATCTCTCCGAGCGTATGCAAGATGAAATCGAACTCGGCCAAGTATTGATCGAAACCGAAGGCGACATTATTGGTCAGGTTAATGGTCTGTCGGTGCTGGAATACGCTGGCTATCCGCTGATGTTTGGCGAACCAACCCGAATTAGTTGCGTCGTACATCCTGGAGATGGCGAGCTGACCGATGTTGAGCGTAAAGCAGAATTGGGCGGTAATCTTCATGCCAAGGGTATGATGATCATGCAGGCATTTCTGATTTCCGAACTGGAGTTGGAACAACAACTGCCGTTTTCTGCTTCAATCGTGTTTGAGCAGTCCTATGGCGAAGTTGACGGCGACAGCGCTTCACTGGCTGAACTCAGCGCCTTGATCAGTGCGTTGTCGCAATTTCCGATCAATCAACAACTGGCGGTGACCGGTTCTGTCGACCAGTTTGGACATGTACAACCGATTGGTGGCGTCAACGAAAAGATCGAAGGATTTTTCGAGGTATGCCAGCGCCGTGGTTTGACAGGCAAACAAGGCGTCATTATCCCGGCAACCAACCAGCGTCATTTATGCCTGTTACCAGACGTTATCGACGCAGTGCGCGAAGAACAATTCCATATCTATGCTGTAGATTCGGTAGCCGAAGCACTGATGCTGTTAACTCAGGTACCGTACGATGATGACCAGCAGCCCAGCCTGTTGGCCGCAATCCGTGAACGCATTGCACAGCTGTCACCTCAGGAGCGACGCCGCTTCCCGTGGTTTTTTCGATAAGGAAACTGGTTGGGCCAGAAGCAACGGACTTGCTCAGCGTACATCTGTACGCTAACCTGCCTGCTCCACAAAAACAGGGCTTATAGAAACATGGTAGACAAACGCGATTCCTATTCCAAAGAAGACCTTTTCGCCAGCGGACGCGGTGAACTGTTTGGTCCACAAGGGCCACTACTGCCGTCTGGCAACATGCTGATGATGGATCGTGTCATCTCGATGACCGAAGAAGGTGGTCTGCATGGAAAAGGCTATGTGGAAGCAGAACTGGACATCCATCCAGAACTGTGGTTCTTCGGTTGCCACTTCATTGGCGACCCGGTAATGCCTGGGTGCCTGGGCCTGGATGCTATGTGGCAGTTGGTAGGCTTCTACCTTGGCTGGCTGGGTGGTGAAGGCAAGGGGCGCGCGCTGGGCGTGGGCGAAGTGAAATTCACCGGTCAGGTGCTGCCGGATGCTAAAAAGGTAACTTATCGCATCCACTTCAAACGCGTTATCAACCGTAAGCTGATCATGGGCATCGCGGATGGCGAAGTTCTGGTGGATGGCCGTTTGATTTACACTGCGACCGACCTGAAAGTAGGTCTGTTCAAAGACACCAGCACGTTCTGATATCTGGAAAAAACGCGGCGTAAACGTCGCGTTTTGCTATAAACGCGGTTCAAGGCGCTCCTTGTCTCCAGCTTTATCTGCGATTTTTCTGTATTCCTTCACGTTACAATTCCTCCTAATTAATAATGTTCCCCTGTGTATCTGCCTCTTTCCTACAATTACTGACCCCTTTGCTGCAACGATAAAAGGGTACATGGTCAGGTAGTAAGGGCACACGTCCACGGATGCGATCAGCTACCTTCTCTGCCATCATGATGGTGGTGGCATTAAGATTGCCCGTAATAATCTGCGGCATGATCGATGCATCGACTACCCGCAATCCACTAAGGCCATGAACCCGCCCCTGACCATCCACCACTGCCATCGCATCCAGTCCCATTTTGCATGAGCAGGAAGGATGGTAAGCGGTTTGCGCATACTGGCGAATAAACGCATCCAGCTCGTCGTCAGTTTTCGCTTGCGACCCTGGGCTTATTTCCTCACCCCGATAGCGATTCAATGCTGGCTGCGACATGATTTCCCGGCTAATACGAATCGCTGCACGAAACTCCAGCCAGTCCTGCTCGGTGGACATATAGTTAAACAGAATATCTGGATGCTGCCGCGGATTACGAGAGCGCACATGGATGCGGCCACGACTGGGCGAACGCATCGACCCGGCATGTATCTGAAATCCATGCGTACGGACTGCCTGAGTACCGTTATAATTGATGGCCACCGGTAAGAAATGGAATTGCAGATTAGGCCGGTCATATGCTTCGCTGCTACGAATAAACCCACCTGCTTCAAACTGATTACTGGCGCCGATGCCGGTACCCAAAAGCAGCCATTCAGCGCCAATCTTCGGCTGATTAAACCACTTTAGCGCCGGATAGAGCGAAACCGGTTGTTTACAACGGTATTGCAAATACATTTCCAGATGATCTTGCAGATTCTGCCCAACCCCCGGCAAGTGCTGCACCAACGGAATATCCAGATTGCGCAGCAAATCAGCCGGACCAACGCCAGAGCGCTGCAATATCTGTGGCGATGCAATGGCTCCTGCGCACAGCAACACTTCCCGCCGCGCGGAGATGTACTGTGACTGGTTACTGCTGCCATGCAGATAACTGACGCCTGTAGCCCGCGAGCCGTCAAACACAATGCGATCAATCAGCGTATGGGTCACGATAGTTAAATTCGGACGTCCACGCGCCATGTCCAGATAACCACGAGCGGTGCTGGAGCGGCGCCCACGGGGAGTCACAGTACGATCCATAGGGCCAAACCCTTCCTGCTGATAGCCATTCAGATCATCCGTACGCGGATAACCCGCTTGTACGCCTGCATCGACCATCGCATGAAAAAGCTCGTTATTTCCCGCTTTGGGTGTCGTCACACATACCGGTCCCTGATCGCCATGATATACATTAGCGCCAATGTCACGCCGCTCCGACTTGCGGAAATACGGCAGGCAATGATGATAACGCCAGTCCGCTAAACCGGGCTGGCTGGCCCAGTGTTCAAAATCCATCGCATTACCGCGAATGTAGCACATGCCATTGATCAGCGATGATCCCCCAAGCCCTTTACCGCGTCCACACTCCATACGACGGTTATTCATATGCGGCTCTGGAGCCGTTTCATAAGCCCAGTTATAGCGCCGTCCCTGCAGTGGCCAGGCTAATGCGGCAGGCATCTGGGTACGGAAATCCAGTCGATAGTCTGATCCGCCAGCCTCCAGCAGCAGCACGCTGACATCCTGCTCTTCCGTCAAACGGGCAGCCAGCACGTTACCGGCAGAACCCGCACCAATAATGATGTAGTCATACTCCATGTCATCCTCCGTCAGTATTAAAAAATCGGATTAAAATCTCCTAGTTCTACCTGAATAGATTTGATTTGGGTGTAGCTGTGTAGTGTGGCAATACCATTTTCACGCCCCAACCCCGAATGCTTGTAACCGCCCACCGGCATTTCCGCCGGCGACTCGCCCCAGGTGTTAATCCAGCCGATCCCAGCCTGTAATTGATGGATAACCCGATGTGCCCGACTGATATCCCGTGTCACCACGCCAGCCGCCAGACCATAATTGGTCCCATTGGCACGCCGAACCACCTCATCTTCAGCGTCATAGGTGAGGATGCTCATCACCGGTCCGAAAATCTCTTCACGCACAATGGTCATATCATCCCGGCAATCGGTAAATACGGTGGGGGTGACCCAGGCACCACGGGAAAACGCATCGCCCTTCGGCACATCACCACCGATCAACAAACGAGCGCCCTCTTCCTTACCACGTTCGATATAGCGCAACACTGATTTCTGATGGGCAATACTTACCAACGGTCCAAAATTCACCGTGAGGTCTGTTGGGTCCCCCATACGAATACGAGCCACTCGCTCAAGGATCTTCTGCTCAAAAATCGGCTTTAGCGTGGTTGGGATAAACACTCTGGTACCATGGGTGCAAACTTGCCCACTACTGAAAAAATTGGCTGCCATGGCGATATCTGCAGCCCTATTCAGATCAACGTCATCAAAAATGATCAGCGGTGACTTACCGCCCAGTTCCAGAGTCACCGCTTTAAGACTGGACTTGGCCGCATTCGCCATCACCGTTTTGCCGCTGACGACCCCGCCGGTAAAAGATACCTTGGCTATACCGGGGTGGCGAGTCAGTGCCTGACCAACGGTTTTGCCACCACCGGTCAGCACATTAAATACGCCGGATGGCAGCCCCGCGTCATGGTAAATCTCCGCCAGTTGCAACGCGGTCAACGAGGTTACCTCGCTGGGCTTGAATATCACGGCATTGCCTGCCGCCAGCGCCGGGGCAGATTTCCATAACGCAATCTGCAGCGGATAATTCCAGGCACCAATCGCCGCTATCACGCCTAACGGTTCACGTCGGGTGTAGACAAAAGACGTATCGCGCAATGGGATCTGTTGCCCCTCCAGTGATGGCGCCAACCCAGCGTAGTACTCCAGCACACCGGCTCCGGTGGCAATATCCACCCTTCTGGTTTCTGACAACGGCTTACCGGTATCTTGAGTTTCCAGCAATGCCAGCTCGTCGTTACGTTCACGAAGTATCGCTACGGCACGAAGCAGCACGCGTGTTCGTTGCATCGCCGTCATCGCTGCCCACACAGATTGTCCTTGCTGTGCAGATGTTACCGCCCGACGGATGTCCCCCTCAGTAGCTTCCTGCAACTCGGCAAGTATCTCGCCAGTCGCAGGATTGACGGCAGGAAAGGTGTCATCACTGTCGCTGTTGGCACGCTTGCCGTGGATAAACAACGGCTGTAAACCATAAAGTGACATGATCAGCCCTCCTGTTCAGATGTCGCGCAAGGTGCCGTCTTCAACAGACTGTCGATAAAATGGCAGGCAACCGCTAACGATTCATCCTGACTCCCCGCCTTGTCATTCAGCGCAGTGCGCAACCACAATCCATCAATCAACCCAGCCAAGCCTTTTGCCGCTCGACGCGCGTCTTCAAGCGCTAAACAGCGACGGAATTCAACGCATAGGTTGGAGTAAAGCCGGCGGCTGCTGACGCGCTGCAACCGGTAAAGGCCGGGGGAATGCATACTGCAAGCCCAGAATGCCAGCCAGGTCTTCATTGCCGCAGGATTGGTTTGGCTTGCATCGAAATTGCCGGCCACAATTGCATGTAACCGCAATCGGGGATCATCTGAGGTCAGAGCTGCCAGGCGGGTTCTGACAGCGTTTGCTAATAGATGCAACAAATAGCGCATTGTGGCGTCAAGCAAGCCGTTCTTGTCCTGAAAATAGTGACTGATGATGCCGCCAGAGACGCCCGCCCGACGCGCTATCTGCGCAATCGATGCCTCGTGAAGCCCCACCTCATCGATAGCCATCAAGGTGGCATCGATCAATTGTTGTCGCCTGATCGGCTGCATCCCGACTTTAGGCATAGTGACCTCCAGACATAGTGCCCCCCTGTTACAGATTTATAGCGACGGCACCTGCCGTACTGCCGTCTATTTACGCAACGTCATTGCATTTATTTTTAATTGAACGATCAATTAAAAATAAATGCAACCTGCAAAGCCTTTAAAAAAAACCATAGCGAGAGGTCGAGCAGGTCACGTTTTTGCGATCAATTACAGTACCCGGTGGTTTGCGGTTTCTGGCGAGCAAGGTATACTGAGCAGATAAATGAAATGATGTTTTAAAAATTTAGTTATCTGCACACGTAAAGGAACGAACATGAAAATTGCACTGATTAACGAGAACAGCCAGGCCGCAAAGAACGAGATTATCGCTACAGCGCTGACCAAAGCCGTGGAGCCGCTGGGCCATACGGTATATAACTACGGTCAATACACCGTTGAAGATGCTGCGCAGTTGACCTATATCCAAAACGGTATTTTGGCTGCTATCCTGCTCAACTCCGGTGCCGCTGATTTCGTCGTCACGGGGTGTGGTACCGGTCAAGGTGCAATGCTGGCCTGTAACTCTTTCCCTGGCGTAATCTGTGGGCTGGTTGTTGATCCGTCAGACGCCTACCTGTTCTCTCAGATCAATAATGGCAACGCGGTTTCTTTGCCTTACGCTAAAGGCTTTGGCTGGGGTGCGGAACTGAATCTGGAAAACCTGTTCACACAATTGTTCAAAGAAGAAGGTGGTCGCGGCTATCCGAGTGATCGCGTTGCTCCGCAGCAGCGCAACAAAAAAATCCTGGATGCCGTCAAGGAGGTGACCTATCGGGATCTGATCACCATTCTGAAAGGTTTGGATCAGGAACTGGTTAAAGGCGCTATCGCCGGCTCGAAATTTCAGGAATATTTCTTTGCCAATAGCAAAGACGCCGAACTGACCAACTACATCAAATCTCTGCTGAACTAAATGTAGCTGAGTGTGGTGTTACCCGACCACCGTCCCAACGGTGGTCTTTTTTTGCCAGCAATATGGTGCTCGTTTGTTCGGGTCGCACAACAGTTAGCCAGACGTTTTAAAAGCCGGAAATACTGCTTGACCATAACCGGACGACTCCCTATAGTAGCGCCCCGTTGCCCCTGTGGCGACGAACCGGTGAGGTGTCCGAGTGGCTGAAGGAGCACGCCTGGAAAGTGTGTATACGTGAAAACGTATCGAGGGTTCGAATCCCTCCCTCACCGCCAGATTAAAAACAAAAACCCCGGACTTGCGTCTGGGGTTTTTGTTTTTAATTCGGTGATGCGTGGATGAATATCACCACAGTACTCGACAGGATCGCAGCAAGCCGAGTGCAACGCGCGGGTCTATTCGCCAAACGAGTAAACCTGAGCATCCATAAAGCCAACGCTTAAGCAGCAGCGCCTATCCCCATGACAATCAAATGATTTAACGTATCGTCACGCAATTAGATGTTGTATTGTCCCAGCTCCGAATTGAGCTTATTCATATCAGTATCCAGAAGGCAATATAATCACTCGATTCATATTTTTCAGGAAAGATAAATAAAAATCGCTCCCCTACCCTCATTAATGTTTCCTTAATCTAAAAAAAATAAATTCACCACTGAAAGATCACTATACCTTTGCATTATTACCACCACGTTTTCCCTGGCGGAGTATTCCAACATGACCATTGTAAAGAAATTAGCTATTGCAATCAGCATATTCACCCTTGCACTGATTAGTGTCGGTGGTTTTGGTCTTCATTCACTTAGCCAGTCAAAAGACCGTCTGGAATATGTGATGACTAACACGTTACCTAGCCTTGATAATCTGGTGAAGTCTAATAATACATTAAACGATGCACGTAGCGCGCTGGCACTCACGTTTCTCACCAGAGAAGAGCAACAGCGTAATACCTTAAAACGCGCACTAGACGATTCGCTCGCCAGAGTTGAAAAACTGAATGCTATTTATAAAAAGGATCTGATTTCTGATGCTAAAGATATGCAGATGGCTAATGATAATCTGCAATATCTGAATGAATTCCGGTCAGCCAAAGATAAACTGTTTCAGCAATTCCAGACCGATAGTCAGGCTGTAGAGAAAGCCTTCTCATCACAGGGATATGTGACTCTGGCGCAAGAGAAGCTGGTAAAAGGATTCCAGGAGCAGTACGACTACAATGTCACGTTGGCTGACAAACTACAGGAACAGAACAGCACCAGCTTCAAGCAGGCGTTTTTCGGGCTGATGGGGTTGATTGTAGCCGCACTGCTCGCCGCCGGAACGTTGTCTACTGTGATTATCAACTATGTACGCACCAGCCTGAATGCTCTGCGCCAAACGCTGATTTCAGTCAGTGAGAATCTGGATCTGACACGACAAGCCGATGCCAGCAAAAATGATGAAATCGGCCAGACATCAGGCGCTTTCAACAATCTGATCCAACGCTTCGCAATGGTACTGTCCGACGTTCGCTCTGCCAGCGAAAACGTTTCGACCGCATCCGGTGAGATTGCTGCCGCCAATGAAGATCTCTCAGCCAGAACGGAAGAGCAAGCCTCTTCGTTGGCACAGACCGCCGCCAGTATGCATGAAATTTCATCTACCATCGAAAGTAACGTTGATAATACCGCACATGCTAATAAGCTGGGCCAACAAGCAAGCGTTGCTGTTCAACATGGCGACGAAGCCGTACAACGCATGATGCACGCAATGGAAGATATCGCTCACGGGTCAGAGAAAGTCGCCGATATCACCAACCTTATCGAGGGCATCGCTTTCCAGACAAATATCCTGGCACTGAATGCAGCGGTGGAAGCGGCCCGTGCGGGTGAACATGGCCGAGGTTTTGCGGTGGTAGCCGGAGAAGTTCGCACATTGTCCCAACGTTCTTCATCTGCTGCCAAAGAGATCAAAACGCTGATAGACAGTGCAATTTCCGCCGTAAAACATGGCGCGGTACAGGCAGATGAAGTTCGCGAAGCTATCAACAATGTGAAAGGGGTGATTCAGAACGTGTCCAATCTGGTCAATGAAGTTTCTCTGGCATCAGAAGAACAAAGTCGCGGCATCTCTCAAATTAATACCGCCATTAACCAGATGGAAGCCGTCACCCAACAGAATGCCGCAATGGTAGAACAAGCTTCCTCTGCAGCCGATTCACTCAACGAGCAGGCATCCAGATTGCGTCAGTCGGTAGAGGTATTCAAACTTCAAGGAACCCCCAACGTCTCCGGGGTACATGCAATGGGTGGTATAAACGCTTTGCGCCTCAGTAATCACTAATTGGCTTGGTATTTCAGTAAAAAGGGTTGCCTGGGCAACCCTTTTCATTTTCACGTCAACCGAGGTTCAGGAATACGCTATCAGCGTACGCTGGCAGAGCTCAGAACGGACACAATCCTCTTTACCAAAGGTAACGATGCTTACCATATCATCCTCCCTGAACCTCTCCAGCGCATCACGCAGACCTGATTTTACACCAGCAGGCAAGTCACACTGCGTAATATCACCATTGACAATCACTGTGACGTTCTCGCCCAAACGTGTCAGGAACATCTTCATCTGATTGACAGTAACGTTCTGCGCTTCATCCAAAATCACCACAGCATTCTCGAACGTCCGCCCACGCATGTAGGCAAACGGCGAAATTTCCACTTTGGCGATTTCCGGTCTCAGGCAATATTGCAAAAAGGAAGACCCTAGCCGGCGCTGCAATACGTCATATACCGGTCGAAAATAGGGTGCGAACTTCTCCGTGATATCGCCTGGCAGGAAGCCAAGATCTTCCTCAGCCTGTAATACTGGCCGTGTAACGATAATGCGTTCAACCTCTTTATGAAGCAGTGCTTCAGCCGCTTTGGCAGCACTGAGAAACGTTTTGCCACAACCAGCCTCACCAGTGGCAAAGATTAACTGTTTATTTTCTATTGCAGACAAGTAATGTTCCTGAGCTGGGTTTCGCGCCTCAATCGCTGAGGTGTCGCGGCTCTCACGCGCCATACCGATAGCTTCAATGCCGCCCAACTGAACCAGAGAAGTGACCGAATCTTCTTCACGCTGACGATGGCTGCGCGATTCACGTCTGATGACACGTTTAGCTTCACGACGCGCTTTGATCACTGCTTTTTGTCTTCCCATAGTGGCACCTTACAGTTTGTTTCATTGACCGTTCGACCCAGAGCCGATGGTGTTTTGTTCACAAAATGAGGTTTGGCTTCCTTATTAAGCCGCAATGCAGGTGAAATGACATAAAACCAATGCGTAATAGGCAACGTGCCCTTTATGGGGATCACGACACGCTCAGCATTGGGAGTAGAGGCTGGAGCGACGATTGCTCCATGGATCCTATCGCAACAAACGGGGGACAGTGGAAAAACGAAGAGGGAGAAAGAGCCTCCGCCTCTACAAGGCGGCAGAAACGAGCGAATTTGCTGACTGTTCCGTCCAGGGAAGGACTCTACCATTCGCGCTCCTCACTGTGACATAACTATTCGAATGAATAATGATTAGTCGCATCAGGCATTCAACATCTCTGGAAGAAATTACCGCCTACAGATGTCATTAATATGACAGTGCCTATTTTGCCCCAACATGGCAAGTTTTTTTACACTTCCATAACATGAAGCTATATATGGTGCCAACTATAAGCCTGATTAACTCTATGTGAGATTAACGATAATGAGATTTCCTCCGCTGGCCAGCGGAGGAATCCGAAGACTAGTAATGTTTCTGCCAGCACAAATATTGATCATACTTCCTTAGCGCGCTGCGGTATGTATTCTGTTCGATATCAGGTAAATAATCGCACACGCGTTGCTGAATATTGCCGTCCGACGTAAAGTTATCCTGTGGATAATTCTTCGCCAGCAGCAATTCATCCAGACGCCGTAAGCGAATGACGTATTCTCGCATAGTGCTGTGGCGTACCTCGGTCTGCTCGATCAGATATTGTGTAAACGCTTTAATATCGAAGTAATTGGCATGTGTGTTGCAGTAAACCTCACTGCAAAAACGGCATAATGGGATGAGTTCTTCCTGCACAGATTCCCAGATAGCGTTATCAATCAGCCGATCCATCATGGCAATCGACTTTTTATTGATGAGCTGATCACGGAACACCAGCGAAACACGATCCAGTTCTTTGGCACAATTAGCGCAGTGTGTTTGCCTGTGTTTGAAATCCTTCAAATACCGGCTCAAAAGCTGCTTCTTCCTGATTGTTTGGGGCATGAGTCCATTCCTGACAGTATGTGATACAACTACATATCTGCGTGCTCCAAAATTAAACGTCATTCATTAATTTCGCACGCAGACGCTTTATCGCCTGGCTATGCAACTGACTGACGCGCGACTCTCCCACCTCCAGAACCGCACCAATTTCCTTTAGGTTCAGTTCTTCCTGATAATAGAGAGTCAACACCATTTTTTCGCGTTCTGGTAGGTTCTCAATCGCGTCCATCACCCGCTGGCGTAAATTTACATCCATCAGTTGATTTAGCGGATTAGCTTCTTCGTTCCCTTCCAGTAACGCCTCAGCACTATCCCCGTGTTCTTCCCGCCATTCATCGTAAGAAAACAACTGGCTATTGTTAGTATCCAGAAGTATCTGGCGATATTCCTCCAGCGAGATATTCAGGGTTTGGGCTACTTCCTGTTCGGAAGGAACCCGACCGAGTGACTGTTCAGCCTGCTGCATCGCCTGCGCCACTTCCCGAGCGTTACGCCTGACACTGCGTGGCGCCCAGTCCCGACTGCGCAACTCATCCAGCATCGCACCACGGATACGCTGCACGGCATAGGTAGTAAATGCCGTGCCTTGCAACGAATCATAGCGCTCTACGGCACTGAGCAGCCCGATACCCCCTGCTTGCAGGAGATCATCAAGCTCAACGCTTGCCGGGAGACGAACCTGTAAACGTAAGGCTTCATGGCGCACCAAAGGAACATAGCGCTTCCATAATGAATTTTTATCCATTGTGCCTTCAGCGGTATACAGTTCGCTCACAGTGATAAATACCTATAAAATTAAGGTGCTCAACATCATTATGCGTTTAGCATACTATGGCAATCGGGAGAACAGATGTAGAAAAAAGGCTTTTTTCAGATATCTTTGATAGCTAACTAAGAATGTCTCAGATACGAGCCTTTCCTGAATAATAAGATAATCCATTCGTTTTTGACAGAGGTTATGATAGCGCTATGCGATACGTAACACATATTGCTTCAGAGTATATCGTCCATTGTCCTATTTCCGCCTTTTTTGATTCTAACCTACTGATGTTTGCGGTACATGTTGTAATTAATACAGTGACAGGTATATCTAAATAACCTCTGATGATAGCGCTACATTTGCCAGATGATGACTGCATCAACACTGACCTCATATGATGAGAAGTGAGGTATAAATATGCGATGCTATATAATATAGACTCTAGAATAATGGTATCCTGGCGAATACCGGTGGCATAAGATGTACGGTAAACAGATGAGGTAGATAAATTTGAGTCTGCCAGTACCTACCTGCGATAGGTACTGGTCTTATGAGTATCAATCAGTCTGAAGAGATAAATACCAGAGGATTCAAACACAGTCGATCCTTACTATGGCTCGACCACCTATAAAAAATTAAAGAATAAGTCCGGTAATCAATCGATTACGAGATATTCCCATTTGTTCAAAAACCTCTAAGATCCTCGGACTAGCCTGAACAGCAGAGATAAGAATTGGCGTATCACACTCCAATAATTTTTCCGGATGAAAAATATCTATCCCGTTCAGCGAAGTATTTATCTTAGACGGCGTATTATCTACAATAAATTTAACTTTAACTGTTTTAAAGAACATAGTGCTATTTAACAAAAGATTAGTTTGTGCACCTGCTCCCCAAATTATAATTTCACTATAATGCTCTTTATTAGCAACAATATCAGAATAACCCAGAGTATCCAGATTATTGATAAGGCTAGCATACTCGTCTGATGATACCGCAGATAAACGCTGTCGAAGCAGATCATCAAAGAAAACATATCGACAATGTTCTTTTACCAACAATCCGTACAGCAACACGGCTGAAGTCGCTGATTTTATGTCAATTTTTTCTTTCTTAAAATTATAACTGATTTGAAAATTACACTTTGAAAGTTTATTTTTAGCAATAAGAGAAACAAAAGCATAAACCTCTTCGACGTCATTATTATTATCAGTAAATATATATTTAATTGTGACGTTTTTTGAATTTTTACTTGAGTAACGGACAAGGTTATTTATCACTCGGTCAAAATTCTTATTTTTCCTAACTTCAATAAATTTCTCTCTTGTACCGGCATCAATACTTGTTACAGTTATAGCCTGATCTTTATCTATTGCATCATTTAACTCTTTAATATACTTAGTCGCATTCGTAATAACCCGTTGCTTAACTAAAGGGAATTTATCCGAAATATAGGTAAAGCTTTCAGAAAAACCTTGAAAAATTGTTGGCTCCCCTCCTCCCCACACTATAGATTCACACTGAGAAAGATCGATGGATTTAATTAACCCATATACATCATAAGATGGTTTTTTACCTCCATAATAGGTATCATTACAGTATTCACATTTCATATTGCATACAGAATGATATTCAAGTGATAAATATTTTGGAGCTACTTTTTCAATCCCGCCCCATGATTTAAACTCCAGGAATGGGCATCCATTACACTCACTTGCCTCTCCTTTATTTAATCTTAAGTATAGTTCTCGCTTAGCATTCAGAATATTTTCTTCACTAAAATCAGGGGAATCTGATTTCGAGTTATTTAATAAAACAACATCCCCTTTCATTATTCCATTAACAAAAAATCGCTTACAGCAAGTTCTTATCTCATCTGGAGCAAGAAATAAAGAATGGTGCAGGTCAAAACAACTCCAGCTTTTTTCTTTTATTTCATCCATGAATTTATCTAATACAGTGACAGCATTAGCTTGATCATGCTCCATAACCGAAATAAATTTTCTGTAAATCATCCAATATTTTGTTTCAATTAGTACTTTCCTATTTGTATTAAAATGTCCTTCAACGCCTTTCCATTGATCATATATCAAGTGATATAATTCTAATTTATTTACAGGATTTAATTTTTGAATTTCTCGAACTCTTGTCGCGATAAGACCAACAACGCCCATAAATAATTGCTTATTGAGAACAGAACTTAGCGCATTTTTTGTTAACAGGAAGCTTCTTATTTCTTCAAAGGCTCGAAAAAAACCAATAATATGCTCATTTTTAATATG
>NZ_JAAVXH010000074.1:0-173518 GCF_012273755.1 Dickeya sp. CFBP 2040
CTGACCTGACAAGCGATAAATACAAAAAAAACATCAACCGGGTATTTTTCAACCAAAAAGACGGCTAATCAGTCAACCTGACGTTTTTTAGTACCATTAATGCACCGGACAATAAAGAAAAACGTCCAGTCACGCATTTATTTTACCGACTGAATTCCGAACGATCAGCTCCGGAGTCAACACCAGTACATTATGTTCCGCATCTGGGTGTTCCAGCCGGTGAAGCAGGGTATCAATCGCCAGTTCGCCCAATTCACCTTTAGGCTGATGAATTGTCGTTAATGGTGGAGACAGGTAACGCGCCAGTTCGATATCGTCATAACCAACAACGGCCATATCGTCTGGTATGGATAACCCAGCCTCGTACAAAGCACGATAGACCCCTACTGCCATAGCATCATTACTGGTAAACACAGCATCAGGACGCTCCGGCAACGCCAGTAATTGCTGCATGGCGCGAAAACCGGCTTCAAACTCGAAATCGCCAACCACCTCATAGCCTGGAAGAATAGACAACCCTGACCGATGCATCGCTTTACGATAGCCTTCCAGACGATTATGTGCGGTGGTTTTATCCTGTGGACCAGCGATACAAGCGATTTTGCGGTAACCCTGAGAAATCAGGTAGTGAGTAGCCATCTCGCCACCTTGCAGCGAATTATCTTTGATGACATCGCTATTACCTTCAAAAGGCGCCCAATCCATCATTACAACAGGAATAGAAGGGTAGCGGCGAATAATATCGGGTGAAGGCATGTGGCTTTCAGTACACATCAGCAACAACCCATCCACCCGTTTTTGCAGCAATGTTTCCAGACTGCGACTCAAGCGATGGTGATCACCTTCGGTATTACACAGAATCAGGCTGTAGCCTCTTTCGTAACAACAGCGTTCTACACCGCGTACAACTTCAGCATAAAACGGGTTGCTACTTGCCGTCAGCAACATACCGATGGTTCGAGTCTGGTTGATTTTAAGGCTACGCGCCAGAGCAGACGGCGCGTAGTTCAGCTGCTCAACCGCTTTCATTACCCGGTCACGAATCGCATCGCTGACATAGCGGTTATCGTTGATGACATGAGAAACCGTTGATGTGGATACCCCGGCCAGACGGGCCACGTCTTTCATCGTCGACAAGGATCACTCCTGTGTATTCAGGAAGGCATCTATCTCTTCACGCCAGGGAACCGAAGGCTGGGCACCATGCCGAGTCACTGCGATAGCTGCCGCTGCATGAGCGAATTTAACTGCGGCCTCCATGGGACGCGCCTCCAGCAAAGCCGTGACCAGCGCACCATTAAATGTATCGCCGGCAGCGATGGTATCGACCGCTTTTACGCGGAAACCGGGAATACGTTGCCCTTTGCCCTGTTCGCTCAACCAGACGCCACGACTCCCCAGCGTAATCAGTACGGTCGAGATTCCCTTATCATGTAGTACCTGTGCGGCCCGTTGCGCATCATCTTCGGTTTCGACCGTCACACCGGTTAGGGTATGAGCCTCAGTTTCATTCGGCGTGATCATATCCACCAGCGACAATAATTCATCAGGCAGTAAACAGGCTGGTGCCGGATTGAGGATAACTTTAGTACCACTGTCATGCGCCAGACGAGCAGCAGCCATCACCGTTTCCAGCGGTGATTCCAACTGCATCAACAACGCGGATGCGTCAACAATTTTCTGCTGATAACGATGCAGGTAATCAGGCGTCACAGCCGCATTGGCTCCCGCATGAATACCAATCATGTTTTCTGCTTCACCGTTAACGAAAATTAGCGCCACACCGGTAGTCTGGTCGGGAATCGCTTCGACAGCAGAAACATCGATTCGATCTCGGATCAATTGCTGACGAATACGCTCGCCGATATCATCCGCCCCAACACAAGCGATAAACTCGATATCAGCACCACTTCGCCCGGCAGCCACCGCCTGGTTGGCGCCTTTGCCGCCAAATGCCACACCATACTGTTTACCGATCACTGTTTCACCTGGGCGGGGAAACTGAGTCAGATTCAAAATATGGTCCGCATTGATACTTCCCAAGACTACCAGCTTGCCTGATTTCATTACCATGAACCCCGATGTTAATTACGCGCCACCCTGATGGATGGCGCAGTACTGCGCGTGCGGTATTACGCTTTGATGATGTTATTGTTTGGTAACCAGTTTCAGGTCAACAGGGATGACAGGCTGTACTTTTTCGCCTTTCAGAACCTTGTCAGCGGTTTCAACGCCGATAATACCGATCTGTTCAGGACGCTGGGCCACAGTAGCCGCCATTTTGCCGCTTTCTACCGCTTTCACGCCGTCAGCAGTGCCGTCAAATCCAACCACAAGGACATCGTCACGACCGGCTGTCTGCAGGGCACGCAGAGCACCCAGCGCCATTTCGTCGTTTTGAGCGAATACCGCTTTGACGTCAGCATGAGCAGTCAGCAGGTTCTGCATCACATTCAGACCTTTAGTACGGTCAAAATCAGCAGGCTGGCTCGCCAGCATGTTAAATTTATTTTTCTCGGCAGATTTCATGAAACCGGCGCCACGTTCACGGGCGGCAGACGTACCCGCCAGACCTTCCAGTTGGATCACTTTAGCGCCCTCACCCAGCTTTTTAGCGATGAAGTCGCCAGCAACCTTACCGCCGAAGGCGTTGTCGGATGCGACATGGCTAACGACTTCGCCGCTGGCAGCAACACGGTCCAGAGTGATAACCGGAATTTTAGCCTGATTAGCCAGTTTCACCGCATTGCCTACCGCGTTGGAGTCAGCCGGGTTGATCAACAGCAGCTTGGTACCGCGAACCGTCAGATCCTGCACATTAGAAAGTTCTTTAGCCGGGTTATTCTGGGAATCAAGCACGACCAGGTCATAGCCCAGTTTGTTCGCTTCTTTCTGCGCACCATCTTTGAGCGACACAAAGAACGGGTTATTCAGCGTGGAAACAACAAGAGCAATGGTATCCTTCGCCATCGCATTGGCACTGACAGTGGCACTCAACGCGACAGCGGAAACCAGAGTAGCAATCTTCTTCAAATTCATATTTCAATTCCTGTGTGAATGAAAAGTTATTTACTGCCTTTGTTATCTACCAAAACCGCCAACAAAATAACCACTGCCTTGACGATCATCTGGTAGTAAGAAGAAACACCTAATAGGTTAAGCCCATTATTCAGAAACCCCAAAATCAAGGCGCCGATTAATGTTCCCACCACGCGTCCTTTACCACCTGACAAACTTGTGCCACCCAGCACCACCGCCGCAATGGCATCCAGCTCATAACCTGTCCCTGCCGTGGGTTGTGCTGAGGACAGGCGAGCCACTTCGATAATTCCCGCCAATGCCGACAACAAACCACACAATGAATAAACCACCACTTTCACTCGATCAACGTTGATACCGGAAAGACGAGTTGCCGCTTCATTGCCTCCCAGCGCATAGATATAGCGACCAATGCGGGTATGGTGCAGCATGTACCAGGTTGCCAGAAATACCACCGCCATGATCCAGATTGGCGTAGGGATGCCCAGCGGTCGCCCAATGCCAAACCACCCTAATGCATCCGCCGCATCGGAAAAACCGGTATTGATCGGGCTACCGTTGGTATACACCATGGTCACGCCGCGTAGCAGCAGCATCACCACCAGCGTAGCAATAAACGCTTGCACCCGCCCTTTGGCAATCACGATGCCGGTACCGGCACCAATAGCCGCACCCAGTGCCAGCGAGGCGAAGACTGCCACCAGCGCATTGATCTCCAACCCGACGATGGAAGCCGCTATGGCGCCGGTTAGCGCCAGCAATGACCCTACAGACAAATCGATGCCGGACGTGAGGATCACCAGCGTCATTCCCACCGCCATGATGGCGTTCACCGAAGTCTGTTGCAGGATATTGAACAGGTTATTCAGGGTAAAAAAGTTGGGACTCATTGAAGACACCACAGCGATAAGAATCAGCAGGGCGATCAATGATTTTTGCTCCATCAGCCACTCTTTGCTGAACCAGCGCTTTGCTGTGATAGTTTGAGAACTCATGTCTGATTTACTCCTGCTTTACGCCGTATTGCTTACCAACGGCCGCAGCCATCAGTATTTCCTGTGTAGCCTGTTCAATCGGGAACTCGCCGCTTAGGCGTCCTTCGTGCATCACGATGATACGATCGCTCATCCCAAGCACTTCAGGCATTTCCGACGACACCAGAATGATGCTTAATCCTTCCTGCTTGAACTGGTTAATTAACTGATAGATTTCTTTTTTGGCACCCACATCCACACCGCGGGTCGGCTCATCCAGAATCAGCACCTTGGGACGTGTCATCAACCCGCGGGCGATTGCCACTTTCTGCTGATTACCACCAGATAACAACCCTATCGGCTGGGACATGGACGGCGTGCGAACATTGAACATGCGGATGAAATCACTCACCGCCTGTTGTTCATCGCTGTGCCGCAACGACCCCGCAGCATTGCTGAAATAGCGCAGTGCGGTCAGGGACATGTTTTCCTTCACCGACATGCCGAGCACCAGCCCGTCTCGCTTACGGTCTTCGGAGATATAGACAATCCCACTGGCAAGCCCATCTTGCGGACTGCGAGTCACCACATCGTTACCGTCCAGACTCACGCTGCCGTGGGTACGAGGTAATGCGCCATAAAGCACTTTCATCAATTCAGTGCGGCCAGCGCCCATTAACCCAGCGACTCCAAGAATCTCGCCCTTACGCAAGGTGAAACTGACGTTTTCCACCCCCGGCCCAGACAGTTCGCTGACTTGCAAACGTACTTCACCGGGCGCTTGATTAAGACGGGGATACTGATCTTCCAGCTTGCGTCCTACCATCATTTCAATCAGCGAATCTTCCTGTAATTCACTTACCGGGCGTTCGCCGATGAACTGGCCGTCACGGAAAACCGTCACATCATCGCAAATTTCAAAAATTTCTTTCAGTCGGTGGGAAATATAGACAATACCGCAGCCCTGAGACTGCAATTCTTTGATAACGTTAAACAATGATGCAGTTTCGGTATCCGTCAATGCATCAGTGGGTTCATCCATAATGATGACCCTGGATTCAAAACTGAGTACCTTGGCGATCTCAACCATCTGCTGATCGCCAATTGACAATTCCCCCACCAGACGGCGGCTGTCATAACGAAGGTTCAACCGCTTGAGTAGTTTATCCGCCTCGGCATACATCCGTTTCCAGTCGATACGCCCTAAGCGGTTGGTAAATTCGCGGCCAAGAAAAATATTTTCCGCAATAGTCAGTTGAGGAATCAGGTTAAGTTCCTGATGGATGATGCCGATTCCCGCTTCCTGAGAAGCTTTGGGACCGCTGAAATCCACCTCTTTCCCCAAAAAATGGATACTGCCGGCATCTTTGCGATAAATCCCCGTCAGTACCTTCATCATGGTGGATTTGCCGGCGCCGTTTTCTCCCACCAGCGCCATCACCTTGCCCGGATAAACATTTAATACCGCACCAGACAGTGCTTTAACGCCGGGAAAGGTTTTCGTGATGCCTTGCAATTGCAGTAAAGGTTGCATCGCTACCTCAGAAGGTGACGCCAGCACAGAGGATCACATTCGCATAGGGAGAGCATTCTCCAGTACGAATAATGGCCCGGCTCCTGCCACTTTGCTTTTTGAAATCTTCGTGGCTGACGTAATGCAGTGAAATGGTATTTCCCTGGTGTTGTTCAAGTTGTGCTAATTGTTTCAGTAATGCGTCATGGAGTAGCGTATTTTTTTCAATAATTTCCTGAGCCAGGATCGCGGCTTCAACCTGCATTTCCGCCGTCACCACATCCAGCACCTGCAAAAAGCCAGGCACATTATGGGTCAAGGCTAAATCGATACGGGTTGTGGTTTCCGGAATCGGCAAACCGGCATCCGCAATCACAATCTGATCGGTATGTCCCAATTGGGAAATCACCGATGAGATATCGGAATTAAGTAACACGCCTTTTTTCATTTTTATTTACCCTGAGAGCGAAACGTTTCGCTTGTACAATAAGTGTAGAAAAAGAACCAGAGAAGGCAACGACTATCTTATGAAAATGTGATCATTATCGAAACGTTTCGTTGAAATGATAACACTTAGGTGATAAGCAAAAAGCGGGTGAGTTCCTGCACAATCTCACCCGCGTAATCTTCGTTAACATCAGGCGTCAGATTTCTACCTGAATACCCAGTTCGATCAATCGGTTTGGTGGAATTTCGAATTGGTCTGCCGCACGCAGCGCATTGCGGCTCAGCATCATGAACAATTTGCCGCGAATACGCAGATACCAGGCACGATTGCCCATCATCAGCGATTCGTTAGACAGGAAGAACGTGGTTTCCATCATCTGGCAGGTCAGCCCGTCTTGCCAGCACCGGTGAAATACCTCTTCCACATTAGGTGTTTCGCGCCAGCCATAACTGGCGACAACGCGCCAGAAAGTCGGAGAAAGCTGCTCCACTGAAACGCGCCGGGCGTTATGTACATAAGGCGCGTCTTCCGTTCTCATGGTCAGCAGTACTACTCGTTCATGTAATACTTTGTTGTGCTTGAGATTATGTAGCAACGCAAATGGAATCACATGGGTAGCACGCGAAAGATAAACTGCCGTACCTGTCACACGCACCGGAGGATTCTTCTCCAGTGAAGTGATCATCGCATCCAGCGAATTACCATGCTCGTGGATACGCCGCAGCAGCCGGAAACGCTCGCTCTTCCAGGTGGTCATGATGGTGAACATCACCATCCCCAGCGCCAGCGGCAACCAGCCGCCGGAAATAATCTTCACCACGTTGGCCAGGAACATCGGCAAATCGATAGCAAGCAACGCGACCAGCAGCAACCAGACCAGATAGCGATACCAGTGCCAGTTTTTCAATGCCACCGTACAAGACAAAATGCTGGTAAGCACCATAGTCCCGGTTACCGCAATACCGTAAGCGGCGGCCAAATTACTGGAATGCTCAAAGCTGACAATGACGATAACTACCGCCACATACAACAACCAGTTAATCACCGGAATATAAATCTGCCCGGACTCCATATCTGAGGTATGCACGATACGCATTGGCGGCAAGTACCCCAAACGCACCGCCTGACGGGTCAGTGAAAATACGCCGGAAATCACCGCCTGAGACGCGATGATAGTGGCAAGCGTAGCCAACACCAGCAGTGGAATCAGCGCCCAATCCGGCGCCAGCAGGAAGAATGGGTTTTTAATCGCTTCCGGATCTTTGAGCAGCAATGCTCCCTGACCGAAGTAATTGAGCACCAGCGACGGCAACACCGCAGAAAACCAGGCGATACGAATAGGCAGTTTGCCAAAATGCCCCATGTCGGCATACAGCGCTTCCACCCCAGTGATTGCCAGCACCACTGCACCCAGCGCAAAGAAAGACACCGCTTTGTACTGCATGAAGAAGTTAATGGCCCATTTGGGATTCATCGCCTGCAGCACCTCAGGATTGGCAATAATGCTACGAGCGCCCAGCACGCCAAGCGATAAAAACCATAACATCATAATAGGCGCAAACAGGCTACCAACCCGACCGGTACCATGCTTCTGAATCATGAATAGCAGTGTCAATACCACAATTGAGATGGGGACAATGTAGGTATCCAGCGATGGTGCGATAATATCCAGCCCTTCAATCGCCGACATCACTGAAATCGCCGGGGTGATCACCACTTCACCATAGAAGAAGCTGCCGCCGATTAATCCCATTATCACCACCAGGGCAGTAACCCTATCGGTGGTGTTACGTCCGGCCAGTGACATCAACGTCAGGATACCACCTTCACCGGCGTTATCAGCGCGCATGACGTAGCTCAGATACTTAAGAGACACGACCAGCACCAGCAGCCAGAATATCAGGGAGAGAAAGCCAAAGACGGAATCGGGTTCAACCCCAAAGCCAAATTGTCCGGAAAGACACTCCCTGAGTGTATAAAGCGGGCTGGTGCCAATGTCACCATACACCACCCCGATGGCAGCCAGCGTAACCGCTGGAAGTGAACGTTTATGTTCTGAATTCATAAACCTTGTCTTCTGTTATCAATTCATTAACAAATCGGGCCTTATTCTGGTTGGAGTAGCCCTAAAACGCACAGTATGCACAAATAACGTTAAAAGCCCATTTTTTAATACTACCTTCATTCCGATTTAGTGCAGGTGTCTTATGTTGGTTGACACTAATAGTGGTGAAAATAATTAATGTATAGCTAATCAAGAAAACGTAATCTTCCCGGAGTTTTTACACACTTAGCTTTTGCACACTTCCCGACGACGGCGATTTACAGCAACGACGGACTTATTATGATACAACCCACAGCGCTGGCAGACCGTATCTCTCGCCTGAGCCATGCTCTCGAACACGGTCTTTATGAACGGCAACATGCCATCCGACTCTGCCTGCTGGCGGCGCTCAGCGGTGAGAGCGTTTTCTTGCTAGGCCCACCGGGAATCGCCAAGAGTCTGATTGCTCGCCGTCTGAAATACGCGTTCAGACATGCGCGCGCTTTTGAATACCTGATGACCCGCTTTTCAACGCCGGAAGAGGTCTTTGGTCCACTATCTATTCAGGCGCTGAAAGACGAAGGTCGTTACCAGCGCCTGACGACTGGCTACCTACCGGAAGCTGAAATTGTATTTCTCGATGAGATCTGGAAAGCCGGTCCAGCTATCCTCAATACTCTGCTGACAGCCATCAATGAGCGGCGTTTTCGCAACGGCAACAGCGAAGAACCTATCCCGATGCGACTGCTGGTCACCGCTTCCAACGAACTGCCGGAAGCCGATAGCAGTCTGGAAGCGTTGTATGATCGTATGCTGATTCGCTTGTGGCTCGACCGGGTGCAGGATAAGCACAATTTCCGCGCCATGCTCACTGCGTCTCCTGCTGAGCAGGACAACCTGATAAGCCCGGCATTAAGCGTCAGCGACGAAGAATACCAACAGTGGCAGTCTCAAATCGATCACATACCGCTACCGGAAAATTGCTTCGAGCTGATTTATCAGTTGCGCCAGCGCCTGGATACACATGAAGGCTCGTTATACGTTTCTGATCGCCGCTGGAAAAAATCCATCCGCCTGTTACAGGCCAGCGCCTTTTTCAGCGGACGAGAAGCGATTACCCCAGTTGATCTGATCCTACTTAAGGACTGCTTGTGGCATGACCTTGTCTCTCATGACCTGGTTGAGCAGCAATTACAGCAGTTGATGAGCGAACAAGCCTATCAACAACGCACGCTCTTATTCCGGTTGCAGCAATTGAATGTGAAACGCCAGCAATACCAGCAACAACAGAGTGAGCAACAGGCTTTCAAAGTCGAACGTCAGGTTACGTTTTTCGGTCGAAAACCGCATTACACACTGCCTGAAAGTCCAGCCACTGCCGAAATAACGCTAATACTGCAAAAACCATTGCTGCTTAACGATTACACCGTGACACACGTGGTGCTCGAACGCGAAGCACTGGCAGGCTGGCTGCAAAAAGGCGGCGAAATACGCGGCAAACTCAACGGCGTCGGCTTTAGTCAACATCTGGATATGGAAGTGGATGAGCGCCAGAACCTGCTCATCTGCGATATCAGCTTGCAAAGCACGGTATTATCTCTGCCCGGCGTCATAAAAGGCGAATTACCGGAAGAGATACTTAAAGAATATGAAACGCTAAAAATTCAGTTACGTGAACAACGTAGACTGTTTGAGCGCCACCAGCCTTGTTTGTTTGTGCCCAAAGAATGGCTCGCCAGGATTGAAGAAAGCCTACAGCAAGTCGATGAACAAATAGAACAGTCACAACGGGAGTAACGATCATGCTGACGCTGGAATCCCTGGAAATGCTGTTGTCTATCGACGAAAACGAGCTGCTGGATGATGTGGTTGTTACCCTCATGGCGGCGCCTCAGTTGGTGATGTTCTTCGACAAATACCCGCGCCTGAAAAACGCCATTATGCGCGATTTACCAGAGTGGAAAGAAAACCTTCGGCAACGGCTGCGCAATACCCAGGCTCCTCCTGAGCTGGAAAAAGAGTTCACTTGCTATCAGCAAACCCAGTTGGTCAGCGATAACACGTTTCAGTCCAGCCTGCCAGAGATTATGTCCACCCTGCATAATGTGGATTCGCCTTTTCTAAGCCAGGCGGAAAAACTGCTCCATCCATCATCACATTCGTCAAAGCATCGTATCAGCAGCAGCCAATATAGCTTGTTTATGCAGCGCTGGCGCTTCAGCCTGACGTTACAGACTATGAATCTGCATCAGCAAATCATGGAGCAAGAGCGGGAACAGTTGCTGGACGAGATCCAAAAGCGCCTGACAATAAGCGGCGCGCTTGAACCCATTCTGGCCGATAACGATACCGCCGCGGGAAGGCTGTGGGATCTCAGTGCCAGCAAACGGATGAAACAACCGCTCCACGCGTTACTGGAAACGGGCGCTTTTTTACAAAAACAGCCGGAATTGCAGCACCTGGCAGAACGTTTGGGCCGCAGTCGTGAGACCAAATCGGTAATCAGTCATGATGCGCCCAAGGAAGCGTTTCAGATCATGGTACGCGAACCTGCGTTTGCGCCGGAACAGGTCAGCGGCATTCATCAAAGTGACGATATTCTGCGGTTGCTGCCTACAGAGCTTTCTACCATCGGCATCAGTGAGCTGGAGTTTGAGTTTTACCGCCGTTTATCGGAACACCGGTTACTGACTTACCGGCTGCAAGGGGAGAACTGGCGTGAAAAAACACTCGAACGGCCAGTCGCTCATCAGCATAACGAGCAACAACCACGCGGGCCGTTTATCGTTTGTGTGGATACGTCAGGTTCAATGGGGGGATTTAACGAACGCTGTGCTAAAGCCTTCTGTCTGGCACTGATGCGGATTGCGCTGGCAGATAACCGTCGCTGTTATATTATGCTGTTTTCCACGGGTATCGTCAGCTACGACCTTACTTCAGAAAACGGCCTGGAAGACGCTATTCGTTTTCTCAGTCAGACCTTCCGGGGCGGCACCGATCTTGGTAGTTGCTTGTCCGCACTACTTGAAAAAATGGATAGCGCATCCTGGCAAGATGCCGATGCCGTCATTATTTCAGACTTTATCGCCCAGCGTTTGCCAGACGAACTGGTCAGCGAAGTCAAACGCCGCCAGCACCGGTTGCAGCATCGTTTCCATGCAGTCGCTATGTCGGCTCATGGCAAGCCTGGCATTCTGCGTATTTTCGATCATATCTGGCGTTTTGATACCGGGATTAAAAGCCGCCTGCTGCGTCACTTTCAGCATGAAAGAGCGTGAAAATCCAAACCATCAACTCTTCTTATATCGCTTCCCTGAACAACCTGCCGGTTTAGCCGTTGATTCATCCGGCAATAATCAGTAAAACGCTTCAGACAGTCTTTACGGAGCATCACTATGGCAGCAGACACCTACACAATGGATGAACTTGATCGCGGTATCCTCAATGCGCTGATGGAGAATGCCCGCGCTCCTTACGCCGAACTGGCCAAACAGTTTACGGTTAGCCCCGGCACAATCCATGTCCGGGTGGAAAAGATGAAACAGGCAGGAATCATTGTAGGAACGCGGCTGGACGTAAACCCCAAACAGTTGGGCTATGACGTCTGCTGTTTCATCGGCATCATTCTGAAAAGCGCCAAGGACTATCCGTCTGCGTTGGAGAAGCTCAACAATCTGGAGGAAGTGGTAGAAGCCTACTACACCACCGGGCACTACAGCATCTTCATCAAGGTAATGTGTCGTTCTATCGACGCACTGCAACATGTACTTATCAACAAGATTCAGACAATTGATGAAATTCAGTCCACTGAAACTTTGATCTCCCTGCAAAACCCGATTATGCGCACTATTGTGCCCTGAAGCTTTTTTACTATCCCCCTATTATCCACAGGTAGATCCCACCAAGATCACAGCGTACAATGTGCCGTCATTCAATCGGGCGGGATCACGCATGTCAGACATTACCCTCATCAGCGGCAGCACGCTTGGTAGCGCCGAGTACGTTACCGAACATCTGGAATCGTTGCTGCAACAGGATGATTTCACCACCACGCTACTGCATGGCCCGGAACTCGATGAGGTTTCGCCTGAAAATGTGTGGCTGGTAGTCACCTCTACCCATGGTGCGGGCGATCTGCCAGATAACCTGCAACCATTTTATGACGATCTGCAAGCGAAACGGCCTGATTTGTCTGCAATTCGTTATGGTGCGATCGGGATCGGCAGCAGCGAATATGACACCTTCTGTGGTGCGATTGTTAAACTGGATCAGCTATTACAGGAGCTGGGGGCACATCGGATCGGCGATATGCTGAAGATCGACATTACCCAGCATGACATTCCGGAAGATCCGGCTGAGGTCTGGCTGGGATCATGGATAAAATTACTCAAATAATATTATTTTTTTACCAGCGCCTGTGGATAACTAGTTTGAAATGCCGGGTAAAACCCGTAGTTATCCAGATAACAACCGCAGATGCTTTTTTGTGCTGTGCATAATTACCCTTTCAGATCCCAGCTAATACAGACTGGGATCACCGATCATTCACAGCTAATGATCGACAATAACCTATTGATCTTATTTTATGATCCCGGCTTATCCACAACACATCAGGATCCTAATAAGAGATCTAATAAAGAGATCTTTAAATAAAAAAGATCTTTCTTTAACTACCCGACGATCCAACAGACTTGGTCGGCGGCACAAACTTAAGTAGAATCCCCCACCCCAGGGCAAGTAACGATCATTCGCAACCACGCGAGGTGTAGCACCATGTTTTATCCGGATCCTTTTGACGTCATCGTGATCGGTGGCGGCCATGCAGGCACTGAAGCCGCTATGGCAGCTGCTCGCATGGGACGTCAAACCCTTTTACTGACGCACAACATTGATACGCTGGGGCAAATGTCCTGTAACCCAGCAATCGGCGGTATTGGGAAAGGTCATCTGGTAAAAGAGATCGATGCGATGGGTGGTCTGATGGCGCGCGCCATCGACAGCGGCGGCATTCAGTTTAGGATACTAAACTCCAGTAAGGGTCCAGCGGTACGCGCCACGCGAGCACAGGCAGATAGAGTGCTTTACCGTCAGGCAGTGCGCACCGCATTGGAGAATCAACCCAATCTGACACTCTTCCAACAGGCAGTAGAGGATCTGATTGTAGAAAATGATCGTGTGGTCGGTGCCGTTACCCAAATGGGGCTTAAATTCCGTGCTAAAGCGGTGGTGCTAACGGTTGGTACCTTCCTGGATGGTAAGATCCATATTGGGCTGGATAACTACAGTGGTGGGCGAGCTGGTGATCCGCCTTCGATAGCATTGTCACACCGTTTGCGCGAACTGCCGCTCCGCGTCGGGCGTTTGAAAACCGGTACGCCACCGCGCATTGACGCCCGCACCATCGATTTCAGTGTACTGACGCCACAACATGGCGACGACCCTATGCCGGTCTTTTCCTTCCTGGGGAAGGCCAGCGAACATCCGGCACAGATGCCGTGTTACATCACTCACACCAATGAACATACTCACGATGTCATTCGTAGCAATCTGGATCGTAGCCCGATGTACGCCGGTGTTATCGAAGGGATTGGGCCACGTTACTGCCCCTCTATCGAAGACAAAGTGATGCGGTTTGCTGATCGCAATGCGCACCAAATTTTCCTTGAACCGGAAGGGCTGACCAGCAACGAAATCTACCCGAACGGTATCTCCACCAGTCTGCCGTTCGACGTGCAGTGGCAAATCGTTCGTTCAATGGACGGTATGCAAAACGCGCGTATCGTTCGCCCCGGTTATGCCATCGAGTATGACTATTTCGATCCGCGCGACTTGAAACCGACGTTGGAAAGTAAGTTCATCCAGAATCTGTTTTTTGCTGGCCAAATCAACGGTACCACCGGTTACGAAGAAGCTGCTGCACAGGGGATGTTGGCGGGGCTGAATGCCGCTCGTCTGGCGTTTGAGCAGGAAGGTTGGACACCACGCCGTGATCAAGCCTACATCGGCGTGCTGGTGGATGATCTCTGTACGCTGGGGACGAAAGAACCTTACCGTATGTTTACTTCTCGTGCCGAATACCGTCTGATGCTGCGTGAGGATAATGCCGACTTGCGTTTGACCGAAATTGGTCGTGCGTTGGGCATGGTTGATGATGAGCGCTGGGCGCGCTTTAACGAGAAGCTGGAGAATATCGAGAAAGAGCGCCAACGCTTGCGCGATGTGCTGGTTCATCCACACACTGAAGGTGTTGAACAGATTAACAGCCTATTGAAATCGCCGCTATCGCGTGAAGCCAATGGTGAGGATCTGTTAAGACGCCCGGAAATGGATTATGCGCAACTGACCGGATTACCGATGTTCGCGCCAGCCTTGAGTGACGCACAGGCTGCCGAGCAGGTGGAAATCCAGGTTAAATACGAAGGTTATATTGCTCGTCAGCAGGATGAGATCGAAAAGCAACTGCGTAACGAGAACACGCAACTACCGGCGGATCTGGATTACCGGCAGGTCAGCGGCCTGTCGAACGAGGTGATCGCCAAACTCAATGATCACAAACCGGGGTCTATTGGTCAGGCTTCTCGTATTTCCGGCATCACACCGGCGGCCATCTCAATTCTGCTGGTCTGGCTGAAAAAACAAGGTATGCTGCGCCGCAGCGCTTAACAAAGACCACTCGCTTATGTTGACGCATGGCCGCTTTCTGCGGCCATGTTGTCTTTACTGACGACAGGATTCATTCGTGCTCAATACATTCAACAATCTGCTGCAGCGTGCTGGAATGACGCTGACCGATCAGCAGAAAAGCCAGTTGCTTCAGTATGTCGCTTTACTTCACAAATGGAATAAAGCTTATAACCTGACATCAGTGCGTGAGCCAGAACAGATGCTGGTCCGGCATATCATGGACAGTCTGGTGGTTGAGGCGCATCTGGTCGGAAACCGTTTCATCGATGTGGGTACCGGTCCTGGTTTGCCCGGCATACCGTTGGCAATAGTTCGCCCTGATGCGCATTTTGTTCTGCTGGATAGTCTGGGAAAACGGGTGCGTTTCCTGCGTCAGGTTCAGCATGAGCTGCATCTGGGTAATATCGAACCTGTGCAGAGCCGGGTGGAGGATTTTCCTGCTGAGCCGCCATTTGATGGTGTGATTAGTCGAGCCTTTGCATCATTGCAAGATATGGTGAACTGGTGCCATCACTTGCCATCTCGTCCGCAAGGGCGATTCTATGCCTTTAAAGGCATTGTGCCGCATGAAGAAATGGGATTACTGACGCACGGCGTTACGGTCGAGAAAGTCGTTCCTCTGTCGGTTCCAGAACTGGAAGGAGAACGTCATTTGGTGGTGCTTAAACCCAACTAACTTTGTCATTTATCAAAAAAATCATGAATAGTTGTAAACTCCTCCGACTGATAGATCAAAGTGAAATAATGTCATTGGTAACATTTTTCGTTCACCTAACTTTTACAACTTCGCTGTATAACCTTTCAGTTTCGGTGGAAAAAGACGCTCTTCGCAAAATATTTTCATAATTCTACAGGGGTTTTGATAACGATTTTGTGTTAAAAACATGAGAAAAAAATATCCTGCTTGTCAATAGATGGTTTTGAGGTTGTATTGGTGTCTTTTTGTGAATATTGATTTTTAAGTTATTGAAATTAAAAAATATAAATGCATTTTTTGGTTGAAGGTAAAAAAAAAATCAAATCAGGTATAAAAGCATTAGTTCAATTTTATGTGAGAAATATCACATATTGCCTGCACCAGATGCGCCAGAACTCTAAAATGGACTTTAAGGATAGTTGGTAAAAATAAGGCTTCGGAAATAAATTTAAATAATCGTTCACCTTTTTGCTACTTATCGATTGAATTCGCATGGATGACCCGTATAATTTGCTCGTTTTTCGCTGCTTGACTCGGTACTGCAAAGGCAGTTTTATACGGTCATTCAGCATACCTCTGAAAAGGTACGGAGAATCATCATGTCTGTATCCCTTTACAGTGGGAAAATCGCCCGATTATCGCTGTTATTGCAGCTGGTGGTGATTCTTGTTGCCAGCGTGGTGTTTGGCGTCGGTAGTGTTAGCGTTGGCGCTTCTGCACTGGCTGGCGGGTTGGCAGCCTGGCTGCCAAACATGGTGTTCATACTTTTTGCCGTGCGGCATCAGGCAGACAAGCCACCGGAAGGTCAGGTAGCCTGGTCGTTTGCCGTTGGGGAAGCGTTGAAAATGCTCTTCACCATCGTGCTGTTGGTGGTGGCGTTAGGTGTATTCCATGCGGCATTTTTTCCGCTTGGCCTGACGTACTTGGTGGTGCTGATCACGCAGATCGTGGCACCAGCTGTAATTAACCGTTACCGTAGTTAACAACAAAAGGGTAAGAGACATCATGTCTGCATCTACTCCGCAAGAGTATATCGGTCACCACTTGACCCATTTGCAGGTGGGTTCGGGATTCTGGTCGATTAACGTCGACTCGATGTTTTTCTCCGTGGTTCTTGGCGTACTCTTTCTGGCTATCTTCCGCAAGGTCGCCAGGACCGCAACCAGCGGCGTACCGGGTAAACTGCAAACAGCGGTTGAACTGGTGGTGGGATTTGTCGATGGCAGTGTTCGCGACATGTTCCACGGGAAGAGCAAACTTATCGCACCATTGGCGTTGACCGTTTTCGTTTGGGTCTTCCTGATGAACCTGATGGATTTGTTGCCTATCGATTTGTTACCGCAAATCTGGGCGCATATCTATAGTGCTCTCGGTCATGACCCTGCCCATGCTTATCTGCGTGTGGTACCTTCCGCTGACGTAAACGTTACGCTGTCCATGGCGCTTGGCGTATTCATTCTGATTCTGTTCTACAGCATCAAGATGAAAGGTGTAGGTGGGTTCGTTAAAGAACTGACCATGCAGCCGTTCAATCACCCCGTGTTTATTCCCATCAACCTGATTCTTGAAGGGGTGAGCCTGCTGTCCAAACCGGTATCTCTTGGTTTGCGACTGTTTGGAAACATGTATGCGGGTGAGTTGATTTTCATCCTTATTGCAGGCTTGTTGCCGTGGTGGTCACAGTGGATTCTGAATGTGCCTTGGGCCATTTTCCACATTCTGATTATCACGCTGCAGGCTTTTATCTTTATGGTTCTGACGGTTGTTTATCTTTCGATGGCATCTGAAGAGCATTAATTTTTCACAACACTACAACGTTTTAACTGAAACAAACTGGAGACTGTCATGGAAAACCTGAGTATGGATCTGCTGTACATGGCTGCCGCTGTGATGATGGGCCTGGCGGCAATCGGTGCTGCAATCGGTATCGGCATTCTGGGTGGTAAGTTCTTGGAAGGTGCTGCCCGCCAGCCTGACCTGATCCCTCTGCTGCGTACACAGTTCTTTATCGTTATGGGTCTGGTGGATGCTATCCCGATGATCGCGGTAGGTCTGGGTCTGTACGTGATGTTTGCGGTGGCCTAAACAGGCGTAAGCTTGTCAGGTTAAAGACATCGACTCATTTAACTCATGAAAGAGGCATTGTGCTGTGAATCTTAACGCAACAATCCTCGGCCAGGCCATTGCGTTCGTCCTGTTTGTCTGGTTCTGCATGAAGTACGTATGGCCGCCGATTATGGCTGCCATCGAAAAGCGTCAGAAAGAAATCGCTGACGGTCTCGCTTCTGCTGAACGTGCCAAAAAAGATCTGAACTTAGCGCAGGCCAATGCGACCGACCAACTGAAAAAAGCCAAAGCGGAAGCTCAGGTGATCATCGAGCAGGCAAACAAACAGCGTGCTCAGATTCTGGACGAAGCTAAAGCGGAAGCGGAAGCGGAACGCAACAAAATCGTGGCGCAGGCGCAGGCTGAAATTGAAGCCGAACGCAAACGTGCCCGTGAAGAGTTGCGTAAGCAGGTTGCCATTCTGGCGATTGCCGGTGCCGAGAAAATTATTGAACGTTCCGTGGATGAAGCTGCCAACAGCGACATCGTTGATAAACTGGTCGCTGAACTGTAAGGAGGGAGGGGCTGATGTCTGAATTTGTCACGGTAGCTCGCCCCTACGCCAAAGCAGCTTTTGACTTTGCCGTTGAAAACCAGGCACTTGATCGCTGGCAACAGATGCTGGCGTTCGCTGCCGAGGTTGCGCGTAATGAACATATTGCCGGAATGCTGGCCGGGGCTATCGCTCCCCAGACCATGGCGCAGACGTTCATTACCGTGTGTGGTGATCAACTGGATGAAGCGGGCCAGAACCTGATCCGGGTGATGGCTGAAAACGGACGTTTGCCGGTACTGCCTGAAGTACTGGAACAGTTTGTTCAATTGCGTGCGGAGCTGGAATCGACCGTGGATGTCGAGGTGATTTCCGCCGCCACGTTGAGCGAGCAGCAGTTATCCGGGATAACTGTTGCAATGGAACAACGTCTGTCACGTAAAGTGAAGCTGAATTGCAAAATTGATAAGTCTGTTATGGCCGGCGTGGTGATTCGCGCGGGCGATATGGTGATAGACGGCAGTATTCGTGGTCGTCTGGAACGTCTGGCAGACGTCTTGCAGTCTTAAGGGGACTGGAGCATGCAACTGAATTCCACCGAAATCAGTGAACTGATCAAGCAGCGGATTGCTCAGTTCAATGTTGTGAGTGAAGCTCACAACGAAGGTACGATTGTTTCCGTCAGTGACGGGATCATTCGCGTACACGGTCTGGCTGATGTGATGCAGGGTGAGATGATTTCCCTGCCGGGCAACCGTTACGCGATTGCACTGAACCTGGAGCGAGACTCCGTTGGTGCGGTAGTCATGGGTCCGTACGCGGATCTGGCCGAAGGCATGAAAGTAAAATGCACTGGCCGTATTCTGGAAGTGCCGGTTGGCCGTGGCCTGTTGGGCCGCGTGGTGAACACGCTGGGTGCGCCGATTGACGGTAAAGGCCCGCTGGAACACGATGGTTTCTCTGCGGTAGAAACCATTGCGCCTGGCGTTATCGACCGTCAGTCCGTTGATCAGCCGGTTCAGACCGGTTACAAGTCTGTGGACGCCATGATTCCCATCGGTCGTGGTCAGCGTGAGCTTATCATCGGCGACCGTCAGACCGGTAAAACTGCGCTGGCGATTGATGCCATCATCAATCAACGCGATTCCGGCATCAAATGTATTTATGTCGCTATCGGCCAGAAAGCGTCCACCATTGCTAACGTGGTGCGCAAACTGGAAGAGCACGGTGCGTTGGCCAACACTATCGTGGTGGTGGCAACAGCGTCCGAGTCTGCTGCACTGCAATATCTGGCTCCGTATGCCGGTTGTGCGATGGGCGAATACTTCCGTGACCGCGGCGAAGATGCGCTGATTATTTATGATGACCTGTCCAAACAGGCTGTCGCTTATCGTCAGATTTCCCTGCTGCTGCGCCGTCCGCCGGGTCGTGAAGCGTATCCGGGCGACGTATTCTACCTGCACTCCCGTTTGCTGGAGCGTGCTGCGCGTGTTAACGCAGAGTACGTGGAAGCCTTCACTAAAGGTGAAGTGAAAGGACAAACCGGTTCTTTGACTGCTCTGCCGATCATCGAAACGCAGGCTGGCGACGTATCCGCGTTCGTTCCGACCAACGTTATCTCGATTACCGATGGTCAGATCTTCCTGGAATCCAACCTGTTCAACTCTGGTATTCGTCCGGCGGTTAACCCAGGGATTTCCGTATCTCGTGTGGGTGGTGCTGCACAGACCAAGATCATGAAGAAACTGTCCGGTGGTATTCGTACCGCGCTGGCACAGTACCGCGAGCTGGCAGCGTTCTCCCAGTTTGCTTCTGATCTGGACGATGCAACCCGTAAACAGCTGAGCCATGGTCAGAAAGTGACCGAGTTGCTGAAACAGAAACAGTATGCGCCGATGTCTGTTGCGCAGCAGTCTCTGGTGCTGTTCGCGGCAGAACGCGGTTATCTGGAAGACGTTGAACTGGCGAAAGTCGGCAGCTTCGAAGCCGCACTGCTGGCTTACGCCAGCCGTGAGCACGGCGAGCTTCTGCAGCAGATCGACCAGACTGGTGCTTATAACGATGAGATCGAGGGTAAATTCAAAGGCATCCTCGATACCTTTAAGGCAACCCAGTCCTGGTAACGCCCCGTGGCCTGCCTTAACGGCAGGCTGCTAGGCATTGAGGAGAAGCTAAGATGGCCGGCGCAAAAGAGATACGTAGTAAGATCGGAAGCGTCCAGAACACGCAGAAGATCACCAAAGCGATGGAAATGGTCGCCGCTTCCAAAATGCGTAAATCGCAGGATCGTATGGCGGCCAGCCGTCCTTATGCGGAAACCATACGCAAAGTGATTGGTCACCTTGCGTTAGGGAATCTGGAATATAAGCACCCGTACCTGGAAGAGCGTGACGTTAAGCGCGTCGGGTATCTGGTGGTGTCTACTGATCGTGGCCTGTGCGGTGGTTTGAACATCAACCTGTTCAAGAAGCTTCTGGGCGATATGAAAGCCTGGAATGAAAAAGGCGCCGAGATTGATCTGGCGATGATTGGTTCCAAAGGCGTTTCTTTCTTTGGTTCAGTAGGCGCAAACATTGTTGCTCAGGTTACCGGTATGGGGGATAACCCCTCGTTGTCCGAACTGATCGGGCCGGTGAAAGTCATGCTGCAGGCCTACGACGAAGGTCGTTTGGACAAACTGTACGTGGTGAGCAACAAGTTCATCAATACCATGTCTCAGGTTCCACAAGTTGTTCAGCTGCTGCCATTGCCACCGGCAGAAGAAGGCGAGCTGACGAAGAAATCCTGGGATTACCTGTATGAACCCGATCCTAAGTCGCTACTGGATACCCTGTTGCGCCGCTATGTGGAGTCTCAGGTTTATCAGGGCGTCGTAGAAAACCTGGCCAGTGAACAGGCCGCGCGAATGGTAGCGATGAAGGCCGCAACAGATAACGGCGGCAACCTGATCAAAGAGCTGCAGTTGGTTTACAACAAGGCTCGTCAGGCAAGCATCACTCAGGAACTCACCGAAATCGTATCGGGAGCCTCCGCGGTTTAAATCAGGTTTTACGAATTACGTATTGTCGAATTACGTAGAGGATTCAAGATGGCTACTGGAAAGATTATCCAGGTAATCGGCGCCGTGGTGGACGTCGAGTTCCCTCAGGATGCCGTACCGAATGTGTACGATGCGCTTGAGGTAGAGAACGGGGCTGAAAAACTGGTGCTGGAAGTGCAGCAGCAGTTAGGCGGCGGCCTGGTTCGTTGTATTGCAATGGGTTCTTCTGACGGCCTGCGCCGTGGTTTGAAAGTCACCAACCTGGCGCACCCGATCGAAGTACCGGTTGGTAAAGCGACGCTGGGTCGTATCATGAACGTACTGGGTCAGCCGGTCGACATGAAAGGACCGATTGGCGAAGAAGAGCGCTGGGCAATTCACCGTGCGGCTCCGACGTACGAAGAACTGTCCAACTCCCAGGAACTGCTGGAAACCGGTATCAAGGTTATCGACCTGATTTGTCCGTTCGCTAAAGGCGGTAAAGTGGGTCTGTTCGGTGGTGCGGGTGTAGGTAAAACCGTAAACATGATGGAGCTGATTCGTAATATCGCGATTGAGCACTCCGGTTACTCTGTGTTTGCGGGCGTGGGCGAACGTACCCGTGAAGGTAACGACTTCTACCACGAAATGACCGACTCCAACGTTATCGACAAAGTATCGCTGGTGTATGGCCAGATGAACGAGCCGCCGGGTAGCCGTCTGCGTGTGGCGCTGACCGGCCTGACCATGGCGGAAAAATTCCGTGATGAAGGTCGTGACGTTCTGCTGTTCGTGGATAACATCTACCGTTATACCCTGGCGGGGACCGAAGTATCCGCGCTGCTGGGTCGTATGCCATCCGCAGTAGGCTACCAGCCGACGCTGGCAGAAGAAATGGGCGTGTTGCAGGAGCGTATTACCTCCACCAAGACCGGTTCAATCACCTCTATCCAGGCCGTTTACGTGCCTGCGGATGACTTGACTGACCCGTCACCGGCAACCACCTTTGCGCACCTGGACTCAACAGTAACATTGAGCCGCCAGATAGCCTCTCTGGGTATCTACCCGGCTGTTGACCCGCTGGATTCCACCAGCCGTCAGCTGGATCCACTGATCGTGGGTCAGGAGCACTACGATGTGGCGCGTGGCGTGCAGTCTATTCTGCAGCGTTATCAGGAACTGAAGGATATCATCGCGATTCTGGGTATGGACGAGCTGTCTGAAGAAGACAAGCTGGTTGTATCCCGTGCACGTAAGATCCAGCGCTTCCTGTCTCAGCCGTTCTTCGTAGCTGAAGTATTTACCGGTTCTCCGGGTAAATACGTGCCGCTGAAAGACACCATCCGTGGCTTCAAAGGCATTATGGAAGGCGAATACGACCACCTGCCGGAACAGGCGTTCTACATGGTTGGTTCCATTGACGAAGTAGTGGAAAAAGCCAAGAAACTGTAACGCCTTGATAGGAGGGTGATATGGCTGCTATGACTTACCATCTGGATGTCGTTAGTGCGGAACAGGCAATGTTTTCCGGTCTGGTGCAGAAAATCCAGGTGACCGGTAGCGAAGGCGAACTGGGAATCTATCCTGGCCACGCCCCCCTGCTCACGGCCATTAAGCCTGGTATGGTGCGCATTGTTAAACAGCACGGCGAAGAAGAGTATATCTACCTGTCCGGCGGTATCCTTGAGGTACAGCCGAACATGGTGACCGTGCTGTCCGATACCGCCATTCGTGGGCAGGATCTTGATGAAGCGCGTGCGATGGAAGCGAAGCGCAAGGCGGAAGAGCATATTCGCAATTCACACGGTGATGTGGACTATGCTCAGGCGTCTGCCGATTTGGCGAAAGCCATCGCCAAACTGCGCGTCATTGAGCTGACCAAAAAAGCGATGTAACAGATGCAGATGTAAAAAAGCCAGCTGATTTAGCTGGCTTTTTTTATGCCTGACAATGTATCAGACCGGTGTTTGTAGGCACCGGTTTATTTCTTCTTCAAAAAATCACCCAGTTGCAGATTGCCTTTTTCATCTCGGCTGAATACCGCCGGTACCGCGACGGATTTGTAGTTCGCGGTAGTGATCAGGTTTCCTTCGCTGTTAACCGAACGGTTATCTCTGATGAAGTAGTTGCTGGCATCTATCCTGCCGACGACGGCGTCATCGTATTTGCCTGGGTGGGTACGCAGCGAGATATTGTTTTTGAAAATACCTTGTTTTTCCGGGCCATAGTAAGGACTTGGCCGGAAAATAAAGTTAAAGCGAACGTTATCCAACGCGATATTGTTGGTGACCTGCAGTGCGCCGGGGTTGAAGTTGTCAGTGAACCCGTCCATATGGTTGCCGATAGCAATGCTATTTTTCACCTGGTGCGCTACTGGCTGGCCTTCACCTCCCAGTTTGAAGCCATTGCTGGTGTTGTTGAGCGAAATGGAGTTCTCGATCACCACAACCCCGTTAGGGCCGTCTTCAATTTTGTTGAACAGGTCGAAGCCGTCATCAACGTTGTCGTGGGAGAACGCGCCGCGAATCACGTTACCTTCGCCAACGCGCATTTTCACCGCAAAACCATCTGCATCTTTTTTGCTGGGGTCCTGATTGCTGTGTGATTCCGAGTTCAAAATCAGGTTATAGCTGGCCCACAACGGGCGGCCCACGTTATCGCTGGACGAAACCTGAATACCGGTATTATCGCAGTGGTGTGCCAGTATGCGCTCAATCTGGTTGTGGCTGCCTTCAATGCGGAAGCTTTTTCCTGTTATTTCAATCCCTTTGACTTTCCAGTAGCTGGCGTTGAGTTGCAATCCATGGAAGACCGCCTTTTTGCCGACTGGGGTCAGCGTTTTCATGCCTCTGGCATTGCCGCTGGCGCTGACGGGAATAACCGTGGTGCTGTAATCGCCATCCATCAGCCACAAGGTGCCACCGGCTGGTAGCGCATTGAGGGCGGTTTTAATATCCAGCGGTGCGTTTTTGCTGCCATCATTGTTGGCTTTACCTTCCGGGGATACATACAGGTTTTTGACGTCGGCCAGCGTAATTTTTTCTACGCTGAACGAGGTTGTTTTCGCTGTAGTGTCTTCACCTTCGACTGGAGTGTAGACCAGTTTGAAATCTGATGTAGACCGTGTGAGTCTGGTAGTAAGGGAAAAATAATCTCCGGCGCGAAGCTGTTGCGGTTTACCAAGAGATTTGCCGTCTTGGAACACTTCAATCGTGCCGTTGTAATTGACCCGCGCTTGTACCGGGTAACTATCACTGGTGGAAAGCGGGGAAGATGCTACCTGTAGCAGTGGTACATTCGTTTCCGCTTTGAACGGTGCAGACGGTTTCGTGTTGGCTGGGCTGGTGATCAGACTGGCGTTACGGATGGTTATCCTGGCATTACGGGAAGCGAAGAATCCCACATAGTAGTGGTTTTTATCTTGTTGGGTAACGAGATCCGCCCCTTTGACGGTTTTGCTGACCCACTGGTCGCTGCCCTTGGGCGCATAAGAAGTGATGAAACCATCGTTGGTGCGCTCCAGTTTCAGGCGAAATGTTGGCGTCTGTTCCAGATTGATATTTTCCTGATAGCTGGCGCGGGTGATTTCCGCGTTGGTGTTACCCCAGGGTTGTGTTACACCTTCGCGGCTGATGAGCTGCATCTTCACGTCGGTTTTAGATTTTTTATCCTGCGTCATGATAGCGTTCATCACCATGTTCGACGCTTCCGGAAACTCTTCGTACCCTTCTTTCAACGGTTCATGGCGCGGTACGCCAAGAATATCGCGTACCAGCAGGCCCGCACCTTCCTGGGCATTGGGCCTGGCGTCGCTTTCCGGGCCGAACTGTTCGACTGTCACATCGGATTGCAGTGTGAAATTCACATCAGCAGGCAATTGGGTGTAGAAGAAGGTCAACCCATCATGGGTATTAGCGATTTTTCCTCCCCGGCTTTCGAGGGTAATCGGTGCGGAAAGGTCGGCTTTATCATCCACCGTCAGTTTCTTGTTGTTGATAGTGACGTTGTTGACCCCCACTTTTTCCGCTAACACGTTGGTTGCGAAATTCACATCGGTAGATTGACCAAACGCGATGCTACGCCAGACTGGTGCTGTGTCCTGAGTAGCGGCAAACGCAGTGTTGAAACCCAGAAGTAAAAACGAATTAAGGGCGACAGAGAACAACCCTGAAGCAGCGTATTTCATGCTTTCTCCATCATTATTGGTTTTTGAATGCCACATTATGGCAAAAAATGAAACGCTGTTTCTTTTGTTGGGTTCACAAACTGAGCGGTAAAAATCAAGCTGATGAAGTATTGATTTTTTGTTATATAAATCATTTTTTTATTGAAAAATGGATTGTTTTTTTTGCCGGTTTTGTCTGTGCTCATCGCCTAGAAAAACTGGCAGCGAGTGTGTTTCGTATTAAAATTCTGTCGGGTTGGGTAAACTCTGATTAATACGTTTTTACAGGCTTGAATCGGTTCTGAGACGTATTTTTCGCTGAAAAATATGTAGTAATTCGGCGCGATAACAGGTTTACTTTCGTCCGTCCATTTTTCAATGGGACACCATTCAGTTTTTAGTCAGGATGCCTATGTCAAACAGTGCAATGAGTGTGGTTATCCTTGCCGCCGGCAAGGGAACCCGCATGTATTCCGATCTTCCCAAAGTGCTTCACCCTCTGGCGGGTAAACCTATTGTTCAGCATGTGATTGATGCCGCGATGGATGTTGGTGCCCGGCGTATTCATCTGGTTTATGGACACGGCGCAGCTCTGATTAGGGAAACGCTGACGGAAACGTCGCTAAATTGGGTATTGCAAGCCGAGCAACTGGGAACGGGTCATGCCGTACAGCAGGCGGCAGACGGTTTTGACGATAACGAAGATATCCTGATTCTGTACGGCGATGTGCCGTTAATCTCACCTGAAACGTTGCAGCGTCTGGTTGCAGCTAAACCTCAAGGTGGGATTAGTCTGCTGACTGTCAATCTGGCCGACCCGACGGGTTATGGTCGCATTGTGCGCGAGAACGGTGAGGTGGTGGGGATAGTGGAACATAAAGACGCCACTGAGCAGCAGCGCGCCATTACGGAAATCAACACCGGCATTCTGGTGGCGGGTGGCCGTGATTTGAAGCGCTGGTTAAGCCAGCTCAATAATCACAATGCACAGGGCGAATATTATCTTACCGATATCATCGCCATGGCGTCACAGGAAGGTCACCGTGTGGTGGCGGCGCAGCCGTCGCGTTTGAGTGAAGTTGAAGGCATCAATAACCGTCTGCAACTGGCGACGCTGGAGCGGACTTACCAGCGCGAGCAGGCCGAACAATTGCTGCTGGCGGGGGTCATGCTGCTGGACCCAGCCCGTTTTGATCTGCGTGGCAAACTGGTACACGGGCGTGATGTGACTATCGATGCCAATGTCATTCTGGAAGGTCGGGTGACGTTGGGTAATCGGGTGAAAATCGGCGCGGGTTGTGTAATCAAAAATAGCGAGATCGGCGACGACTGTGAACTCAGTCCTTACACCGTGGTGGAAAATGCGGTGTTGCAAGCGCGTTGCACCGTTGGGCCGTTTGCCCGACTACGCCCCGGCGCGGTGCTGGAAGAAGAAGCGCATGTCGGCAATTTCGTTGAATTGAAAAAAGCGCGTCTCGGTAAAGGTTCGAAGGCTGGTCATCTGACTTACCTCGGTGATGCGGAAATCGGCTCTGATGTGAACATCGGTGCAGGTGTGATTACCTGTAACTACGATGGCGCCAACAAGCACCAGACGGTGATCGGTAACGATGTATTTGTCGGTTCGGATAGCCAGTTGATAGCGCCGGTTAAGGTAGCTGATGGCGCCACTATTGGTGCTGGCACCACGGTAACCCGCGATGTGGGTGAAAACGAGCTGGTTATCAGCCGCGTAAAACAAAGCCATATTGCCGACTGGAAACGCCCGGTAAAGAACAATTCAGTTAAGAAAAAATAGTCTTATCTCCTCGGATGCGGCGTTCCACTTCAGCATGTGGAATGCTGCTTATCCGAGGGGGGAATACGTCTTGAAATAAGACGGTTTCGGCCTGTGTTCTACTGGTGAATGCAGGCCAAAACATAATAATCCCCCACTCTCTACAAGGCTCGGGGAACCCGGAATAAACCGGAACAATCAGGTCTAAAGGCATCGTGGTGACACAATATGTCACGTTTACAGGAATAAAACCGATGTGTGGAATTGTAGGCGCTGTTGCGCAACGAGATATTGCTGAGATCCTGCTGGAAGGGCTGCGTCGCCTTGAGTACCGTGGTTATGACTCTGCCGGTCTGGCGGTGGTGAATAGCGAAGGGATGGTGTCCCGTCTGCGTCGTCTGGGTAAAGTGCAGGTTTTGGCTCAGGCGGCGGAAGAACATCCGCTGGTAGGCGGAACCGGTATTGCTCATACCCGCTGGGCGACCCACGGTGAACCGTCCGAGCAGAACGCTCACCCGCATGTGTCCGGTGACATTATCGTGGTACATAACGGTATCATTGAAAACCATGAGCCGCTGCGTGAGCTGATGGTATCCCGTGGCTATCGTTTTGTTTCCGAAACAGATACCGAAGTGGTGGCACATCTGGTGCATTGGGAACAGCAGCAGGACGGTGGTTCGTTGCTGGACATCGTACAGCGTGTGATCCCACAACTGCGCGGTGCGTATGGCATGGTCCTGATGGATAGCCGTGACCCCAACGTGCTGGTTGCTGCGCGTTCCGGCAGCCCACTGGTGATTGGCCGCGGTGTGGGTGAAAACTTTATTGCTTCCGACCAGTTGGCGCTGCTGCCGGTAACTCGTCGTTTCATCTTCCTGGAAGAAGGTGACATCGCCGAAGTCACGCGTCGCACAGTGCGCATCGTCAACCGTCAGGGGCAGGACGTACAGCGCGAAGAAATTGAATCAAAAGTACAGTACGATGCCGGCGACAAGGGCGCATACCGTCACTACATGCAAAAAGAGATCTACGAGCAGCCGATGGCTATCAAAAACACCCTGGAAGGGCGTTTCAGTCACGGCGAGATCAACCTGTCCGAATTAGGCCCGCAAGCTGATGCGCTGCTGGCGCAAGTCCAGCATATTCAGATTATCGCCTGCGGTACGTCTTACAACTCCGGCATGGTGTCGCGTTACTGGTTTGAGTCGCTGGCGGGGATTCCGTGCGATGTGGAAATCGCCTCAGAATTCCGCTATCGCAAACCAGCAGTACACCCCAACAGTCTGATGATTACCCTGTCTCAGTCCGGTGAAACCGCCGATACGCTGGCGGCATTGCGTTTGTCGAAAGAACTGGGGTATCTGGGGTCGCTGGCGATTTGTAACGTAGCGGGTTCGTCGCTGGTGCGCGAATCGGATCTGGCGCTGATGACCCGCGCCGGCACCGAAATCGGTGTGGCGTCCACCAAGGCGTTTACCACGCAATTGACGGTGTTGCTGATGTTGGTGGCGCGCATCGGTCGCCTGCGCGGTATGGAAGCCCGTATCGAACAGGATATCGTACATGGTTTGCAGGCATTGCCGGCGCGTATCGAACAGATGCTGTCGCAAGACAAGCTGATCGAATCACTGGCGGAAGGTTTCTCCGATAAGCATCATGCGTTGTTCCTGGGTCGCGGCGACCAGTACCCTATTGCGATGGAAGGGGCGCTCAAGCTTAAGGAAATCTCTTACATCCATGCGGAAGCTTATGCGGCGGGTGAACTGAAACACGGGCCGCTGGCGCTAATCGATGCTGATATGCCGGTGGTGGTGGTAGCTCCTAATAATGATCTGCTGGAAAAACTGAAATCCAACATCGAAGAAGTGCGTGCTCGCGGTGGTGAACTCTACGTATTTGCCGACGAACAAGCTGGTTTCACTTCCGATAGCGACATGATGAAAATCGTCCAGTTGCCGCACGTGGAAGAGGTGATTGCACCCATTTTCTACACCGTACCGTTGCAACTGCTGTCTTATCATGTGGCGTTGATCAAAGGCACTGACGTAGACCAGCCGCGTAACCTGGCGAAGTCGGTGACGGTGGAGTAAGTTTTTTCCTCATATCAGACTCCTTTCTCCGCACCCGGTTTTATGACGATATCGCTCATTTTTCAGGGTGCGGAAACGACAGAAGGTGGGATAAGGTGGGATGTAATCAGCTCACCTTTTTTTGACTTCTGAAAGCCGATTTTTGAACCATTAATCCGTTCGTTTTCTGTTAAAACTTGGCGGAAATGGCTGTCTCGCCTGATTAGTCATTTCACTGGGTGGCCACAATATATAAGGCACCGACGTAGGTACTTATGAGTTGGGGTTAAATTGGGATGACCTGAAAATACCTCGTTGTTATAAAGGAATTTGCATGGAACTGATTTTTCTCGGCACCAGCGCGGGCGTGCCCACTAAAGAGCGTAACTCCACCAGTATCGCGCTCGATTTGCACGGTATTCGCCCGGCGTTCTGGTTGTTTGATTGTGGTGAAGGCACCCAGCACCAGATTTTGCGCACCTCGATCAAACCCGGCAAGCTGGAGAAAATTTTTATCACCCATCTGCACGGCGATCATCTGTTCGGGTTGCCCGGTTTACTGTGTTCTCGCTCAATGGCGAGTATTGAAACACCGCTGACGCTCTACGGCCCGACGGGACTCAACGCTTTCGTCGAAGCCACGCTTACGCTGAGCGGCTCCTGGCTCACTTATCCACTGGAGGTGGTGGAAATCGTTCCCGGTACAGTGTTTGAAGACCATCAGTTACGGGTGACGGCGCATGAGCTGTCTCATACGCTGTATTGCCTGGGATACCGGATTGAGGAATGCCCCAGGCCGGGTCCACTGGATGTGGAAAAACTGGCGGCGGAGGGCGTCAAACCCGGTGCCTATTTTCAGCAGTTGAAACGCGGTGAAACGGTAACCCTTGATGACGGGCGGGTACTGAACGGCTGGGATTACGTTGGCCCTGGCCTGCCAGGCAAATCGCTGGCTATTTTCGGTGATACCCGTCCGACGCCGGAAGCGCTTAAGCTGGCCGCTGGCGTCGATGTTATGGTGCACGAAGCCACAGTGGAAGGGGCGATGGCGGAGCGCGCCGATGAGCGCGGACACTCCACCACCTTGCAAACTGCCGCTACCGCGCGGGATGCCGGCGCCAAACGGCTAATTATCACCCATTTCAGCGCCCGCTACGGCCAGACAGACCTGGAACGGTTGCGCCAGGAGTGTATGACGCTATTTCCGGCAACCGAAGTCGCCACCGATTTTGCCACTTTTCGGGTATAGCGCCGCGTCCCGGTTATAGCACTGTGTCCCGGTTATAACATCACGTCGTTCTGGCTAAGCCGGGTGCTTACTCCGGCACCACCCATTCAAGGCGTGTGTGGCCGGTGCCGGCAGGCACCAGCGCCTGATGCAGCCACGGCAGCACGCTTTTCATCTGGGATTCCAGTTTCCACGGCGGGTTGATGACAATCATGCCGGAGGCGGTCATACCGTGGCGATCACTATCCGGCAGCACCGCTAGTTCGATTTGCAGGATACGGCGGATACCGGTGTCTTCCAGGTCTTTGAGCAGACGCTTGATATGTTGACGCAGCACTACTGGATACCACAGCGCGTATACACCGGTGGCAAAGCGGCGATAACCTTCCTGAATACCTTTCACTACCTCCTGATAATCGGTTTTCAACTCATAAGGCGGGTCGATCAGAATCAGTCCGCGACGCGAGAGCGGTGGCAACTGGGCTTTCAGTTGCTGGTAGCCGTCTTCACGTACCACCCGCGCCCGGTCATCACGCAAAAATTCCTGGCGCAGCAGCGGAAAATCAGTCGGGTGTAGCTCGGTGAGATGAATTTTGTCCTGATCGCGCAGCAACTGACGGGCAATCAGCGGCGAGCCGGGGTAATAGCGCAGTTTGTCGCCGGAATTATAGGAGCGAACCACTTGCATGTACGGCTCCAGTTCCGCCGGAATATCGTTCCGCTGCCAGATGCGGCTAATGCCGTCGAGGTACTCGCCGGTGCGCTCGGCGTGTTCGCTCTGCAACTGATAGCGACCTGCGCCGGAATGCGTATCCAGGTACAGGAACGGTTTGTCCTTCTCTTTCAGTGCAGTAATGATCAAGCTCTGGACAGTGTGTTTCAGCACGTCGGCATGATTGCCGGCATGAAAACTGTGGCGATAACTCAGCATAAGGTATGGATTTCCGGTCAATGAGGGCGCGTTTGCCGCTAATTGTCATAGTATAAACGGTTAGCGTTGCAAAATAAGCCGTGATCCATCATCGGATGTCAGAATCACCATCGATCATCTCTTTTTCCAGTCTGCCTTGGCCTGTTGTGCCCCCTGCCATTGATTTTCCCCTCATTACCCCTCATGTTAAGTCATCATCAATAGATTTCAGGACAGTGCCATGACCAATCCATTGCTTTCCTCCTTTACCCTGCCGCCGTTCTCCCAGATCCAGATTGAACACATCCTGCCAGCCGTGCAGGCCGCACTGAACGAGTGTCGTCAGACGGTTGAACGCGTAGTGGCGCAGCCGGGTCCGTTCACCTGGGATAACCTGTGTCAGCCACTGGCGGAAAGTGATGACAGACTGGGGCGCATTTTCTCCCCGGTCAGCCACCTGAATTCAGTCAAAAACAGTCCGGAACTGCGCAGCGCTTACGAGCAATGTCTGCCGCTGCTCTCCGAATACGGTACCTGGGTGGGTCAACATGCCGGATTGTACCGTGCCTACCGCGAACTGCGTGACGGCGAACATTACGCCAGCCTGAGTATTGAGCAGAAAAAAGCGGTGGATAACGCTCTGCGTGATTTCGAACTGTCCGGGATTGCGCTGCCACCGGAACAGCAAAAACGCTATGGCGACATCGTTTCCCGCTTGTCCGAACTGGGTTCGCAGTTCAGCAACAACGTGCTGGATGCCACCATGGGCTGGAGCAAACTGATTACCGATGTCAACGAACTGGAAGGTTTGCCGGAAAGCGCGTTGGCCGCCGCCAACGCGCTGGCACAAGCTAAAGAGCAGCAGGGCTGGCTGCTGACGCTGGATATTCCAAGCTACCTGCCGGTGATGACGTACTGTTCCAATCAGGCGCTGCGCGAAGAGATGTACCGCGCCTACGTGACCCGTGCGTCAGAACAAGGTCCGAACGCCGGTAAATGGGACAACAGCGAGGTGATGGCAGAAACGCTGGCACTACGTCATGAATTGGCGCAACTGCTGGGCTTTGCGAGCTTTGCCGATAAATCGTTGGCTACCAAAATGGCGGAAAACCCGCAGCAAGTACTGGATTTTCTGACCGATCTGGCTAAACGCGCCCGCCCACAAGGGGAACAGGAACTGGCGCAACTACGCGCTTTCGCCAAAGCACAGTTTGGCGTTGAAGAGCTGAACCCGTGGGATATCACCTACTATGCCGAGCAGCAAAAACAGCATCTGTATTCCATCAGCGACGAACAGCTACGCCCGTACTTCCCTGAACCGCGCGTACTGGAAGGGTTGTTCGACGTCGTTAAGCGCATTTACGGCATCATCGCCAAAGAGCGTCAGGGCGTTGACGTCTGGCATCCGGAAGTACGTTTCTTTGACCTGTTTGCCGAAGACGGTGAATTGCTGGGGAGCTTCTACCTCGATCTGTACGCCCGCGAACACAAACGTGGCGGTGCCTGGATGGATGACTGTGTTGGTCGTTTGCGCAAAGCTAACGGCGAGCTGCAAAAACCGGTGGCGTATCTGACCTGTAACTTTAACCGCCCGGTCAACGGCAAACCCGCGCTGTTTACCCACGATGAAGTTACCACGCTGTTCCACGAATTCGGCCACGGGTTGCACCATATGCTGACCCGTATCGATACCGCCGGCGTCTCCGGCATCAACGGCGTGCCGTGGGATGCGGTCGAACTGCCGAGCCAGTTTATGGAAAACTGGTGCTGGGAGCCGGATGCGCTGGCGTTTATCTCCGGGCATTACGAGACGGGCGAACCGTTGCCGCAGGACATGCTGGACAAAATGCTGGCAGCGAAAAACTATCAGGCAGCGCTGTTTATCCTGCGTCAGCTGGAGTTTGGCCTGTTCGATTTCCGTCTGCACGCCGGCTATAACCCAGCTACCGGCGCACGCGTACTGGAAACGCTGGCTGAGGTGAAAGCGCAGGTTTCCGTGGTGAAAAGCCCGGAATGGAACCGTTTCCCGCACTCTTTCAGCCATGTTTTCGCTGGTGGGTACGCCGCCGGTTACTACAGCTACCTGTGGGCCGATGTACTGGCGGCGGATGCCTTCTCGCGCTTTGAGGAGGAGGGTATTTTCAACCGTGATACCGGACAGTCTTTTCTGGAAAACATCTTGTCTCGCGGTGGTTCCGAAGCGCCGATGGAACTGTTCAAACGTTTCCGTGGCCGTGAACCGCAACTGGACGCGATGCTGAAACACTACGGCATTCAGGGATGAAGATTGCGTTACTGACTGAAGCCGGTGCCGATTCCGAGGCGCTGGCGATACTGGCGCGGCGTTGGGGGCTGGAAAACGACGCTGATGCTACGTTGGCGTTGGTGCTCACCCCTGAGCGGCTGGAATTGCGCAAATGCGATGAACCAAAGCTTGGCGCCATCTGTGTGGATTTCGTCTCCGGCGCGATGGCGCATCGTCGCCGCTTTGGTGGCGGACGCGGTGAAGCGGTCGCCAAAGCGGTCGGCATCAAAAAGGACTACCTGCCCGATGTGGTGGACGCGACCGCTGGCCTTGGCCGAGATGCCTTTGTGCTGGCAGCGCTCGGTTGCCGGGTGCGGATGGTGGAGCGCCACCCGGTGGTGGCGGCATTGCTTGATGATGGCTTGCAACGCGGTTATCAGGACCCGGAGATCGGCAACTGGCTGCGCGAGCGCCTGACGCTGGTGCACGCCTCCAGCATTGATGCGTTGTCCGCCATTACGCCACCGCCAGACGTGGTCTATCTTGACCCGATGTTTCCCCACCGCCAGAAAAGCGCGTTGGTGAAAAAGGAGATGCGGGTATTTCAGTCGCTGGTGGGTGCTGATGATGACGCCGATGCGTTGCTGGAACCGGCGCGTCGTCTGGCGAAAAAGCGGGTGGTGGTCAAACGGCCGGATTATGCGCCGCCGCTGGCGGGTGTACCGGCCCAGTCGGCGCTGGAAACCAAAAGCCACCGGTTCGATTTTTATCTGCCTGTCACGCAGTAATTCTGTGTTCTGACTGCGTGCATCAGCACAAGCAGTCAGATGCCTTTTTCCGCTATCTTTCATCAACCGCACTGCGTGATTAACATCGTGTCCGCAAAAGATAGACGACTAACGGCTATGGCGATATGTTAACCTTATTGCTCAACCTATCCTTGTGCGCCAGCGCAGCCAATATATTAGAATAACGATGAAAATAAATAAGTTACCATTATTGGCACAAGTCTCCGCCGCTCACTGGGTGAGCCATTTTCATATGATGGTGCTACCGGCGCTGATGCCGCTCATCTTTGCGCAGCGTGGCATCAGTTATGTGGAAATTGGTTTTGCACTCGGTGTATTCAACGTTGTCTCCGCGCTGGTGCAGACACCGATTGGCTTTGCCGTTGACCGTATCGGCCCGCGTCGCACGCTCGTTGCCGGGTTGATGCTGGGTAGCCTGTGCTTTTTGTCGCTTGGTTTCTTTACCAGCTACAGTTGGATGCTCATAGCCATGGCGCTGGCTGGGCTGGCTAACGCGGTATATCACCCCTCGGATTACGCCCTGTTGTCACGCGGCATTGCCGAAAACCGGATGGGGCGCGCCTTCTCAGTACACACATTTTCCGGTTTTCTCGGCACTGCTGTTGCGCCAGCCATTCTGCTGACCGTTGCCGCCCTCACCCGTATCGAGTTCGCGCTGGTCTTATCCGGCCTGCTCGGACTGCTGATCGTACCGATGTTGCTCGGCGAACAAGAGGCATTGCCTGCCGCCAACGCGCACGACAAGAAGACCTCTGCGCCAAAGGTCGCGGTATTTACCCTGCCCATCTTGTCGCTGCTGGTACTGTTTATGCTGCTCAACCTGAGCACCAACTCGATTCAAAACTTCTCGGTGACCGCGCTGGTAAATGGTTACGGAATGCCGCTGACCGAGGCCAACCTGGCGCTGACGGCGTTTTTGTTTACCAGCGCATTCGGTGTGCTGGCGGGTGGTTCACTGGCGGATAAAACCCGACATCACGGGCTGGTCGCCACTGGTTCGCTGGTGGTCACGGCGGTGCTGGTCGCCATCGTCGCTGTGTGTACCCTGCCGTCGCTGGTGACCACGCTGATTCTGGGTGTGGCGGGCTTTCTCTCCGGCATGATCGCACCATCGCGGGATATGCTGGTACGTAATGCTTCGCCGGCAGGTGCCGAAGGCCGGGTATTCGGCGTAGTCACCACTGGTTTTAATATCGGCGGCGCTGGTGGCCCGGTGGTATTTGGCTGGTTACTGGATCAGGGGCATCCGTCCGGCATTTTCTGGTCAGCAGTGATTTTTATGGTGATTACCGCTGTGATGGCGCTGGCGCAGGAACTGTACAGCACCCGACAGCAGATACCCGCAGCATAGAAAAGCTGGGGTAAAAAAGCAGAAACCCGCGTTTGACGCGGGTTTCTGTGAGCATAGCAGTGGAAAAGCGGCGATCAAATATCAATATTCGCCGCTTTCAGTGCGTTTTCTTCGATAAAGGCACGGCGCGGTTCAACGGCGTCACCCATCAGGGTAGTGAACAGCTCGTCGGCGGCGATGGCGTCTTTTACCGTCACGCGCAGCATACGGCGGCTTTCCGGGTCCATGGTGGTTTCCCACAGCTGGTCCGGGTTCATTTCACCCAGACCTTTATAGCGCTGAACGGCTAAACCGCGGCGTGACTCTTTCACCAGCCAGTCCAGTGCCTGCTCGAAGCTGGCGACCGGCTGTTTACGTTCGCCACGCTCTACATAAGCGCCGTCTTCGATCAGATCGCGCAGTTTTTCGCCCAGCTGATTGATTTTACGGTACTCATTGCCCTGCACAAATGCCAGATCCAGCGCGTAATCCGAATCCACCCCGTGGGTACGCACGCGTAACACCGGCTCATGGCGTTCGTTGGCATGACGCAAAATGAAGCTGTACGTACTGCCGTGCTGCTCTTTTTCATTGAGGAACTGAATCAGCGTTTCCATCCACGACTGAGCCAGTGCCTGATCGCTTAACACAGCGTCGGTCAGCGACGGTTGATAAACCAACGCATTGAGCAGTGCACGTGGGTAACGGCGCTCCATGCGGTCAATTAGCTTCTGCACGCTGTAGTGCCCAGCCACCAGTTTTTCCAGCGGCTCACCCGCCATCGCTGGCGCGTGGGCATTGGTATGCAATGCGGCACCGTCCAGCGCCAGCATAATCTGGTACTGGTCCATCGCTTCGTCGTCTTTGATGTACTGTTCCTGCTTGCCTTTTTTGACCTTGTACAGCGGCGGTTGGGCGATAAATACATGACCGCGCTCGATGATTTCCGGCATCTGGCGATAGAAGAAGGTCAGCAGCAGAGTACGAATGTGGGAACCGTCAACGTCCGCATCGGTCATGATGATGATGTTGTGGTAACGCAGTTTGTCCGGGTTGTACTCGTCACGACCAATGCCGCAGCCGAGTGCGGTGATAAGCGTCGCCACTTCCTGCGAGGACAGCATCTTGTCGAAACGCGCTTTTTCCACGTTCAGAATCTTACCTTTCAACGGTAGAATGGCCTGATTCTTACGGTTGCGGCCCTGCTTGGCGGAACCGCCTGCGGAGTCACCCTCCACCAGGTACAGTTCGGACAGCGCCGGGTCGCGCTCCTGACAGTCCGCCAGCTTGCCCGGCAGGCCGGCCAGATCCAGCGCGCCTTTGCGGCGGGTCATCTCACGGGCTTTACGCGCGGCTTCACGGGCGCGGGCGGCATCGATAATCTTGCCGACCACGATTTTGGCGTCGTTGGGGTTTTCCATCAGGTAGTCCACCAGACGGTCGTTCATCAGCGATTCCACCGCTGATTTCACCTCTGAAGAGACCAGCTTATCTTTGGTCTGGGAAGAGAATTTCGGGTCCGGCACCTTCACCGACACTACTGCAATCAGCCCTTCGCGTGCGTCATCGCCGGTGGCGCTGACTTTGGCTTTCTTGCTGTAGCCTTCCTTGTCCATGTAGTTATTCAGCGTACGAGTCATGGCGGCGCGGAAACCCGCCAGGTGAGTACCGCCGTCACGCTGAGGAATGTTGTTGGTAAAGCAGTAAATATTTTCCTGGAAACCGTCGTTCCATTGCATCGCAATTTCCACGCCAATGCCGTCTTTTTCAGCGCTGAAATAGAACACTTGCGGGTGAATCGGCGTCTTGTTGCGATTCAGGTACTCCACAAACGCCTTAATGCCGCCTTCGTAGTGAAAATGGTCGGCTTTGTTGGCTTCGCGCTCATCGCGCAGGCGGATAGATACGCCGGAGTTGAGGAACGACAATTCGCGCAGGCGCTTGGCCAGAATGTCGTATTCAAACTCGACCACGTTGGTGAAGGTTTCCAGGCTCGGCCAGAAACGCACCGTGGTGCCGGTGGTGTCAGCATCACCGGTTACGCTCAGCGGTGCCTGCGGTTCGCCATGCTTGTATTCCTGATGATGAATTTTACCTTCACGGCGGATAACCAGTTCCAGCTTCTCTGACAGGGCATTCACCACCGATACCCCCACCCCGTGCAAACCGCCGGATACTTTATAGGAGTTGTCGTCGAACTTACCGCCCGCGTGCAGCACGGTCATGATGACTTCAGCGGCGGACACGCCCTCTTCTTCGTGGATGCCAGTTGGAATACCACGACCATCATCCTGCACTGATACCGAGTTATCAGCATGAATAGTAACGATAATATCTTTACAATAGCCTGCGAGCGCTTCGTCGATAGCGTTGTCCACCACCTCGAATACCATGTGATGCAGACCGGTTCCGTCATCCGTATCACCGATATACATCCCTGGGCGTTTACGGACCGCATCCAGCCCTTTTAATACCTTGATACTTGAGGAGTCATAAGAATTCGACATCAACGTTTCTCGCTCATTTAGTCCTGTGATTGAACGGTTATTTTACCTTGTTCTACGCGGAACATCTTGCCATTTTCGCCCACCATGTCGCTAATCTGCTCAGCAGTAATAGCGCTGACGAACACCTGCGCCTGCGTTGCTTTCAGCCGCTCGGCCAACAGGCGGCGACGGGTGCTGTCCAGCTCCGAGGCGAAGTCGTCGATCAGATACAGGCACTTAAGCCCGTTTTGCCGGGTCAGGAACTCGCCCTGCGCCAGCCGGAGCGCGCACATCAGTAGCTTGAGTTGGCCGCGGGACAGCATGTCCTCCACCGCCACACCGCCGGCGCGGATACGAAAATCGGCCTTGTGCGGCCCCAGCGCGGTGTAGCCTAACTGCCTGTCGCGCTCGAAATGGCGCTCCAGCAGTTCAGCGTAATCACTCTCTTTATCCCAGCCACGCTGGAAGGAAAAACTTAAGGAAAATTCAGGCAGAAACTGGGCGCAGGTAGACGCGATATCCGCAGCGATAGCGGCGCTGTACTCAGCGCGCCATTGGCTGATGCCCTCGGCTAACGGCACCAGTTCCCGATCCCAGGCACGCAGTTGCCCATAGTGGCTAACCTGGCGCAATGCGGCGTTACGCTGACGCAACAGCCTTTTCAGATTACTCCAGGCGCTGAAAAAGCCGGGTTCGTTGTGAAAACAACCCCAGTCCAGAAAAGCGCGGCGGTATTTAGGGCCGCCGTTAAGCAGGGTGAAACCTTCCGGGGTGATAAGTTGAATTGGCAACAGCTGCGCCAGCTCCGCCACTTTGTGGCCGTCGCTGCCGTCGATACGCACCGTGCTGTCGCCGTCGCGGTTTTTGCTCAGCCCGACAGCGCGCTCACGCTCCTGCCCTTCGATACGGCCATGCAGAATGAATTCGGCCTGCTCATGACGAATGACCCTCGCGGCCTGAATGCTGCGAAATGCCCGACCATGCCCTAGCGTGTAGATGGCTTCCAGCACACTGGTCTTGCCGCTGCCGTTGGCACCCACCAGAAAATTGAAACCGGGAATCAATGCCAGATCAGCCGATTCGATATTGCGGAAATCGCGGATAAGAAGACGGGTCAGCGCCATATCACAACCATTTTGCCAGATTTGTTGCCCATACCAGACCGTGTCGCGCCCTTACCGATAACAGAATCAATACAACACCGATAACAACACGCCGCACCCAATGGCGCGGCGTGTTGCAACGAGCAGGCACACGCGTTGATTACAGACGCATTGGCATAACCACGTAGGCCGCTGCTTGGCTGGCTGCATCTTCAATCTGAACGCTGGATACCGAATCGGTCAGCAACAGACGTACGTCTTCACATTTCAGCGCGTTAAGCACATCCAGCACGTAACTGACGTTAAAACCAATTTCCATCTCCGTGCCGCCGTACTCCACATCCAGAATCTCTTCTGCTTCTTCCTGCTCCGGGTTGTTGGCGGTGATCCGTAACTGGTTCTGGTTGAGGTACAAGCGTACGCCACGGAATTTTTCGTTCGACAGGATCGCCGCACGGGAAAACGCCTGACGCAGCAGATCGCAACTCGCTTCCAGCGTCTTGTCCGGATTTTTCGGCAGTACGCGGCGATAATCTGGAAAGCGGCCATCTACCAGTTTGGAGGTAAAGATAAAGTCGCCGACATGGGCACGGATATTGTTACTGCCGATCTGCAATTGCAGCGGCGTATCGCCGCCATCCAGCAGGCGTACCAGTTCCATCACCCCTTTACGCGGTACGATCACCGAATGCGACGGCAGAGACTGACCAACCGGCATAGCGCACACCGCCAGACGGTGACCGTCAGTCGCGACAGTGCGCAGCTCCTCGCCGCCGGTTTCGAACAGCATACCGTTGAGGTAGTAACGCACATCCTGATGCGCCATCGAAAATTGGGTCGCTTCGATCAGGCGTTTCAGCGTTGCCTGCGGCAGGGTGAATTCCACCTCGCTCTGCCAGTCGTCCAGATTGGGAAAGTCCGCTGCCGGCAACGTGGATAGCGAGAAACGGCTACGCCCGGAGCGCACCAGCATCCGATCCCCTTCCAGCGTGACGGAAATCTCCGCCCCATCCGGCAGACCGCGGCAAATATCGAACAGCTTGCGGGCTGGAACGGTAGTCGCGCCCGGCTCATGGGGCTGTGTTAGCGCCAGATGCGCCACCATCTCCATTTCCAGATCGGTACCGGTCAACGATAACCGTCCTTCACTGACCTGCAACAACAGGTTGCCCAAAATCGGCAACGTCGGTCGCCCACCCAGCGGACTGCTGACCTGTTGCAATGGTTTTAACAGATGCTCACGCTCAACGATAAATTTCATGATGTTATGACGATAAGGTTCGGATTAAATTGGAAAAATCTTCTTTGATGTCGTGACTTTCTTCGCGCAACTGCTCTATTTTGCGGCAGGCGTGCAGCACCGTAGTATGGTCACGGCCACCGAACGCGTCGCCGATCTCCGGCAAGCTGTGGTTGGTCAGCTCCTTGGCCAGCGCCATCGCCATCTGACGCGGACGGGCCACCGAACGTGAACGCCGTTTGGACAACAGGTCGGCCACTTTAATCTTATAGTACTCCGCCACCGTCTTTTGAATATTGTCGATGGTGACCAGTTTTTCCTGCAATGCCAGCAGGTCGCGCAGTGCTTCGCGCACAAAATCAATGGTGATCGACCGGCCTGTGAAGTTGGCGTTGGCGATCACGCGGTTCAGCGCGCCTTCCAGCTCACGCACGTTGGAACGCAGGCGCTTGGCAATAAAAAACGCCACTTCACCGGGCAGACGAATATCGTTTTCATCCGCTTTTTTCATCAGGATCGCCACGCGAGTTTCCAGCTCCGGCGGTTCGATTGCCACAGTCAACCCCCAGCCGAAGCGGGATTTGAGACGATCTTCCACCCCATTGATCTCTTTGGGGTAACGATCCGACGTCAGAATGATCTGTTGATTGCCTTCCAGTAACGCATTAAATGTGTGGAAAAATTCTTCCTGCGAGCGCTCTTTATTGGCAAAAAACTGAATGTCATCAATCAGCAGCGCGTCCACAGAGCGGTAGTAGCGTTTGAATTCTTCGATAGCGTTGTTCTGCAGCGCCTTAACCATATCCTGCACAAAACGCTCGGAATGCATGTACACCACCTTGGCGTTCGGCTTACGCGCCATGATGCCATTACCCACGGCATGTAGCAGGTGGGTTTTACCCAGACCAGTACCGCCGTACAGAAACAAGGGGTTATACGCGCCACCGGGGTTATCCGCCACCTGGCGCGCCGCCGCACGGGCCAACTGGTTGGACTTACCTTCCACGAAGTTGTCGAAGGTGTGCTTGGGGTTCACGTTGGAACGATAGGTGTGTTCGGCAGGTAGTGCCGAGGTTTCCCAGCTTGGGCGCACTGGTGATGCGGCGCGCGCCTGAGGCGCAGGCATGGTGGCGTTGTGGTTGCCGGTTGGAACAGCAACGGGCGTTACCGGTTTGCTACCGACTTCAAAACGTAGCAACGGCGCATCCATGCCGCAGAAATCATTTAACAATCCATTGATATTATTGATGTATTTATCACGCACCCAATCCAGTACAAAACGATTCGGGGCGTAAAGCGCCAGAGTGTTGTCACTCAGTTCCGCCTGTAACGGGCGTATCCACATACTGAATTCTGTGGCAGGTAACTCATCCTGCAAACGGGCAAGACACTGCTGCCAAAGCGAAAGTGACACGGCGGACTCCACTCGAACAAGGTCAATCAAGAAAAGGAACAGATGTTAGTTATGTAACTCATGATTTTTCAGGCACCCGGCTACGCATGGACACGGCAGCGCCGGGGTGCGCCGCGCGGAAGGCGGCTTTACCGTGACGATCCTGATTACAAGGATCGTTAGCGGGACGGCGGATCATAACCTAAACCACGAAAGAGATCTCCCCTTTCTACACAGTTTCGATCCTTTTTATCCACAGGCTCTTCTTATGCTATGCGCAAAAATCGGCTTTTCTGGCGGGGTATCCATGCGGTTACCCACAATAAGCCTATAGATCCCTTATGGATGTTAAGCATAAACGGAATTGGAACGATCAGAGGTGACGCGGATCATGATCCCGTTGACTGGATCGCCGGTAGATCCTTGCGCTTTAGCGCAGAGTCCGTATAATTCCCGGCCTGCGCGTAGCGCCTGTTTTCTGTGCTGAGCAGCCTGTTTTCTGTGCTGATCAAACGAAAAATCCGGGACAACCGGGAAGTTTCAGGCGGGTAAAGTGCGGATGTTAATTGACTCTGGGCTGTACAATTATTACAATCCCGCCTCTTTATTATTATGCGATAGAGGCGTCGGTCATTTTTCACGCCGAGTAGCCAAACGCGTTTACTGTGAAGTCTTAAATCAAGTTTAGGTAGAAATCGCCATGAAACGCACTTTCCAACCGTCCGTATTGAAGCGTAACCGTAGCCACGGTTTCCGTGCTCGTATGGCCACTAAAAATGGTCGTCAGGTTCTGGCCCGCCGTCGTGCGAAAGGCCGTGCTCGTCTGACTGTTTCCAAGTAATAAAAGCTAACCCTTCGAGTGGTTACGCTCGCTTTTCCCAGGGAGTTACGTCTGTTAACTCCCAGCCATTTCTCTTTCGTCTTCCAGCAGCCACAACGGGCCGGTACGCCGCAGATAACCATCCTCGGTCGCCCAAATACGCTGGGACACCCTCGTATTGGTCTTACCGTCGCAAAAAAGCACGTCAGACGAGCTCATGAACGTAATCGTATCAAGCGCCTGACACGTGAAAGTTTTCGTTTGCGTCAACACGAGCTGCCCGCGATGGATTTTGTCGTCATCGCCAAAAAAGGGGTGTCTGAACTGGATAACCGTACGCTAACGGAAGCGTTGGAAAAATTATGGCGCCGTCACTGTCGTTTGGCTCACGCCTGCTGATCGGACTGATACGCGGGTATCAACGCTTTATCAGTCCGCTACTTGGACCGCACTGCCGCTTTCAGCCGTCGTGCTCCCAATATGGCATTGAAGCAATACGCCGGTTCGGCATGATAAAAGGCTGTTGGTTGACGCTCAAACGCGTATTAAAATGCCACCCTTTGAACCCTGGTGGTGATGATCCCGTACCGCCAAAACCCGACAATAACAGAGAACACTAACGATGGATTCGCAACGCAATCTTCTTGTCATCGCTCTGCTATTCGTGACGTTCATGATCTGGCAGCAGTGGGAAACGGACAAAAATCCACCCGCGACCACCCAGACCACGCAACAGGCGAATGGCGCTGTAGGCGATGCAGCCAACCAGGGCGTACCTGCCAGCGGTCAGGGTAAACTGATCACGGTTAAAACCGACGTGCTGTCGCTGAACATCAACACCCGCGGCGGCGACATCGAAGAAGCCGATCTGCTGGCTTACCCGGCAGAACTGGGTTCCAACCAGCCGTTCAAACTGTTGGAAACCACGCCAGCCTTCACTTATCAGGCACAGAGCGGCCTGACCGGTAAAAACGGCCCGGACAATCCGGCTAACGGTTCACGCCCGTTGTACACTGCGCCGGCGGATCGTTTTGAACTGGCCGCCGGCCAGAATGAACTGCGTATTCCGTTGACCTACACCGATGCCAACGGCGTCAGCTTCACCAAAACCTTCGTGCTGAAACGAGGCGAATATGCGCTGAATGTGGAATACGGCGTTAATAACGCCAGTGCTCAGCCGCTGGAGTTGACCTTGTTCGGTCAGTTGAAGCAGTCTATCGATTTGCCGTCACACCGCGATACCGGCAGCAATAACTTTGCTCTGCACACTTACCGAGGTGCTGCGTTCTCTTCCAGCGACGATAAATATCGCAAATACAGCTTTAGCGATATGAAAGAGAACCTGAACATCAATACTCAGGGCGGCTGGGTTGCCATGCTGCAACAGTATTTCGCTACCGCCTGGGTACCAAACGCTGCCGCGAACAATACGTTTTATAGCGCCAACCTTGGCAATGGCTTAGCCGCTATCGGCTTTAAGACCACACCGGTTATCGTACAGCCGGGTAGCCAGCAGAACCTGAATGCCACCCTGTGGGTCGGCCCGGAAATTCAGGACAAAATGGCAACGGTTGCACCGCATCTGGACCTGACGGTTGATTACGGCTGGTTGTGGTTCATCTCTCAGCCGCTGTTCAAGCTGTTGAAGTTCCTGCACGGCTTTATCGGCAACTGGGGCTTTTCCATCATCGCTATTACCTTTATCGTGCGCGGTATCATGTACCCGCTGACCAAAGCGCAGTACACCTCAATGGCGAAAATGCGTATGCTGCAACCGAAACTGCAGGCGATGCGCGAGCGTATTGGCGACGACAAACAGCGGATGAGCCAGGAAATGATGGCGCTGTACAAAGCGGAGAAAGTGAATCCGCTGGGCGGTTGCTTCCCGCTGGTCATCCAGATGCCTATCTTCCTGGCGTTGTACTACATGCTGATGGGCTCGGTGGAACTGCGCCACGCGCCGTTCGCACTGTGGATTCATGACCTGTCGGCACAGGACCCGTACTATGTGCTGCCGATCCTGATGGGTCTGACCATGTTCTTCATTCAGAAGATGTCGCCGACCACGGTTACCGACCCGATGCAGCAGAAGATCATGACCTACATGCCGGTGATCTTCACCGTGTTCTTCCTGTGGTTCCCGTCAGGTCTGGTACTGTACTATATCGTCAGCAACCTGGTGACCATCGCTCAGCAGCAGCTGATTTACCGCGGGCTGGAAAAACGCGGGCTGCACAGCCGCGAGAAGAAATAACCGGTTGATTGCCCAATCAATCTCATTATGAGGCGGTCACTGACCGCCTTATTTTTTTACCCCCGTAACAACGCCTGAAAACAGGCGAGAATGCAGAGAGAACACCATGAGCCATACCGACACCATCGTTGCCCAAGCCACCCCGCCGGGACGCGGCGGCGTAGGTATTTTGCGCATCTCTGGCCGCCGCGCTGCCGATGTGGCGCAGGCTGTGCTGGGTAAGTTGCCTAAACCGCGTTACGCCGATTACCTGCCTTTTCATGACACTGACGGCAGCGTACTCGATCAAGGCATTGCCCTGTGGTTTCCCGGCCCGAACTCCTTTACCGGCGAAGACGTGCTGGAGCTGCAAGGACACGGCGGCCCGGTTATTCTCGACTTGCTGCTCAAACGGGTGGTGGCGCTGCCTGACGTGCGCATCGCTCGCCCCGGCGAGTTTTCTGAACGAGCATTTCTGAACGACAAACTGGATCTGGCGCAGGCTGAAGCGATTGCCGATTTGATCGACGCCAGTTCTGAGCAGGCTGCCCGTTCCGCCGTCAACTCGCTGCAAGGTGTCTTTTCCTCCCGCGTTCATCAACTGGTGGAAGCACTCACTCACCTTCGAATCTATGTGGAAGCAGCGATCGATTTCCCCGATGAGGAAATTGATTTCCTTTCTGATGGCAAAATCGAAGCCATGCTCAATGCTGTGATAGGCGATCTGGAAGGCGTACGTGGCGAAGCGCGGCAGGGCAGCCTGTTACGTGAAGGGATGAAAGTGGTGATTGCTGGCCGACCCAACGCCGGTAAATCCAGCCTGCTGAATGCGCTGGCCGGGCGCGATGCCGCTATCGTCACCGATATCGCCGGCACCACCCGCGATGTGCTGCGTGAGCATATTCACATCGACGGTATGCCGCTGCATATCATTGATACCGCCGGGCTGCGCGAAGCCAGCGACGAAGTAGAACGTATCGGTATTGAGCGGGCGTGGCAGGAAATCGAACAGGCCGACCGGGTGCTGTTTATGGTAGATGGCACCACCACTGATGCGGTAGAACCGGCGGCTATCTGGCCGGAATTCATGGCGAGGCTACCGAGTCGGTTACCGATCACCGTTGTGCGTAATAAAGCGGATGTCACCGGCGAGCCATTGGGCATGGATGATGTGGGTACTTACTCACTTATCCGCCTTTCCGCCCGGACGGGTGACGGTGTAGACCTGTTGCGTGAGCACTTAAAGCAGAGCATGGGATTTACCAGCAACACCGAAGGGGGTTTTCTGGCCCGCCGCCGTCACTTACAGGCGCTGGAGCAGGCAGCGCAGCATCTGCAGCAAGGTTATGAGCAATTGGTTGGCGCTTATGCCGGCGAGTTACTGGCTGAAGAACTGCGGCTGGCACAGCAGGCACTGAGCGAAATCACCGGTGAATTCACCTCCGACGATCTGCTGGGGCGGATTTTTTCCAGTTTTTGTATTGGGAAGTGACAATCTAAAGCAATTTATGAAGTAATAAACATGGATTGGTTAAGATGGTGCGGTAGTGTGCAAAGTTACATCGAACATATGTGCTAATTATCTGAACATGGAAATATAATAAGCATTACTAGGGAATTTTGATCTTTGTAAGGGGTGGCAGGTATGGCGAGATCTGAAGCGCAGACACGCTCTGAGCTTATCAACCAGCAACTCGTCCTGTCAGGATGGGACGTCAAGGACCCAACTCAGGTCATCGAAGAGTTCGACATCCTTACTACTTTGCCTCAGGGCGTGGCTGAAGCGCCAGCTTACTATCAGGGACATCAATTCAGCGATTATGTCTTGCTGGGCAAGGATGGCAAACCTCTGGCGGTGATCGAGGCCAAGAAGAGCAGCCGCGACGCGACATTAGGACGAGAGCAAGCCAAGCAGTATTGCTACAACATCCAGAATCAACTGGGAGATGAACTGCCTTTCTGTTTCTATACGAATGGTCTGGAAATCTATTTCTGGGATCTGGAGAATGCACCACCGCGCAAGGTTGTCGGCTTCCCCACACGTGACGATTTGGAGCGTTTTGCCTATATCCGCCGTAATCGTAAGCCACTCACAGAAGAGTTCATCAACACCTCTATCGCCGGACGAGACTATCAGATCCGTGCTATTCGTTCGGTGCTTGAAGGGATTGAGCAGAAGAAACGTAACTTCCTGCTAGTCATGGCGACCGGCACCGGTAAAACGCGTACCTGCATTGCAATGGTCGATGCCTTGATGCGCGCAGGTCATGCCGAAAAGGTGCTATTTCTGGTTGACCGCATTGCTCTGCGTGAGCAGGCGTTGGTTGCATTTAAAGATCACTTGCCCAGTGAACCGCGTTGGCCCAATGTGGGTGAAAAGCTTATCGCCAAAGATCGCCGCATCTATGTGGCGACTTACCCGACCATGCTCAACATCATTCGTGACGAAGTCCAGCATTTGTCGCCGCATTTTTTCGACTTCATCGTCGTGGATGAAAGTCACCGCTCCATCTACAACACTTATCGAGAAGTTCTCGATTACTTTAAAACAATCACACTGGGTTTAACCGCCACACCAACAGACATCATTGACCACAACACCTTCCAGCTTTTCGATTGTGAGGATGGCCTACCCACCTTTGCCTACACTTTCGAAGAGGCGGTCAACCACCAACCGCCCTACCTCTGTAGTTTTCAGGTCATGAAGATCCAGACTAAATTTCAGATGGAAGGCATCAGCAAACGCACCATTTCGCTGGAAGACCAAAAAAAGCTCATTCTTCAAGGCAAAGAGATCGAAGAGATTAACTTCGAAGGTACCCAACTTGAAAAACAGGTGACCAACAAGGGCACCAATACCCTAATCGTCAGGGAGTTCATGGAAGAATGCATCAAGGATGCCAACGGCGTACTGCCCGGTAAGACGATCTTCTTTTGCACTTCCAGGTCTCATGCTCGCCGCATTGAAGAAATCTTCGATAAACTCTATCCCCAATACCACGGTGAACTGGCTAAAGTACTGGTATCGGATGACCCGCGTGTCTATGGCAAAGGTGGCCTGTTGGATCAATTCACTCACAACGATATGCCACGTATCGCTATCAGCGTGGACATGCTCGATACCGGCATAGACGTACGTGAAATCGTTAATTTGGTGTTTGCCAAGCCCGTATATTCTTATACTAAGTTCTGGCAGATGATCGGTCGTGGCACCCGCCTGTTGGAAAGTAGCAAACCCAAACCCTGGTGCACAGAGAAAGACGTGTTCCTGATCCTCGACTGCTGGGATAACTTCGAATACTTCAAATTACAGCCCAAAGGCAAGGAACTTAACGCTCAGTTACCACTACCCGTGCGTTTGGTGGGTCTGCGTCTGGATAAGGTAGACAAAGCCATTGCCACGAGTCATGACGATATTGCTGGACGTGAAATTATCAAGCTGCGCCAGCAGATTGCCGAACTACCCCAGCACTCTGTGGTAATCAAAGAAGCGGCTGCCGCTCTGGCACGGTTGGAAGAAGAAAATTTCTGGCGCAACCTGACGCCCCAGAAGCTGGAGTTTCTGCGCTCTGAGATCAAACCTCTGTTCCGCACCCTGTCGGAAACCGACTTCAAAGCCATGCGTTTCGAACGAGATGTGCTCGAATACTCGCTGGCAGTTCTTAGTGCAGATAAACAGCAGGCCGACACACTCAAAGACGGTATCGTTGAGCAGATAGGTGAGTTACCGCTATCAGTCAGTTTCGTCCGACAGCAGGAAGACTTGATTCGTACGGTGCAGACCAGCCACTACTGGGCCAGCGCCGACGAAGATGCCTTTGACGAACTGGTCGCCAAACTCGCCCCGCTGATGAAGTTCCGCGAACAGAGTCCAAGCCCCAGTCCTGTACATCTGGATCTCACCGATGTGCTGCACAACAAGGAAATGGTCGAGTTCGGCCCACAGCAAGAGGCCGTTAGCACGGCTCGTTATCGGGAAATGGTTGAGGAGCTTATCGCCGAACTGACCGAGCACAACCCGGTACTACAGAAGATCAAGAACGGCGAAGCCGTAAGCGCAGAAGAGGCCAGCCAACTTGCTGAATTGCTGCATGAAGAACACCCGCACATCACCGAGGATCTGCTGCGCCAAATCTATAAGAACCGCAAGGCGCGCTTCATCCAGTTCATCCGCCATATTCTCGATATTGACGTGCTGCAGAGCTTCCCCGATGAAGTCAGCGCAGCATTTGAGCAGTTCATCCGTGCCCATACGACATTATCCAGCCGACAGTTAGAATTTCTCGACCTGTTAAAAAATTTCATTATTGAACGTGAAAAGGTAGAGAAGAAAGACCTTGTCAACGCACCTTTCACGGTTATCCACCCACAAGGCATTCGTGGTGTGTTCAGCCCGGTGGAAATCAACGAAATTCTGCAACTGACCGAGCATCTGGCAGCATAATGGCAGGCAATACAACAACTGGAGAGGCTGAATGGAATCCCACATTATTCAACAACTGAAAAGTCACTTTGACAACCTGAGCCACACCATCCCCGAAGAAGGGGTAGAGTTCTGGTTTGCTCGCGACCTGATGGAACCGCTCGGCTACGCCCGCTGGGAGAACTTTCAGACGGCTATCGGCAGAGCAGTGGAGTCATGTAAAACAACAGGTTATGATGAATCTGATCATTTTCGTGGCGTCACGAAAATGATCGAAATCGGCAAAGGTGGGCAGCGTCCGGTAGAGGATTTTATGCTCACTCGCTATGCCTGCTACCTCATCGCCCAAAATGGTGACCCACGTAAGGAAGCCATCGCGTTTGCCCAAAGTTACTTTGCTATCCAGACCCGCAAACAGGAGCTGATTGAAGATCGTATGCGCCTGCAGGCCAGGCTGGATGCCCGCGAACGCCTGCGGGAATCAGAAAAAACACTGTCGCAGAATCTCTACGAGCGTGGCGTGGACGATAAAGGCTTTGGCCGCATTCGCTCCAGGGGCGATGCCGCACTGTTCGGCGGCAACACCACCCAGATGATGAAAGACCGCTACGGTATCACTCAGGCTCGCCCACTGGCTGATTTCCTGCCAACACTGACCATTGCCGCTAAAAACCTGGCCACCGAGATGACTAATCACAACGTCATGCAGGGGCAGTTACATGGCGAGCCGTCAATCACCCGCGAGCACGAGCAGAATAACCTCAGTGTGCGCGACATGCTCGGCCAGCGCGGAATCAAGCCTGAGCAACTCCCTGCTGAGGAAGACATCAAAAAACTGGAACGCCGCGTCAAAACGGAAGAGAAAAAGCTCGTCAAACAGGCAGGAAAACTGCCAGCCTCTAAACATCAAGATAAAGACTAGATCGAGAACCCAGCCCCATGCTGCAAAACAACCCCGACCTGCAAAGCGCCATCAAACATCTCTGGGACAAATTCTGGAGCGGCGGCATCAGCAATCCACTCACCGCCATTGAACAGATCACCTACCTACTGTTCATGAAACGGCTGGACGAACTGGATCAGAAACGGCAGGCCGATGCCGAATGGACTGGTGAGAAATACACCTCCAAATTCGCAGGCACCTGGATTCCACCTGAATATCGGGCTCGCCGGGAAGAAAAAGATACCGATGCAGAGTGGGCAAAGAAACTGGAAGATGAAAAACGCTACCAGATAGAAAAACGCACGCTGCGCTGGAGTGAATTCAAACGTATGCAGGCTGAAGAAATGCTGCAGCATGTTCAGGGCAAGGTATTTCCCTTTCTGAAAGACCTGAACGGCGCTGAATCCAACTTCACCCACCATATGAAGAATGCGGTATTCATCATCCCCAAGCCAGCGCTGCTGGTGGAAGCGGTGAAAACCATCGATGACATTTTCGAAATCATGGAGCGGGACTCGCGGGAAAAAGGCCAGGCGTTTCAGGATATCCAGGGGGATGTCTACGAATTCCTGCTGTCAGAAATCGCCACTGCCGGTAAGAACGGCCAGTTCCGCACCCCGCGCCACATCATCAAGCTGATGGCCGATCTGGTGCAGCCGCAACTGGGCCAGCGTATCGCTGACCCAGCCTGCGGTACCGGCGGCTTTCTGCTGGGTGCTTACCAGTACATCGTCACCCAACTGGCCATCAAAGACGGTAAGCAGGATCTCATTCCCGATGAAGACGGTTTTATCCGTACTTCGGTGGCGGCCAAACTGACCCGCAAAACGCAGCTCTCTCTGCAGGAAAGCCTGTACGGCTACGACATCGACGCCACCATGGTGCGCCTGGGCCTGATGAACCTGATGATGCACGGCATTGACGAGCCGCACATCGATTATCAGGACACTCTGAGCAAGGGCTACAACGAAGAAGCCAGCTACGACATCGTGCTGGCTAACCCGCCGTTTACCGGCAGTATCGACAAGGGTGACATTAACGAGAACCTGCAACTCGCGACCACCAAGACCGAGTTATTATTTGTCGAGAACATCTATCGTCTGCTGAAAAAAGGCGGCACCGCCGGGGTGATCGTACCGCAGGGCGTGCTGTTTAGCTCCGCGAAAGCATTCCGGGATCTACGCCAAACCCTGGTGGAGCGCTGCGACCTCAAGGCCGTCATCACCGTGCCCAGCGGCGTATTTAAACCCTATGCCGGGGTCAGCACCGCCATTCTGCTGTTTACCAAAGTCTGGGGACCAAAAGACAAGGTCACCAAACCCGCCACCGGGCACGTCTGGTTTTACGAAATGGTCGCCGACGGCTATTCGCTGGATGATAAGCGCACCAAGCAGGAAGGCTATGGCGACCTGCAAGATATCATCACCAGGTACCACGCCCGCGACGTAGCGGCTATTCCTGATGACAAAAGCGATCGTACCGCCAGATGCTTTATGGTGCCGCGCACTGAAATTGAGGCCGAGAGTTACGATCTGTCGCTGTCGCGCTACAAACAGGAAGTGTTCGAGGAGGTGCAGTACGAGGCACCAGCCGTGATTCTGGAGCGGCTGATTCAGGCGGAAGTGGGCGATGTAAAAGAAGCAGACCTGACTAAGGTGCAAAGCGGCATCGTGCGGGAATTGCTGGAATTGAAGGGGATGGTGGGATGAGAACCGTCAAACTTTCTCATATCTGCGATATTTCAAGCGGCGGCACACCATCAAGAAAAAATCCTGGATATTTCAAAGGGAATATTCCGTGGGTAAAGATCTCTGACATCGAGAATGCTAGCAACGGTATTGTCTACGAAACCGAAGAATACATATCTATCGATGGCTTGAAAAATATTCGTGGTAAGTTGTTTCCAAAGGGTACTCTTTTATTTGCCATGTATGGGTCTATAGGTAAAGTTTGCATTAGTGGAAGAGAACTATCCACCAATCAAGCGATTCTTGGTATAAAACCATGGAAAGATAATGAAATAAATCTGAACTATCTCAAGGTTTGGTTTACAAGCAACAAACAGAGGCTTGTCAATCAAGGTCGTGGTGTTGCACTGAAAAACCTTTCGGCGACGATCATCAGAAATCTTGAAATAGAGCTTCCCCCCTACGAAGACCAAATCCGCATTGCCCACCTTCTTGGCAAAGTGGAAGAACTGGTTACCCAACGCAAACACCATTTGCAACAGCTCGACGACCTGCTCAAAAGCGTATTTCTGGAGATGTTCGGCGATCCGGTGCGGAATGAGAAGGGGTGGGACAAAATTCAATTCTCCGAATTACTCGCCGAAATTGAAAGTGGGAAGAGCCCCAAGTGTGAGGCCAGGAAAGCCGAATCTGATGAATGGGGGGTGCTCAAGCTGGGCGCAGTCACACGCTGCAAATTCGATGAGACGGAAAATAAAGCACTACCAAACGACGTAATCCCATCAACACGTGATGAAGTTAAAGCGGGCGATTTACTGTTTAGCAGGAAAAACACCTACGAATTAGTAGCCGCTTGCGCTTATGTGTTTAGTACCAGGCCAAAGCTTCTGATGCCGGATCTAATCTTCCGCTTTATTTTCAAACAGGACGTAGACATAAATCCAATCTTTATGTGGAAGCTACTTACTTGTGATTCACAGCGCAAGGCAATTCAATCGCTAGCAGCTGGTGCTGCTGGGTCAATGCCAAACATCTCGAAGACAAATTTAAAATCAGTCCGCTTACCGAAACCGCCATTGTCTCTGCAAAACCAATTCGCCACCATCGTCGAAAAGGTCGAAAGCATAAAATCCCGCTACCAGCAAAGCCTCACCGATCTGGAAGCCCTTTACGGCACACTTAGCCAACAGGCCTTTAAGGGCGAGCTGGATTTATCGCGCGTGCCGCTCCCCGACCAGCCTGTCGCTGACGTTTCCATTGAAGAGTACGCCGCTGAACCCGAAATGGTTGTTCAGGCAGAGCCTGCAATTCACCTGCCCACCACAGACAACCTGCCAGCCGCACTGGAAAACGCCGAGGCGCGCAAGGCATTGATGGCGCAATGGCTGGAAGCCTATCGCACACAATTGGACGGCACACCGTTTTCGGTGCAGCAATTCATAACCATCGCGCAAACACGGCTGGCGGAACTGCACCCAGACCACGACATCGCACTGGGCGCAAGCGACTACGAAAACATCAAAGCCTGGGTATTCGAGCAGGTTCGGGCAAGGCGGCTAAAGCAAACCCGTGACATCATCCTGATAAATAACAAGCGACAGTTCGGCAACAGGCTGTTGTTGCGTGCAAGAAGGCAGCCAGACCAATGAAACTGCTACGCCTCAAAATCACTGACCCGGCAGGCTTTCGCAGCCTGCCCTGTGGCTTTGAATACCACTTCCGCACCGAGTGGAGCCTGCAGGACGAGCTGGCCCAACCCGAAGGCTTTGCCCCGTTCGTGTGCGCCGGCCCAAACGGCAGCGGTAAGTCCAATTTGCTCGAAGTGCTGGCGGCCATTTTCTTTCAACTGGAAACCCTGCGGGTACGCCGCAGCTTTCTGCCCGAAGCATTACAAAATACCGGGCAGGATTTCTCGCCGGTTGCGTTTGAGCTGGATTACCTGATCCGCATCCCGGCAGAGTACCGAAACCCCGGTGGCCCGGAATGGGCAAACGTCAGCGTATGGAAGCATCCCGAAGAATCCGTGCGTTTCCTGTGGAGAAACCAGAGCGATTTCAACACTGATGCTAACGAAGCCTTCAGCGGCGGTTACGCTGATATTTTGCTGCCCCACTATGTGCTGGGTTACTCATCTGGCGAGAATGAAATCCTAAGCCTGCCGTTTTTCAAAATGCGTTTTGTACAGTTCGACGAATACTGGAATGCATTGACCCAACAACAGCAATATCCCGGCCACCCGGAAACACGGCTGGTCTGTCTGGACAACGGTTTCAGTCAGGCTATCTTACTGTGCAACCTGCTGTTTCAGGATGAGGCCACACTCCAGCCCTTTCGCGAAGATGTCGGCATTGAGGCATTGCGGGAGTTCCGCATCATCATCCGGCGCAGCATCCCCCTAGTCCCGGAGCAACTGACCGCTTTCGCCAGCGAGGAACAGAACCAGTCACTCGATGATATTGTAAACAATAACCCTGCCTTGCTTGCCGACACGGATGATACAGGTAACACCCGCTACCACCTGAATATGATGCGATGGCTGGAGGGTGACGAAAGATCTTCACTGATGGTCAGTGCGCTCAAGCGCTGCGCCACCCTGTATTACGAGGATGAGTCCACCGATACACTCGTGCTCGACTATTGGGTAAATGATGCCACCCGGCAAGCTTTTCGAGAAAACTTCGATGGTTCAGCTCTGGTGCTGTTCCAGGCGTTTCAGGTGTTGTTATCACTCAACCTGTACACCGTCAGTGATGCGCTGAAGACGGATTTATATCGCTCCACCAGCCACTACGTCAGTGAAACCGTGCCGACGCTGGCCTCTGATCAGCGCATCATGCGCTTTAAAAATGTTTACTTCACCAAGCAAGGTGTCGAAAAACCGATGCTGCTCAAGGAACTGTCGGATGGCGAACATCAGTTATTACACAGTCTCGGACTGTGCCTGTTGTTTCGTGAAACTAACAGCCTGTTTCTGCTGGACGAGCCGGAAACGCACTTCAACCCGCACTGGCGCGCCAGCTTCATTACCCGACTGCGCCAGTGTCTGCCCGATACCGGGAAAGCGGGTCAGGAAATGCTGCTCACCACCCACACACCTTTCCTGATCTCCGACAGCAAGCCAGACAAGGTTCTGGTATTTACCAAGGATAACGGCAAGGTTAGCATCAGTAAGCCGACTTACAACACGTTGGGGGCGTCGATCAATAAGATCACCATGAATACCTTCAATAAACGCGAAACCATCGGTGGTTATGCGCAGACGTTACTGAATGATTTACGCAGAGCCGTTGAAGAAGGCCATAAGGACAAGGAAACCCTGATCACTGAAGTTAACCAGCGACTGGGCGACTCGGTGGAAAAGATACTGTTGATCAAAGCTATTCTCGATAGCGATCAATCAGTCAATGAGGAGTTACAAGACTGATGCTGTTTCCCTACACCTATGTACCGCACCAAGATGGAGAAGATGCAGGCGTTTATCGACTTCATTTTTCACGAGGTTTGGTGTAAAGCACCGGCAAGCGGTCCGTTTGGCCTTCATCTGTTCGACACCAATCGAGAATTACGTGAAGTAATGGAGGCGTTTTATTACTCCGATGCACAAGGCGCTGATTTCTTTTACAGCCATGTGGAGCGAATCTATGGCTTGTTTTCGGTACTGACTGCCGCACAGATAAATCAGTTTCAGCTGTGGTATCAAGGCAATAACGACCTGGAAAAAGTGTGTGCCAATGATCCTGCTGCACCGATCATCCGATATGCAGATATTACCGTGCTATATCAAGACTTGGGTGCACTGCTGGCAACTTTTTTCAAAGGATTGTACTCGCAGTCGTTACTGGATCTCGCTGCGCTGCGTGCCAAAATTGGAGATATCGACGATCACTATCAGGCTTTTGTTGCCGCGAACAAGACGGGGAAATGCCCTTTCTGTGGTATAGGCGACATCAAGGGTGAGCATCACAGCAAACGTGAGGCCTACGATCACTACCTGCCTAAAGCGCTATACCCATTCAACTCCATCAACTTTCGCAATCTTGCTCCTGCGTGCCATGAGTGCAACAGCACCTACAAGCAGAGCAAAGATCCTGTACATAACGCGACAGGGCGACGCAAAGCTTTCAATCCTTATGTTGCAGCGGACCATGCCATTCAAATACAGGTTGCTCTGCAGCAGGCGGACATCGACGCGTTGATGCCTGCTGACATCACACTGCAATTCGGCCCCGCGGCACTGACAGAGGAACTCGAAACCTGGAAAGATGTGTATGGTATTGAAGAACGCTACAAGGCTAAATTTTGTGCGGAAAATGACGGCAAATACTGGTTGGCGCAGGTGCTGGATGAGTGGAAGGAAGATGGTCGGGACCCTGAGGAATTCATGGCGGCATTGGCGCGCCAGACACAGAAAAAGCCGTATGCGGAGTGTAACTTTCTCAAGAAACCTTTTCTCGATGCCTGTCGACAGGTCGGGATTTTTGACGGCTCATAGGTTACCGATAAGCTGGTGATAGGTTTCTAGTTAGCTGCTTCTAAAAATTTTTCCAGTGCGTTATGGATGGCTGCTATTTTCTCTGCCTTATGTGGGTCGCGTATACACAGTGTAGGGGCTGCCCGTCTCCACACCAGCCCCGTCGCAGGCAACCAGCAACGGAGTGTGCCGGACAGCTAAATCCATTATTTTCTATTTTCATCATAAATAAATAGTGATAATAGAAATTACTTTGTATTTATTTATTGTGTTTTTAATAAGAAAAAATTGTTATCCGAAAATGACTGGTGACGCTATATTTATTTTAACCAGTCTGGTTCTGGTTTTTTTATGCGCCCTCCTTTATGGACAAAGGAAATAATATGACTGAATCATTTGCTAATCCGCTCGATTTGAATGGATTTGCTTTTATCGAGTTTGTTACCGATGCTCCGGAAGCGCTCTCTGCGTTATTCGCTTCGCTGGGATTTACCTGTGTCGCACACCATCGCCACCGTGATATTTCACTCTTTCGACAGAACAATATTAATTTCCTTGTTAATAATACCACCAAGGGTTTTCCACGAACGTTTTTGCAAGAGCATGGCGCAGGAGCCTGTGGTGTCGGTTTTTATGTCAAAGATGCGCTTCAGGCTTATGAGCAGGCGCTTGCGTCCGGCGCCAAACCAGCAGAGCAGACGGCAAAACCAGGGGAAATTCTGGTGCCGGCAATTGAGGGAATTGGTGGTTCGAAAATTTATTTTATTGAAAAATATCATGTTGATATGGATATTTTTGATATCGATTTTTCATTTATTCCTGGTGTGGAAAGAAATCCGAAGGGATTTGGTCTGCACACCATCGATCATCTGACTAATAATGTCTATCAGGGAAGAATGGATTATTGGTCTGAATTCTATACCCGAATATTTAATTTTCAGCAGATTCGTTATTTTGATATTGCCGGTGAATATACCGGATTACATTCTAAAGCCATGGTAGCGCCAGATGGTAAAATTCGTATTCCATTAAATGAGGAAGCGGAAGGCAGTAACGGACAAATTCAGGAATTTCTGCGCCGTTTTAATGGGGAAGGCATCCAGCATATTGCGATGCAAACCGACGATATTCTGACGACTCTTGATCAATTGCGTCAGGCTGGGTTACCGTTGATGACTGCACCGTCCGATACCTATTACCATATGGTGGAGGAACGCTTGCCTGAGCATGGACGTAATACCGACGCTTTACGGGAGCGCGGCATTCTTATTGACGGTAATACCCGCGATGGGCAGAAAAAGCTGCTGCTGCAAATTTTCTCAGAAACCTTGATAGGCCCACTGTTCTTTGAGTTTATTGAGCGGGATGGCGATGATGGTTTTGGCGAGGGTAACTTCAAGGCGCTGTTTGAATCTATGGAGCGCGACCAACTAGCACGTGGTGAAATCAAGGCCACCGCCACCGCATAGTACTTTCTGAACTACATAGTACTTTCTTTTCGAACCACATAGTACTTTCTGATTCGGCCTTGTATCAGCAGGACAAGGCCATTTTACCGTTTGAAAACTGACTGCGCACCAGCGACATTATTGATTATTGCGACTGGCGTTCAGTCACTGCCAATGTCAGGTGTTATCCGTAACAAGTTACAGGTATTTCATCGCCTGTTTTTTTGCTCTGCGAATAATGTAGGTTATTCCTGAGCTGCCTGTAGCAGGCTGTCGCCTTCCAGACGGTAACGAATCCACTCGTTTTGCGGCGCGGCGCCCAAACTGTCATAGAAGTCGATGGCGGGCTGGTTCCAGTCCAGTACGCTCCACTCCAGTCGTCCACAACCGCGTTCAACTGCCAGACGCGCAATGTATTTCAGCAATGCCTTGCCGGCGCCCTGGCCGCGACAGTGCGGTGATACATAGAGATCTTCCAGATAAATGCCATTGCGCCCAAGCCAGGTGGAGTAACTGGTAAAGAACACCGCAAATCCGATTGGCTCACCGTTCCATTCGCAAATCAGCGCCTCGGTGGATGCACCTTCACCAAACAACGTTTGCTCAATTTCTTGTTGATTGGTCTTTACCTCGTGGAGCGCTTTTTCATATTCAGCCAGTTCACGAATAAAATTCAGGATGGTGGCAGAATCCCGCTGCACCGCCCAACGAATATGTAAGGTCATAGCAAGATCTCAGTGAGTAAAAGTCAGAAACGATAACCGGGATGTAAGAAATGGAGAAGAGAAACTGGCGCCCGGCATCACATTTCAGGCAATCTTCAAGATTCGTCTTCCAGACGCGAGGCTTGCCGGCTACATACCAGCCATACGCCAGCAATAATTAACGCGATAGCCAGCAGCTTGCCGGTACTAAACGTATCGGGAAAGACAGGCAACGCCACCGCCAGTCCCCAGACCAGCACATAACTGAGGCTCAGCAATGGGTACGCCCGACTTAGCGGTAGAAAACGCAGGGCGTTAAACCAGCTCAGCATAGAAAAAGCATACGCCGCCAGCCCAACCAACACCGCTGATGCTGCAATAGGCAACACCAGCATAGCGAACATAAACGGCAGCGGTTCCGTCAGTGAGGGTAACTGAGACATCCCCCATTTCATCGACAATTGTGCTGCACTGACCAGCACCACACTTAACAACGCCCATCCATAGCCTTTCACGAACTTCCTCCCATCAATATGACACCAACCACAATCAGCACAATGCCGACCGACTGGCGCAGGCTAATGGCTTCCTGCCATAGCCAACGTGCCGCCAGCGCTACCAGAATAAAATTCAGGCTCAGCATCGGATAGGCCACGCTCACCGCCACTCGCTGTAGCACCGCCAGCCATATCACCATCGCCAGACCCAACAGCAGCAGGCTGACCCCCATCCACAATAAAATATGAGTGCGACGTGAGCGATGGCCGCCCTGCCAACTGGCGGCCTGTTTCTGGCTAAGCTGACCAGCGCAGGTCAATAAACTGACCAGTAGAATCAGCAGGTAATTAATCATTGCTGACGGTACCACAGCAAGGCGATACGCCCTTTCCTGTCAGTGTAATCCGCTGGCGGTACTCCGGTGATCGGATCAGTTTCCGAAGAGAAAATCAGCACCAGCGATACATTGCCTTCACGGCGGTGCGCTGCCAGCCAATCGGCAAAGGCTTCGGCAGACACCTTGCGATTAGCGCTGTCTGGATACGATAAACCATATTCCAGTTCACCTGAATTGTCGTACATCAGAATATCGCTGCGTTTTTGTTCCCAGGCGATAGCGGAAGCTATGCCCACGCTGTCTGCCAGAATATAGCGACTCTGAGAGAGCTGTGATGTTACGCTACGCACAAACCACTGTGGATTCTTGGTTTCCATTACCCGTTCAGGGATTGCCATACCCACGAGCAACGCAATGCCCAGTGGGCAAACGGCAGCCCAGTGCCAGCGAGTCGCCGAATGGCGCGATGTCCACCAGCCGATCAGCCCCCAGAAAAGAAACGCCACGACACCCAACACTACCTTGGCGCTTTCCTGTGGCTGATAGAGTGGGCGATGCGACAATCCCCACGGTGCCAGTACCAATCCCACTATTAATGCGCACAGCACACCCACCGCCAGATTGATCCAGCCGTTGATGGTTAGCACACGCGGGCTTAGCAAGGTGGTAGCGCGTCTGGCCATCAGGATCGCCAGCGGCGCGAAGCAAGGCAGAATGTAAGTCGGCAGTTTTCCTTTGGCGATGCTGAAAAACAGGAATGGCATCACTACCCAACCCAGCAGATAGAATGCGCCGCTTTGCTGACGTCGCTCACGCCAGCCTTGCAGCAGTGACGACGGCAGCAACGCCAGCCACGGCAGTACGCCTGCGATTAACACCGGCAGGTAGTACCAGAACGGTGCTTTGTGCTGGGCATTTTTGGAATCGGCGAACCGCTGAATATGTTCAACCCAGAAGAAATAGTGCCAGAAATCCGGTTGCTGACGCGCTACGGCCAGCGCCCACGGCAGTGATATCGCCACCGCGCTGACAATCGCCAGCAGGCCGTAAAGCAGCACCTCTTTCCAGCGCCGCTCCAGCGTGACCCATGGCAGCACGGCAATCACCGGCACTGCCAGCGCCAGAAAGCCCTTGGTCATGAAGCCCATGCCGCATACCGCACCCAATAGCAAATAGCCGCCGACCTTGCTGGTGCGAGTGGTAGCCTGTGCTGCTCCCCAGAAGCTGCACATCGCCGCCGCCAGCCACAGCGTGACGATAGGGTCGAGCACTGCATAGGTACCGATGCCGTAAACCAAAAAACAGCTCAGGTAGATAGCCATCGCCAGCAGTGAGGTACGCCGTTGTTGCCACAATCGCTGAGTCAGCCAGTAAATCAGCGCTGCTGTGAGCAAAATGGAGAACACTGAACCGGCGCGCACGCCAGCGTTATTGTCTCCCAGCAGCCACTGGCCGATGTTATTCACCCAGTAACCGGCTATCGGTTTTTCAAAATAGCGAATTCCCAGAAAATGTGGGGCAATCCAGTTGCCGCCTGCCAGCATTTCCCGGCTGATTTCCGCGTAGCGGGTTTCATCCGGTTGCCATAATAAGCGGCCATTGAGGGGAATGAAGTAGTAGAGCAGTAACAACGCCAGCCATAGCGTTGTTTGACGTGCGTATTTCATCAGGCCGCCTCCACGGTCTGCTGACATCCCAACCAGCCATCGCGTCCGGCGAGGGAACCCCGCACCACGCGTCCGACCGGCAATGTAGTGGTGTCGTCCGGCAGCAATTCACTGAGCGGACAAAAACGAATACCTTCCTGTTCCGCCAGCGCCAACAGTTCGCTGAACTGATCGCTCATCACAATCCCTTCTACTTCGGCATGGATGGTATAGACCGGCGTTCCCTTATCCTGATGAATTTTATCCAGAATATAGCGGTTGAAGTCGGCAGCGCTGGTTTCCCGGCCAACTGCCTCATCCCAGGTGGGAAGTGTGACTGGAATCTGTACCGTACCTGTGCTGCCGTCGTTGAGCAGTGGGCGGAACGGCGCGGTGCCGCGACAATCGCTGTTGTAGCGAAAGCCAAACTGCTGTTTGGCTTCTACCGCGGTTTGGTCCGCGCGCCAGCCGGCCACTGCCGAGCACATCACCGGTTCGCCGGTAATCGACTGTAACGCTTCGTAGGCCAACCGGATCTGCTGTTCCATTTTGGCCTGATCCCACACCCCGGCCCAGGTTTGCCAGGCGAAATGATCCCAGGCGTGCAGTCCCACTTCGTGTCGTCGGGATGCGGCGAGGATAGGGTCTGGTAAGCCGCGGCCAATCACTCTTCCCGGCCAGGCGGTGCCTGCCAACAGGATATCCCAGCCATACAGCGATGCTGCGCGTGAGCGCAGCATCTTCCATAAAAACACTGGGCGGATAAGGCGCCAGAGATGGCGCCCCATGTTGTCAGGTCCGACACTGAAGAAAAAGCTGGCCCGGACGCCATAGACGTCCAGCAACTCCAGCAGGCGGGGCACCCCCACCCGCGTGCCGCGCCAGGTATCAACGTCGATCCGTAACCCTACTTTTCTCATTCGCTGTCCTGACTGAATCGGCCGGTTTCAACGGTCTGGAGGAAGAAGTCCAGGGTTTCCGCCACGGTTTTTTCCATCTCGATGGTCGGCTGCCAGTGCAACAGGCGCTTGGCGTTGCGGATGCTGGGCTTACGATGCTCCACATCCTGATAGCCTTTACCGTAGTAGCTACTGCTTTCTACTTCGCGGAAACCGGCGAACGGCGGGAACTGATTACGCAGCGGATGTTTCTCGAAGCTCTCCAGCAGCATTTCCGCCAGTTGGCGAATGCTCGCTTCGTTGTCCGGGTTACCGATGTTGATGATCTGACCGTCGCACTTGCCATCTTTATTTTCGATGATGCGGAACAGCGCTTCGATACCGTCTTTGATGTCGGTAAAGCAGCGTTTCTGACGACCACCGTCCACCAGTTTGATCGGCGAACCTTCCACCAGGTTCAGGATCAACTGGGTGATAGCGCGGGAACTGCCGATACGCGCGGCGTTCAGGTTGTCCAGACGTGGTCCCATCCAGTTAAACGGGCGGAACAGGGTGAAACGCAGCCCTTCTTTTTCGCCGTAAGCCCAGATAACGCGGTCCAACAGCTGTTTAGATACCGAGTAAATCCAACGCTGTTTGTTGATAGGCCCGACGATCAGGTTAGAGTTGTCTTCGTCGAACACCGGATCGGTACACATGCCGTACACCTCGGAGGTGGACGGGAAAATGATGCGTTTTTTGTACTTCACGCAGTCACGGATGGTTTTCAGGTTTTCTTCGAAATCCAGCTCGAACACACGCAGCGGGTTGCGGGTATATTCGATAGGCGTGGCAATCGCCACCAGCGGCAGCACCACGTCGCATTTCTTGATGTGGTATTCGATCCACTCTGAGTGAATGCTGATGTCCCCTTCCACGAAGTGGAAACGCGGGTTGTCGAGGAAACGTTCGATGGCATCGGAACTGATGTCCAGACCGAATACTTCGTAGTTGTCTTCCTGCAACAGACGCTCAGTCAGGTGGTTGCCGATAAAGCCGTTCACACCGAGAATCAGCACACGGGTACGGCGTTTAACACTCACCACCGGCGAGTTGTTGAGAATCGCGCCGGTCACCAGCCCCAGGCTTTGAGCCAGTTGTGCGCCTTGCAGATAAATACCGTTGTCGCCCTGACCGGTGACAATCTCCAGCGCATCGCTGCCGCAAGCAACCACTAACGGTGAGGTGCTCAGTACGGTGCCTGGCTTGGCGGCGGCAAAGTCAGTACGTACTTTCGCCTGCCAGATAATGAACTTGGTAGTACCGACAAAGCTGAACGCGCCCGGCCACGGCTCGGTGACCGCACGCACCAGGTTGTACAGCGCACGCGCCGGTTTCTGCCATTCAATACGGCCATCTTCCGGAGTACGACGACCCACATAGGTGGCCTGGCTCTCATCTTGCGCAATATCATTCGCTTTACCTGCCGCGATAGCAGGCAGGTTGTCTTTCAGCAACTGCTCAGCAACATCACGCAGCTTGCGATGCAGGCTCAGCGCAGTATCGTTTTCGTCGATGGTCACATGCTGCTGCGCCACAATATTGCCGGCATCAGCGCGAGCCACCATGCGGTGCAGGGTGACGCCGGTTTCGGTTTCGCCATTGACCAGCGCCCAGTTCAGCGGCGCCCGGCCACGATAACGTGGCAGCAGCGAACCGTGCAGGTTGTAAGCGCCATGCGCCGCGCTTTGCAAAATGGCATCGCTCAGCAGGTGACGATAATAGAAGGAAAAAATCACGTCCGGCGACATCGCGGCGATACGTTCCACCCACAGCGGGTGGTTGACGTCTTCAGGCGCGAATACCGGGATACCCAGCTCCGCTGCGGTACGGGCTACCGATCCAAAAAACTGATTTTCCGCGGGATTATCCGCGTGGGTAAACACCGCTTCTACGGTATAACCCGCCGCCACCAACGCGCGGAGTCCCACGCAGCCGAAATCATGATAGGCAAAAACAACAGCTTTCATTCTTCATTGTCCTGTTCAGAAAATCGTGGATCATTGCCAACAATACGTTGAATAAAATAACGGGGACGCGCACGGACATCGTTGTAGATCCGTCCGATGTATTCCCCAAGCAGCCCCATGCCGACGAACTGGGCGCCGATAAAGGAAAACAGCACGGCAAACAGTGTAAACACGCCGTCCGCCGCCCAGGCTGCGCCGAAAAACAGACGCATCAGAATCAACAACAGCGCCAGCGTGAAACCGGAAATCGCAATGACGCTGCCCACCACGCTCAACAACCGCAGCGGCGTGGTGGTCAGGCAGGTCACCAGGTCGTACATCAGGTTGATAAGCTTCATCAGGCTGTATTTGGAATCGCCAAATTCACGCTCGGAATGACGCACCAGAATTTCGGTGGTGCGGCGGGCGAAGGTATTGGCGAGAATCGGGATAAAGGTACTGCGCTCATGGCAGTGCAGCATCGCGTCGATAATATGACGGCGATAGGCGCGCAGCATACAGCCGTAGTCGTTCATGGCTTTACCGGTAGTGCGCTGGATCAGGTGGTTAATCATGCGGGATGCGGTTTTGCGAAACCAGCTGTCCTGACGATTCTCACGGATGGTGCCCACCACGTCGTACCCTTGCTCCGCCGCGCTCACCAGCCGGGGAATCTCTTCCGGCGGGTTTTGCAGGTCGGCATCCAGCGTGATGATAAGATCACCCGACACATGGCTGAACCCGGCCATAATCGCCGAATGCTGCCCATAGTTACGATTGAGGATCACCGCCACCACATGGCTGCCCGGTGCTTGCGCTGCTTCGGTCAGCAACGCAGCCGAATTGTCGCTACTGCCGTCATCCACCAGCAGGATTTCATAATCCTGGCTCAGTTGCTCACAGGCGGTGGTAGTACGACGAATCAGTTCCGGCAGGCTTTCCTGCTCGTTGAAGACCGGGATCACCACCGAGACTTTATTAATTGCTTCCATGTCTGACATCAGCGTTTCCCCGCCAGTTCAGTTAATGCGTCCACTACCCGGTCCACATCCTCATCATGCATATCCGGGAACAGCGGCAGGGAGCAGATTCGCGCCGAGTTCCAGTCAGTATTCGGCAGATGCAGATTGGTGAAACGTTCACGGTAATATTTCTGGGTATGAGCAGCACGGAAATGCAGGCCGGTGCCGATATTACGTTCTTTTAACGCTTGCATCAGCCCGTCACGGTCGATGCCACAACGTGCTTCATCCACCCGGATGATAAACAGGTGCCAGGCGTGCTGATGTGGCCATGACGGCAATGACAGTGGCTGGAACGGCAGTGACGCCAGTTTTTGCAGATAACGTTGGGCCAGCGCTTCACGACGGGCGTTGTTAGCGGCCAGCTTGTTCAGTTGCACCAGAGCAATGGCGGCATTGATGTCCGGCAGGTTGTACTTGAAGCCCGGCGATACCACTTCCGCTTGTGGCGCGCGCCCTTGCACCATACGGTCGAACGCGTCTACGGCCAGTCCATGGAACTTCAGGCTGCGAATGCGGTTGGCGAGCGCGTCGTCGTCCGTTACCACCAGACCGCCTTCAGCGCAGGTCACGTTTTTGATGGCGTGGAAGGAGAAAATCGCCGTACCTTCGCCGCCGACGTGACGGCCACGATAGTAGGTGCCAGCAGCGTGGGCGGCATCTTCAATCACCGGGATGCCGTGACGACGGCCAATATCACGAATAGCGTCAATATCTGCCGGCGCACCAGCGTAGTGAACCGGGATAATCGCTTTGGTTCGGGGCGTAATGGCCGCTTCAATCACCTCTGGCGTCACCATCAGGTTATCTCGGTCCACGTCTACCATCACCGGCTCGGCACCGAGCAGCACAATCATGTTCAGGGTAGAAACCCAGGTCAGCGATGGCGTGATGACCTCATCACCTGCGCTAATCCCCAATGCCATCAGGGTGACATGCATACCGCCGGTCGCAGAACTGACGGCAATCGCATGTTTTGCACCGGTCAGTGCAGCAAATTGTTGTTCCAGTTCCTGATTTTTGGGGCCAGTAGTAATCCATCCGGAACGAAGAACCTGCTCGACCGCGGCAAGTTCTTCCTCACCTAAAGCGGGGCGTGAGAAAGGTAGAAAATCAGCCATGTAAAAATTCACTCTCAGGTTAAATCGATGGTTGTTGGTGTGGCGAGATTAATGCTTTATACCCGTCATATTTCAAGTTGCAGGTGCGCTGGCCGCATTACAACGTTCGTCACTCACCTTGGCCTAAGGGGCTAACGCGTTGCGTTGTTCAACATGCGAACGTCGTATTCTGCCACGCGAATGATGTCGGGCCTTACGCTCAGGTAGCATCGCTGTCCCGCCATCGGAGTCGGATTTGAGAATAAATACGTCAGGGGAAACCACTCCTTTAGTCCTTGCGCATCTATAAGCATCATGTAGAAAAGCAATTATGACAAGCCGTCAATAATATCACCCCTCTGACCGTTAGCAGACGAGCATAACAAAGATTTTTTAATTAAGTATTAAAATGCTTCTTTTCAACCGATGTTCAATCCGCAAGGCTGATATTCAATCTGCAATAAAGAGTAGCAAGCTATGTTTAAACCCATCATCAATAAAAACGGAGTTGAGCTTTGATGCACACAAAACCTAAACGGTATATAAACGCATAAGAAGTAATATTTTTTTGTGATAAAAATCACAATGACATCAAAACAAAACAATAATTACTATTTGTTTCAATATGACTAATGATCATCAAAATAGAAATAACTTTTATAATCTAATTCAATAAACTATTTTACTTGTTATTTCTCACCTCGGCAGAGCACTTACTATTCGCTTCACCTACTACTCGCTTCACCCACTGCTCAATCCGGCTTACTTCAGGGGCGAACCAGGTTTCTTGTGTCAAAACTGGCTGTGCCAATGACGTCTATTTGAATGGTTCTTAATTCATGAGAATGACTTACTCCTGTCAACAAACACGTTGATAGATTCCGAAGCGTTCGAGTGGCGGAGCAAAACATTTGCATATTAAACAACGCAACGCGTTGGTCGCTTCAAGCAGTGTTCAATTCTGCTCCCGGCAGCCTTGTCGTTCACCCAAATTACTCACCTGAGTAAGCTCATCAGGGTGAAATGAGAGACATCCTGTCTTTCACCGGAGGAGACGTTGGCTGGTCAAATTCGTTCCCAACGAATTTGTCACACTCTTGCTGCGTTACAAGGCTTATATGATCTTTGTCCTGAAGGCCAGCTCGTTGGGTTGTTCAAAACGCAAAGTGTTTTATCCTGCAACTCAAATTATTTAGGGTATATATTCTTTAATTATGATTAACAAATCATAGTCAGGTTTTCTGATATGACAACCGAACGTAATGTCTTGAACTATAAATACAGGATAAACGTTATCGGTATCATGTTGATTGATATTTTTATTGAAAAGCCAATGTTTTCCCTTTCAGGTTGCAATTTTATTTTTTGATAACTGCATGAAAAGTTTTGGTTATTTTTAACTCGCTTTATCTGTTCTATATCAAGATTCACATCGGCTTGAGTCGCTAGGATAAACCTCAGTAACTGAGGGGATTGTTATTTTTTTCCTGATGAGACAGGTAGCAGCCCCCTTCCAAAATCACTTTCTGAGTGACCCGCTCAGGCTGCTTTCGTCACTTTTCGCCCGCCCGGCAAGTCATTTCGGCGCAACGCAGCCTGCCATCACAACAGACACTCCTCATTAATTAAGTGAGTACACACCTACTTTGTTCGATGAGGGGGCATCTGAAAATGACTGGCGGGTCATATATACACCCAATGTGGTACATGTCGGGAGAAGATATGAATCAGTTTGTTATCGCAAATGCAAAGGATTGTATTGGCTGTGATGCCTGCGAGATTGCCTGCGTGATTTCCCATAATCACGGGCGTTATCCGGAAAACAGGGACGATTTTCTCCCCCGGATAAGGGTGTTTCATCTGGGAGAACACAATATCGCAGTGACCTGCCGCCACTGTGAAGATTCTCCTTGCGCGAAAGTGTGTCCCACGCAGGCGCTGGTCAGAAAACAGGGCGGCATTCAACTGGTTGCTGAAAAGTGTATCGGCTGTAAAACCTGTGTGCTGGCGTGTCCGTTTGGCGCGATTACCGTCAAAAAGCAGGCTAAAGGTGCCGCCGCCCACAAATGCGATCTTTGCAGTGGTCGTCCGGAAGGGCCGGCTTGCGTGGAGGCGTGTCCAACTCAGGCGCTTCAACTTGTAAGTGAACACTCACTAGAAAAGCAGCGTCAGGAGAAACAACAGCGTATGGCACAAACCGCCATAACGGATACGTCAACGTCGCGCGCGGTCCCTACGTTTGCCGAAATAGCGTGTCACCCGCTGGATAAGCATAAAAACTGGCCGCGCCGGGATGCGGTGAAAAAATCGCTGGAAGAACGCGTGACCACTTTTGGCGAGATCTATCACGGCTTCAGCGCTGAACACACCCACGATCAGGCCAGCCGTTGCCTGCATTGCAGCCAGCACGCCGTCTGTGAATGGACCTGCCCGTTGCATAATAACATTCCCGCCTTGCTGCAACTGGTGCAGCAAGGACGCATTCTCGATGCTGTCGAACTGTCGCACCGTACCAGCAGCTTGCCGGAAGTCTGTGGCCGGGTCTGCCCGCAGGATAGGTTATGCGAAGGTGCCTGCACGCTAGGCAAAGGTTACGGCGCTGTGACTGTGGGCAACATTGAGCGCTATATCACCGATACCGCGATGAGCATGGGCTGGCAGCCGGATCTCAGCCAGGTTAAGCCCACCGGCAAGCGGGCTGCCATCATCGGTGCCGGCCCCGCTGGACTGGCTTGTGCCGATGTGCTGGCACGCCACGGCGTACAAGCGGTGGTATTTGACCGGCACCCTGAAATTGGCGGGTTGCTGACCTTCGGTATTCCGGCCTTCAAGCTGGACAAGTCAGTGCTGAGTCGGCGTCGGGAAATCTTCAGCGCTATGGGGATCGAGTTCCGTCTTAATACCGAAGTGGGAACGGATATTAGTATGGCGCAGTTGCTGGCAGAATTTGACACTCTGTTTGTTGGCGTAGGGACGTATGGTTCCATGAAAGCCGGTCTGGAAAACGAAGACACTCCCGGTGTATACGACGCGCTGCCGTTCCTGATAGCCAACACCAAGCGGGTAATGGGGCTGCCTGAATTGCCCAATGAGCCTTATGTGTCGATGCAGGGTAAGCGTGTGCTGGTGCTGGGCGGCGGTGACACCGCGATGGATTGCCTGCGCACCTCGATTCGTCAGGGGGCGGTGTCGGTCACCTGCGCCTATCGCCGTGATGAAGCCAATATGCCGGGTTCACGTAAAGAAGTAAAAAATGCCCGCGAAGAAGGCGTGGAGTTTCTGTTCAATGTTCAACCGCTCAAGATTTGCCTGAATGATGACGGAGAGGTCTGCGGAGTCAGCCTGATTCGTACCGAAATGGGCGAACCGGACGCCAGCGGTCGCCGTCGGCCAAAACCGGTGGCTGGTTCTGAATTCGTGCAGCCTGCTGAGGCGGTGATCACGGCGTTCGGTTTCCAGACACACAACATGCCATGGTTGCAGGACGCCCATATCGAGCTGGATCGCTGGGGCTGCATTATGACGACTAAACCTGGCGACAAGCACCCCTGCCAGACTAGCCATCCGCAGGTATTCGCGGGTGGGGATGTGGTGCGCGGCGCTGATCTGGTAGTTACCGCCATTGCTGATGGTCGTAAAGCGGCACAAGGTATGCTGCGGGTGATGGGGCTGGAGTGTCAGGATATGTCGCTGCCGGTCAGCGCCGTTGTTTAGCTGGAGAATTGGTCATGAATCAGTTTGTTATTGCAGACGCCGCCAAATGCATTGGTTGTCGCACCTGCGAGATCGCCTGTGCTGTTGCTCATGTGGGCGGCAACCAACAAAAACTGCATAAATCGCATTTTTTTCCGCGCCTAAAAGTAATTAAAAATGCTAACGTGAGTACACCCGTGCTGTGCCATCAGTGCGAAAATGCACCCTGCGCCAGGGCCTGTCCACATGATGCGCTGGTGCAACATCAAGACAGTATTCAGGTGATTGCGTCACGGTGTATTGGCTGTAAAAGTTGCGTAATCGCTTGTCCGTTCGGTGCCATCAATGTGGTGACGCACGCATTCGGTGATGAGACATCTGCCCCATCGCTATCAGGCAGTGAAGTCCATAAATGCGACCTTTGCATCGGCGTTGCGGATAGTCCATCTTGTGTACGCGTGTGTCCGACATCGGCGTTAACACTGGTTACGCCGCAGGCACTGACCGAGCAGGTTCAGGAAAAGCAGCAACGTTCCGCATGGCATCAGGCGGATATCTGTTTACGCTAATGCCTTTTTGCCCGTGATGCCGGGATGCGTTCGCGGGCAAGCTATACACCATCGCTACTAATATGATGTGATATCAGCTAGATTTTGTTTCAAATAAAATTAAATCAATTTTAATAAAAAGTGCTTTTTGACGTATTCTGCTCGAACAGTGATAATTATCGACGATTCATCCGCCAGTTTCTCTTTGGTGCGGATATTTATCTGACCATTTGCGTCGGAAATAAACTTCACAGAACAGCTATTCTGCTAAAAATTATCAAGTTTTTTTCGTTGGTATCATGGAGTGAATATGACCTGTCATTTCGTCAGGTGGGCAAGCACGGAAGCGTTACCCGATCTGCAGCGGTTATCGGATGACCTGATTACATCTACACACAGTTTTTCTGTAAAGCGCCGTGAGCGTTATCTGAAGAGCCGTGCGCTGCTGGCAGAAATGATGTTTTATTTTTTCGGTTATCCGGTACTTCCGCCACTCATGGTTTCGCCAAACGGCAGGCCCTGCTTTGTTGATCCGCATCTGCCCGATTTCAGCCTTGGCTACGCAGGAAATACCATCGCAATCCTGCTTAGTGAAGAGGGCAAAGTGGGGATGGATGTGGAAATTATCCGTGTCTGGAATCGTGAAATGCCGGCGCATTTACAAACGCAGACCCATGCGGAAAAAGCCTGGATAGACGCCCAGCTCGACCCGCTGGAAGCGGCTACCCAGTTGTGTACCATTCGTCAGTCGGTACTGAAAATTCCGGGTTTTAATGTTGGCGGCCCGGAATCCCTAAAACTGCATCCGGCTTCAGGCCGTTTGCGGTCACGGCATATTCCGGATGTGGCGGTAATCAGCGATATTGATGATTACCTGGCCTGGGCGTGCGCCCATACCCCTCGCCTCGACCGACTGGTGATGTGGAATTACACCTCGGCCTACGGTATGCGAAAATCTGGCGAAATCGTCCAACAGCAGCGTCAATCGAGGCGCTATATCAAACTCAGCAGCCACCCGACGGAACAGGCTTCTTCGCAATATGCGATGTAGCGATAGAAAAGCGGAAAGAAAACAGGAAGCCAGTGATAACGAGCCGGGTAGCCCCGGCTCGTTGGTGATTAGTGAGCGTCCACAAACACGATTTTTAACAGGAACAGCACTGCCACCACGATTACGCACGGGCTGATGTCGCGCCAGCGACCCGTCGCTGCTTTCATTACCGCGTAGGAAATGAAGCCCAGTGCGATACCTTCGGTAATCGAGAAGGTGAACGGCATCATCACGGCAGTGACGAACGCCGGCACGGATTCAGTCAGGTCATCCCAGTTAACGCGCGCCAGGCTGGCCGTCATCAGCACACCAACATAAATCAACGCACCCGCGGCTGCATAGGCCGGCACCATCCCTGCCAGCGGCGACAGAAACATCACCAGCAGGAACAGAAGCCCTACGACTACTGCCGTCAGGCCGGTACGACCACCGATGGAAACACCAGAGGAACTTTCGATGTAGGCCGTCACGCATGAAGTACCGATGAATGAACCCGCCACCGAGCTGATGCTATCCACATACAGTGCCTGTTTCATCTGTGGAAATTTACCCTGAGCATCGACCAGACCGGCTTTGTCGGTCACACCAATCAGGGTGCCGGAAGAGTCAAACAGGTTTACCAGCATGAAGGAGAATATTACCCCGGACAGGCCCAGATTCAGCGACCCGGCCAGATCCACCTGACCTACGACATTACTGACGCTCGGCGGCATAGCGAATACGCCAGAGAATTTCACATCTCCCAGCAACGTACCCAGCAAGGTGGTTACCGCGATGGAGATCAGTACCGCCGCATGAATGTTACGCGATGCCAGCACCACGATGATGAAAAAGCCCAGCGCGCCCAGCAGTACACTATGCGAGGTCAGCTTGCCGACTGATACCAGCGTTTCTGGATTCGGTACGATAATACCGGCATTTTTCAGGCCGATCATGGCAATAAACAGACCAATACCGCTGGCAATGCCTAAGCGTAAACTGAGCGGGATATTGGCGATCATCCAGTAACGAACCTGGAATACCGTCAACAGCAGGAATCCTACCGAACCCCAGAAAATAGCGCCCATTGCTACCTGCCACGGCAGGCCCATGGTACCCACCACCACAAAAGCGAAAAAGGCGTTCAGGCCCATCGCAGGTGCCAGCGCCACCGGCAGGTTAGCCAGCAGACCCATGAAAATACTACCAAAAGCGGCAATCAGACAGGTGGTGACAAACACCGCTTTGGTGTCCATTCCGGCTGCGCCCAGAATTTGCGGGTTAACGAAAACGATATACACCATCGTCAGGAAGGTGGTGAACCCGGCAATGGTTTCGGTACGAGCGGTGGTGCCGTGCTGCTTCAGTTTAAACACACGATCCAGCAGCCCCTGCTCAGCAGCGGAACCAGACTGAGATTTATCCATGATAAATGACCCAAAGAAGAAGAAAGGAAAAATAATCGCCCGGTATCCTATACCAAAATGCGCAGTAGTTAACGCGTCAGCGCGCTTTTTTTTCCAGCGATAACAATTTTCTATATCTCCTGCCTGTTCGCTGCGTTTTCGTCTCACTTCCTGATGGGAAAACGTTTGTTTACTACAGAGAGCGTGAGCAGTCGGCCCCTCGTTTCTGCAAATATCGCTTTCTGCTGTCAGTCAGGTAAAGTGGGATTTCGTCCCCTGACAAGAGAACGTCTATGTCCCGGATTGAATGCATATTTTTCGACTGTGACGGCACGCTGGTTGATAGCGAAGTCATCTGCTGCCAGGCTTACGTCAATATTTTTGTGCCTTACGGTGTGCAGTTGCCGCTCAATGAGGTGATCAAAAGCTTTAAAGGCATGAAGCTTTACGACATTATCGAGCGCATCAGCGAGCGTTTTGGCCTGACGGTGTCTATGGAGCAGATGGAGCGCCATTTTCGTCAGGAGGTTGCGCGGCTTTTCGAGCTGTCGCTACAGCCGATTCCTGGCGTAAAAGAGGTGTTGGTTGCGTTGCAGGTGCCTAAAGCTGTGGTGTCTAACGGTCCGGTCAGCAAAATGCAGCATTCATTGGGGTTGACCGGTTTGCTGCCATTTTTTGGCGAGCATCTGTACAGTGGCTACGATATCGGTAAATGGAAGCCGGACCCGGCGTTATTGCATCACGCCGCACAACAGATGGGGGTAACGGTGGAAAACTGCATTCTGGTGGAGGATTCCGTCTCCGGCACACAGGCTGGCATCGCCGCCGGTATACCGGTGTTCTACTACTGTGCCGACGAACATAATGCCCCAATCCACCACCCATTGGTGACGATGTTCCGTGACATGGCGCAGCTACCGGCGTTGTGGCAGGCCCGCGGTTGGCCGTTGACGACCGCCGCCTAATCAATCAGGCGACTTCTCGCAACGGGGATTCTGGTACGCATGTCGCCCGTCGTCGCCCCAATAGCCAACGACGGGTGGGTTGCGGCCCAGCGTGAAAACGCCGACTGACACCCTGCGCCAGCAAATCCAGCGACAGACAAAAAATAAAATAGATCAACGCGATGAACAGAAACACTTCTGTCGGATAGACCATGCTGCGGTTATTAACCTGCGTTGCCAGAAACGTCAGCTCGCCCACACCGACAATGTAAGCCAGCGATGTGTCTTTAATCAGGGAAATCCACTGATTGATGAACGATGGCACCATCATGCGCAGTGCCTGCGGCAGTACGATGTACCACAGTGTTTGCCAGCGCCCTAATCCGAGTGACATCCCCGCCTGCCACTGACCCAGACCTATCGCCATGATGCCCGCTTTTACGCCATGCGCCAGATAAGCCGACGCGATCAGCGCCAGCGCGCACACCACCGTCGTGATTTCGGGAATATCGACGCCAAACACCATAGGCAGAAGAAAGTAAGTCCAGAAAATCAGCATGATCACCGGAATTGCCCGGAAAAAGCCCAGCACCACGGTCAGTAATCCGCCAGCCCAGCCGCGCAACATCGCCAGCGCGACCCCCAGCAATGTTCCCAATATTGCCGAGATAAGCCCGGCCATCAGGCTGAGCGCCAACGTCAACGCTGCGCCCCCCAACGGGCCATCAGGATAGGTGCCCCACATCAGGTAGCTAAAATTGTCGAGAATAATTGAAAAATCCATCTCAATGCCCCCTGACTGGCTGCCGATGCTGGCGCCACTGCCCCCACGCTTCCAGCAGGGCAATCACCGCGATGTAAAGCACCGTTGCAACGCCAAACGCCTGAAAGGTGCGCAGCGTTTCCGTTTCCACCTGCCGGGAGGCGTAAGACAGCTCCGCCACGCCGATGGCCATCGCCAGCGATGAGTTTTTGACAACATTCATATACTGACCCAGTAACGGCGGCAGCGCGATACGCAACGCCTGCGGCAGTACCACATAGCGCATCGCCTGCCAGCCGGTTAGTCCCAACGCAAAGGCAGCATACTTCTGGCCACGCGCCACACCAGCGATACCCGCACGAACCTCTTCAGCGATAAACGCAGCGGAATACAGCGTCAGGCCAAATAATCCGGTCAGGAACTCAAACGACGGCACACTCAGCCCGATAAACGGTATGTCATGCGAGCGATTAAGCCACTGCATCACCCCATCTGGCAGCAATTGTGCCGCGCCGAAATACCAGAAAAACAATTGCACCAGCAGCGGGGTATTACGAAACAACACGCAATACGCGATCACCGGCCAGCGTAACCACCGCGTACGGCTGTCTCGACCAGCGGCCAGTATGAGTCCTGTCAGTGTTGCCAGCACCACGGTAGCAGTAGCAATACCCAGAGTGACCTGAAACCCCTGCCACAGCCATTGCAGATACTGAGGTGCCAGCAGCCAGTCGGTCAGCCATTGTTGGAAAGATTGAGCAGTCATCATCAGCAAGAAAGCCGCCTCCGGGATACGGCCAGAGGCGAATCATCATCAGGTAAGAAATCAGGGATATCATCATCGGACAGCGAATACTGTCGCCACGGGTTTTAAGCCTTGGGCTGTTGTTCCAGCGGCGCAATCCTGAAGTCACCACGCGGCTGGGCGGACGGCGTTTGCGGCCCGAACCAACGGTTATAAATCTTCACGGCATCCCCCTGTTTTTCCAGATTCAGCAGGATATCGTTTACTTTCTGCGTCAGGCGATCTTCCCCTTTCGGAAGGCCGATACCTTGATACTCTTTGGTGATGCTAAACGGAGAAATTTCAAAATCGGCTTTCTGCTCCGCCGCCAGGTTGCCCAACAGCCCGACCAGTTTGGCATCATCCTGCGTGATAGCCTGCACGTTGCCGTTACGCAACGCGGCGAACGCCAGCGGGGTATCGTCGTAGGAAATCACTTTCGCAGTCGGGTAATGTTCACGCAGGGTGATTTCCTGAACGGTGCCTTTATCAGCGCCAATGCGCAGGTTTTTAAGATCATCCGGCGTTTTCAACACGCCTTTGTGGGCGATGAATTTTTGCCCGGTAGCAAAATAGGGCACACTGAAATTGACTTGTTTAGCACGCTCATCGGTGATGGTGAAGTTGGCGGCGATCAGGTCTACTTTTTTCGACGTCAGCAATGGAATACGGTTAGCCGGGTTGGTAGCACGCAGCTCCACCTTGACGCCCAGCGCGTTGCCGATGGCTTGCGCGACATCGACATCGTAGCCCACCAGTTTTTTGCTTTGCGGATCGACATAACCAAACGGCGGATTGCTGTCGAATACCGCGACTTTCACTACGCCGGCTTTCTGGATGTCATCCAGCTTGTCAGCCTGCGCGTTACCCGCCAGAGAAACCAATCCTGCCAGAAGAGAAAATGCCAAAAGAGATTTTTTCATCTTTTTATTCGCCTGTAGCTGCTGTTCATAAAGAATGATGAGTGAGTAACCACTTGTTAATTCAATGAATGCAGGCTAGCAGCAGCTACGGCGCGCCGGAAATAACATAAACACCCATAATATGAACTTATGTTATATCCAGTCAGTGGCCATTCCGGTGACAGCAACGGCGACACCGCGTTACCAATGACAACGCCCCGAAAACGGGGCGTTGAGGGGGGCGGCAACGGACCAACCTTATTCCGGTTTGGCGTCGTCTTTTTGCGCCAGCATTTTTTCCAGCGCGTCGCCGCCCAGATGACGGAAGTCCTGGCCTTTGACGAAGTAGAAAATGAACTCGCAGATGTTCTGGCAACGGTCGCCAATACGCTCGATGGAACGAGCGCAGAACAGTGCGGTCAGTACGCTGGGAATGGTGCGGGAGTCTTCCATCATGTGAGTCATTAACTGACGCACAATGCCTTCGTACTCTTTATCCACCTTCTTGTCTTCCATGTAGATACGTTTGGCTTCATCCAGGTCCATACGCGCAAACGCATCCAGCACATCATGCAGCATCTGTATGGTGTGATTACCCAGTGATTCCAGGCTCACCAGCAGCGGCTGATGCTGATGGGAGAATTTCTCCAGCGCGGTGCGGCAGATTTTGTCCGCCACATCACCAATACGCTCCAGCTCGGAAATGGTCTTGATGATCGCCATGACCAGACGCAGGTCACTGGCGGTAGGCTGGCGCTTGGCAATGATGCGCACGCACGCCTCGTCAATGCTCACTTCCATCATGTTGACTTTGGCGTCGCCTTCGATCACACGCTGCGCCAGTTCCGCGTCCTGATTATGCATGGCAGTGATGGCGTCAGTCAGTTGCTGTTCCACCAGCCCGCCCATGGTCATCACTTGGGTACGGATACTTTCCAGCTCGGCATTAAACTGACCGGAAATATGTTTGTTTAGATTAAGATTTTCCATGATACTCCCGTAATCAACCGTAACGACCGGTGATGTAATCTTCGGTCTGTTTCTGCCGTGGCGCGGTAAACAGGGTGTCGGTATCGCTGAACTCGATCAGCTCGCCGAGATACATAAACGCCGTATGGTCGGAACAACGCGCCGCCTGTTGCATGTTATGCGTCACGATCACCACGGTATAGTCTTTCTTTAGTTCAGAAATCAGCTCTTCAATGCGACCGGTGGAAATCGGGTCCAGCGCCGAACAAGGTTCATCCAGCAGCAACACATCCGGACGAATGGCGATGCCGCGTGCAATACACAGACGTTGCTGTTGGCCGCCGGACAAGCTGTAACCGCTTTGGTGCAGTTTATCTTTGGTTTCCTGCCATAATGCCGCCTTAGTCAGCGCCCACTGTACGCGCTCGTCCATTTCTGCACGCGACAGTTTCTCGAACAACTTCACCCCAAAGGCGATATTGTCGTAGATAGACATCGGGAACGGGGTTGGCTTCTGGAACACCATGCCCACTTTGGCGCGCAGCAGCGCGATATCCTGGTTATCGGTCAGGATGTTGTTGCCATCGAGCAGGATATCGCCTTCGGCGCGTTGCTCTGGATAAAGCTGATACATTTTATTCAGGGTACGCAGCAAGGTGGACTTGCCGCATCCGGACGGCCCGATAAATGCCGTTACCTGATTTTTGGCAATATCCAGCGTGATGTTTTTCAGCGCATGAAATTTTCCGTAATAGAAGTTCAGATTGCGCACCTGAATTTTGCTGGTGGATGTCTCTGTGACCATACTCATCAAGACTTCTCTCTTCTGGCGAACACCGTGTGCACGACGTTCGGATATTCATTTAATGTGGCGATGTTTAATGTTTATTTTTGGCAAACAGCACGCGAGCCAGAATGTTTAGCAACAGCACGCACAGCGTGATCAGCAGTACCCCAGCCCATGCCAGACCTTGCCATTCCTTGAACGGACTCATGGCGAACTTAAAAATGGTAACCGGCAGGTTGGCAATGGGATGCATCATGTCCGTGCTCCAGAACTGATTCGACAGCGAGGTAAACAGCAATGGCGCGGTTTCCCCAGCGATACGCGCCACCGCCAGCAGCACCCCGGTGATGATGCCGGATACTGAAGCCTTCAGGGTAATGGCTGAGATCATCTTCCATTTCGGCGTCCCCAGCGCATAAGCCGCTTCGCGCAGGCTATCCGGCACCAGTTTCAGCATGTTCTCGGTGGTGCGAATCACGATAGGCACCTGCAACAGCGCCAGCGCAATCACTCCCGCCCAGCCGGAAAAGTGCTCCATTTTCGCCACCACCAGCGTGTAGACGAACAACCCCACCACAATCGATGGCGCCGACAACAGAATGTCGTTAATAAAGCGGATCACTTCAGCGATCAGCGATTTACGGCCATATTCCGCCAGATAAACGCCCGCCAGAATCCCCAGCGGCGTGCCAAACAGCGTCGCCCACAGAATCAGCAAGCCGCTGCCGACAATCGCGTTAGCCAGACCCCCCCCCGCCGTATTGGGCGGCGGCGTCATTTCGGTAAACAGCGACATCGACATGCCGTCTAAACCTTTAGTCACGGTGGACATCAGAATCCACACCAGCCAGAACAGGCCAAACGCCATGGTCAGCATCGACAGAAATAACGCGATGCGGTTTTTCTGTCTGCGCCAGGCTTGCATCTTGCGGCGGGTTTCCTGCATGTCGGAACGGTTTTCAATGCTAATGCTTGCCATCAGCGTGCTCCTTCATTTTTTGCCAGACGCATGATCATCAGCTTGGAACAAGCCAGCACGATAAAGGTAATCACAAACAGGATCAGGCCCAGCTCCATCAATGCCGCGGTATGCAGTCCGGAGTCAGCTTCGGCAAATTCGTTGGCCAGCGCAGAGGTGATGCTGTTGCCCGGCATATAGAGTGAGAAACTGTCGAGTTGATAGGTGTTGCCGATGATGAAGGTGACTGCCATGGTTTCGCCCAACGCCCGGCCCAAGCCCAGCATAATCCCGCCGATGACGCCATTTTTAGTAAACGGCAGCACGATATGCCAGATAACTTCCCAGGTGGTACAACCGATGCCGTAAGCCGATTCTTTCATCATGACCGGCGTCTGCTCGAAGACATCACGCATTACCGCCGCAATGTAGGGGATTATCATGATAGCCAGAATAACCCCGGCTGCCAGAATGCCGATGCCGAACGCCGGCCCGGAAAATAGCGTGCCGATCAGCGGAATACTGGAAAGCACATTGCCTACCGGCTGCTGGAAATAGGTGGCAAACAGCGGAGCGAATACGAACAACCCCCACATGCCGTAGACGATACTGGGGATGGCGGCCAGCAGTTCAATCGCTACGCCAAGCGGACGTTTCAGCCAGCCTGGTGCCAGTTCCGTCAGGAACAATGCGATACCAAAGCTGATGGGGATGGCAATAATCAGTGCGATCAGCGAGGTGACGAGGGTGCCGTAAATCGGTACCAGTGCCCCGAATTGCTTTGCGGGCACATCCCATTCTTTGGTCCACAGAAAGGAAAAACCAAACGTCTTAATGCTTGGCCAGGAAGCAAAAATCAGGGAAACGATAATTCCGCCCAGCAGCAGTAACGTCAACAGGGCCGCTAGTCTGACCAGCGCCCCGAAGAGAATGTCACCCTGTTTTCCTGGTGGTGTAATATTTCTTTCCACAAGTGTATTAGTTGGCTTGTGTTCAGCCATACGTCTCTCTTCTTTCAGATAACTGCGTCTTTTCGATAATGAGGACGGCTCTAATCAGTATCAGAGGTGGATACCCCGTTTCCGGTTTATCCACCTCCAGTAACTCATTCAGCCTTTCCTGACTAACCGCAATCAGTACAGTGCCTTATCGCTGCTGTCTTTAACCTGGGTTTTCCAGGCAGCGCGAATCTGGGCAACCACTTCATTCGGCAGCGTTGCGTAATCCAGCGCTTTAGCCTGTGCACCGCCCTTGTTGTAAGCCCAGTCAAAGAATTTCAACACTTCTTTGCCCTGCTCCGGTTTATCCTGCTTTTTGTACATCAGGATGAAGGTGGTGGTGGTAATCGGCCACGCGTCGTCGCCTTTCTGGTTGGTCAGGTCCTGAGCAAACGATTTGCTCCAGTCAGCACCCTTGGCGGCGTTGCTGAAAGAGACTTCTGTCGGGGTAACCGCTTTGCCATCAGCGGAAATCAGTTTGGTGTAGGTCAGGTTGTTCTGCTTAGCGTAAGCATATTCAACGTAACCGATAGAGCCTGGCAGACGTTGTACGAAAGCCGCGATGCCGTCGTTGCCTTTACCACCCAGACCGGTCGGCCAGTTTACGGTGTTGCCTGCGCCAATCTTCTCTTTCCACTCGCTGTTTACTTTCGCCAGATAGCTGGTGAATACGTAAGACGTACCAGAACCATCGGCACGACGTACGACAGCGATGTCCTGATCCGGCAATTTCACGCCTGGGTTCAGTTTGGCGATGGCAGCATCATTCCATTTTTTGATTTTACCCAGATAGATGTCACCCAGGGTTTTACCGTCCAGCGTCAACTCACCGGATTTCACGCCCGGCAGATTCACCGCCAGTACCACACCGCCGATAACGGTCGGGAACTGAATCAACCCTTCCTGAGCCAGTTTGGCATCTTCCAGCGGGGCATCCGACGCACCGAAATCAACGGTTTTAGCCAGGATTTGTTTCACGCCACCGGAAGAACCGATACCCTGATAGTTGACCTTGTTACCGGTTTCTTTTTCGTAAGAGTCAGCCCACTTTGTATAAACAGGAGCGGGGAAAGTGCCACCAGCACCGGTAATATTTGCTGCGGCAAAAGCAGAAACCGCCGTCAGAGAAAAACTTGCTGCAACAATACTGGCAATAGTGGTACGCATGAGTTTCATAATCCCTCCTGTGGGATACTTAAACGTGTAGACCCGGAGCTATTGTTTAATCAGAGTGTATGTTTAAATCAGAGTGTAGTTTGCTGGTGGAAAAAATAGGTCAATTTGATGACAGTAAAATGCAACTAATATGACATTTTTGTGACAGCTGGATCGGGTTAGACCTGTTGTGATTAGCCGTCACTTATCGATTGAGCGCCGCTCGCGGCAAAAAAAGGGGGAGACGAATCTGGAATGCCAATACCATTTTTTGTTACCCAAAGGAAAAACTTGTAGGTTCGCCTGCTTTCCATCGCTATACCATCACAACGGTAAACTCAGCCAGGTACAGGCGTTGCTGATTGATAATTCCCATCAGGAATACCTGTAAAATAAGAGCCTATCCCCTTAAACCGGTTGTAGCTGGATTTGCCTATCGCATCAATTTTCAAAACCGTTGCGAATCGCCACGCATTTCTTCATACAATCCCGCTTTCTGTCTTTGCCGGATCCTGCTCGCTGGCGTTACACTTTTCGCTAGCATGACTCGTTGATTCGTACTCCGCTATCCGCGCCAGCATCGGGTGTGGTGGCAGGAGTGGTCTGTTTACTTGTATCGAACATTTATTGAAAGCAAGCGTGGAGCCCTGATGACCAGACATTATGACTATCTCGCCATTGGTGGCGGCAGCGGCGGCATTGCTTCCGTCAATCGTGCAGCCATGTATGGAAAGAAATGTGCGCTGATTGAAGCCAGGTACCTGGGAGGCACCTGCGTCAATGTCGGGTGCGTACCGAAGAAGGTCATGTGGCACGCCGCCCAGATTGCTGAAGCCATTCACCACTACGGGCCGGATTATGGTTTTGATGTCACCGTTAATCAGTTTAACTGGGATACGTTGCTGAAAAACCGTAGCGCCTACATTGACCGTATTCATCAGTCCTACAATAACGTGCTGGGGAAAAATCAGGTCGAGGTGATTCAGGGCTTTGCCCGTTTCGTGGATGCGAAAACGGTGGAGGTGAACGGCGAGCGCATCACCGCCGACCATATCCTGATTGCCACCGGTGGCCGGCCAACGCGCCCGGACATCCCCGGTGCGGAGCACGGTATTGATTCCGATGGTTTCTTTGCGTTGACGGCGTTGCCGCAGCGGGTTGCCGTTGTTGGGGCCGGTTATATCGCGGTGGAAATCGCCGGTGTGCTGAACGCGCTCGGTGCCGATGTTCACCTGTTTGTGCGTAAACATGCGCCGCTGCGCCAGTTCGACCCGCTGATTGTAGACACGCTGGTTGAAGTGATGAATACCGAAGGCCCGGCGCTGCATACCGAATCTATCCCCAAAGCGGTGGTGAAAAACGCCGACGGTAGCCTGACGCTGCAACTGGAAAGTGGGCACGAACAAACCGTGGATTGCCTGATTTGGGCGATAGGGCGCGAACCGGCAAACGATAAGATCAATCTCGACGTGGCGGGTGTGGCGCGCAACGAAAAAGGCTACATCGTGGTGGATAAGTTTCAAAACACCAGCGTGCCTGGCATCTATGCGGTGGGCGATAACACCGGTGCCGTTGAGTTAACGCCGGTTGCGGTGGCGGCGGGGCGTCGTTTGTCTGAGCGGCTGTTCAACAACAAGCCGGACGAGCATCTGGATTACACCAATATCCCAACGGTGGTGTTCAGCCACCCGCCTATCGGCACCATTGGGTTGACTGAGCCGCAGGCGCGCCAGCAGTACGGCGACGATCAGGTCAAGGTTTACAAATCTGCCTTTACCGCCATGTACACCGCAGTCACGCAGCACCGCCAGCCGTGTCGTATGAAGCTGGTGTGCGTGGGACCAGAAGAGAAAATCGTTGGCGTGCACGGCATCGGCTTCGGCATGGATGAAATCCTGCAGGGTTTTGCGGTGGCAGTAAAAATGGGTGCGACCAAAAAAGACTTCGACAATACGGTGGCGATTCACCCGACGGCGGCAGAAGAGTTTGTGACCATGCGATAACCCCGAAACCGCTATGTAACTACGTCGCGGTAGTCATTAGGGGAAGGGGTGCCTTGCTCTGATTGATAACAGTGGTCAATAGCGCTTAATGACAAAAAGCCTCCGTTAAAAGGAGGCTTTTGCGTGTGAATAAAACTATCTGCACACTTATTGCAACACCGAAATATCCGCGACTTTCAGGAACAGGTTGCGCAGTTCGTTGAGCAGCGTCAGGCGATTGATGCGCACCTGCGGATCGTCGGCGTTTACCATTACTTTATCGAAGAAGTTATCGACTGACTCACGTAACTGTGCCAGTTCCGCCAGTGCTTCCTGATAACGCCCCTCGGCAAACCACGGTGCCAGCTTGCTGGTCAGCGCGGTAACATACGTCGCCAGCTGAATTTCTTCCTTCTCTTTCAGCAACGCCGCCTGCACGCTGTCGTTCAGTGTTTCGGTGGATTTCGCCAGAATGTTGGACACGCGCTTGTTGGCGGCGGCCAGCGCTTCGGCTTGCTCCAGTGTGCGGAAATGACTCACCGCTTTCACACGGGCGTCGAAATCCGCCGGGCGAGTCGGGCGGCGTGCCAGCACCGCCTGAATGGTGTCGACACTGTGACCTTCTTCCTGATACCAGGCGCGGAAGCGGCCCAGCATGAACTCGATCACATCGTCTACCACGTTGGCGTTAGTCAGCTTGTCGCCGTACAGGCGTGCCGCTTCTTCCGTCAGCGTTTGCAAGTCCAGCGGCAGGCGTTTTTCCACGATGATGCGCAGCACGCCCAGCGCAGCACGGCGCAGTGCGAACGGGTCTTTATCGCCTTTTGGATGCTGGCCGATGCCGAAAATCCCCGCCAGCGTATCCATCTTGTCGGCAATCGCCAGTGCGCAAGCGACCAGTGATGACGGCAGTGCATCGCCGGCAAAACGCGGCTGGTACTGCTCGTTCAGTGCTACCGCCACATCTTCTGCTTCGCCGTCGTGACGGGCGTAGTGCATCCCCATCACACCCTGAGTATCGGTGAATTCAAACACCATATTGGTCATCAGGTCGCATTTGGACAGCAGGCCCGCGCGTTTGGCGTGATTGATATCCGCGCCAATCTGCTCTGCCACCCAGCCGGTTAGTGCCGCGATACGATCAGTCTTGTCGCGCAGTGTGCCCAACTGCTGCTGGAACAGCACGGTTTCAAGACGCGGCAGGTGATCTTCAAGGCGTTTTTTACGGTCGGTATTGAAGAAGAACTCGGCGTCGGCCAGACGTGGGCGCACCACTTTCTCGTTACCGGCGATAATCTGCTGCGGGTCTTTCGATTCAATGTTGGCGACAAAGATGAAATTCGGCAGCAGCTTGCCGCTGTTGTCGTAAACCGGGAAGTATTTCTGGTCGCCCTTCATGGTGTACACCAGCGCTTCCGCCGGCACTGCCAGGAACTTCTCTTCAAATTTCGCCGTCAGCACCACCGGCCATTCCACCAGCGAGGTGACTTCTTCCAGCAGGCTGTCGCTCAGGTCGGCATTGCCGCCAATCTTGCGTGCCGCTGCTTCGGCATCGGCCTTGATTTTGGCTTTACGCGCGTCGTAATCGGCGATGACCTTGCCACGTTCCTGCAGAATCTGCGGGTACTGGTCGGCGTTATCAATGGTGAATTCCGGCTCGCCCATAAAGCGGTGACCACGGATGGTACGCGCAGAATCAATGCCCAGCACGGTACCGGGGATCAGTTCATCACCCAGCAGCAGGGTCACGGTGTGTACTGGGCGCACAAACTGGGTGTCGTTATCGCCCCAGCGCATCAGTTTCGGAATCGGCAATTTCGAAAGCGCGGTGCTGACCATGCCCGGCAGCAGCGTTTGTGCCGCTTCGCCTTTTACCTGCGCACGGAACAGCAGCCATTCGCCTTTGTCGGTGGTCAGGCGCTCGGCCTGCTCGACGGTGATGCCGCAACCGCGTGCCCAGCCTTCTGCGGCTTTAGTGGGTTTGCCTTCGGCATCAAACGCCTGCGCGATGGCTGGTCCACGTTTTTCTACCTCCCTGTCCGGCTGGGAGGCGCTTAAACCGGCCACTTTCAACGCCAGACGGCGCGGAGCGGCAAACCAGTTGACCGACTGATAACCCAGCCCGGCAGCATCCAGTTCAGCAGTAAAATTGGCGGCAAACGATTCCGCCAGCGTACGCAAAGCCTTTGGCGGCAGCTCTTCGGTGCCGATTTCCACCAAAAATGTTTTGTCTGTCATCGCTGCCTCTCAGCTCTGTTTACGATTGCACATCGGGAAGCCCAGCGCCTCACGAGAGGCATAGTAGGCTTCCGCCACCGCTTTGGTCAGGGTACGAATTCGCAGGATGTAGCGCTGACGTTCGGTCACGGAAATGGCTTTGCGCGCATCCAGCAGGTTGAAGCTGTGGGCAGCTTTCAGAATGCGCTCGTAAGCAGGCAGCGGCAGCGGTTTTTCCAGTGCCAGCAACTGTTGGGCTTCTTTTTCATACTGCTCGAAGCAGGTAAACAGGAAATCCACGTCGGCGTATTCGAAGTTATAAGTCGATTGCTCCACTTCGTTTTGATGGAACACGTCGCCGTAGGTGGTTTTGCCGAGTGGGCCATCGCTCCACACCAGATCATAGACGCTGTCCACGCCCTGAATGTACATCGCCAGACGTTCCAGACCGTAAGTAATCTCGCCGGTTACCGGTTTGCATTCCAAACCACCCACCTGCTGGAAATAGGTGAACTGAGTGACTTCCATCCCGTTCAGCCACACTTCCCAGCCCAGTCCCCAGGCACCCAGCGTCGGGTTTTCCCAGTTATCTTCCACGAAACGAATATCGTGAATGGTCGGGTCCATTCCCAGCTCTTTCAGCGAACCGAGGTACAGTTCCTGAATGTTGTCTGGCGACGGCTTAATGATCACCTGAAACTGGTAGTAGTGTTGCAGGCGGTTCGGGTTCTCACCGTAGCGTCCGTCGGTTGGGCGGCGTGACGGCTGCACATAGGCGGCGGCAATCGGTTCCGGGCCGAGTGCGCGCAGGCAGGTCATGGGGTGAGAGGTGCCGGCACCGACTTCCATGTCCAGCGGTTGGACAATGGTACAGCCCTGACGCGACCAGTAATCCTGTAATGTCAGGATCAGGCCCTGAAAGGTCTTGGTATCAAACTTTTGCATGTTGGATTCGCACGCGATACAAGTGGTTTTTACAATGAAGGCGCCAGTATACCCTCTGAATGCAAGATATACAGCCAGAATGCGGCAACAACTTGAGCCGCATTACTTTAACTTGAGCCGAAGATAGGTTTGGCGGGGGAACTGGCGATCACCCCGTGAACACGGTTTGCAGCATTTTCAGGCTTAACAGCAACAATAACCCGGCAAACGCCTTTTTCAGCGTAGCGACCGGCAAGCGGTGCGCCAGACGCGCGCCTACCGGCGCGGTGAAAAAGCTGACTGCCGAGATCAGCGCCACTGCCGGCAGCGAAACGTAACCGACGCTGAACGCAGGCAGGCCGGTAGCGGACCAGCCGTTTATCATGTAACCCAGTGCGCCGGAGAGGGCGATCGGCAGCCCAACCGCCGCCGAGGTGCCGATAGCCTGCTGGATGCGCACGTTGCACCAGCTCAGAAACGGCACGGTGAGTGAGCCGCCGCCAATCGCCACCAGCGCGGAAATACCGCCGATGGTCAACCCGGCCAGCGACATACCCGGTAAGCCTGGCAACTGACGGTGAGGTTTGGGCTTAATGTTCAGCACCATCTGCAACGAGACATATGCCATAAAACAGGAAAAGAAAATCGCCAGCGCACGAGTGGGCAACAGCGCCGCCAGCCAGGTAGCGGCAAAGGTTCCGACCAGAATCGCCGGCGTGATGCGCCACACCACCGGCCACAACACCGCCTGATGTTGATGGTGGGTACGCAGGCTGGAGATGGCGGTAATCACAATCGCCGCCATTGAGGTACCCAGCGCCAGATGTACCAAATGCGCCGTTTCTACACCTTGTGCGGCAAACAGCGCCGTTAGCACAGGCACCATGATGCCGCCGCCGCCAATCCCCAGTAATCCGGCCATAAACCCCACCACGGCGCCCAACGCCAGATAGGCCAGCATCCACTCAATCCCCATTTATTGTCCCCTGTCGCTTATACTCTTGGTCATTTGATTTCAGCGGTAGCCGTTGTGGTCCCTGTCTGCGCAGGGTTGCATCGCATCGTGCGTAGGTTGATGATCGCCACACGATGCGGGTGATGTGCTGAAACTGGCCATCATCAATACCAACAATGCCGTGGGATCACAACTGGGGGAGGAGGAAGAGGATGACACGCTGTGGCTGGGTCACGCAGGACAGGTTGTATCAGGATTATCATGACAACGAATGGGGGAAACCCTGCACCGATAGCCGTGCGCTGTTTGAGTTGCTTTGCCTGGAAGGGCAGCAGGCCGGACTGTCGTGGATAACCGTGCTCAAAAAACGCGAGCACTACCGCCATTGTTTCCACGGATTTGATCCGCATCGGGTGACGGCCATGACCGATGACGATGTGGATCGTCTGGTGCTGGACCCCGGCATCATCCGCCATCGTGGCAAAATTGAGGCGATTATTCGCAATGCCCGCGCCTGGCTGGCGATGCAACAGCAAGGGGATGATTTTGCCGCGTTTATCTGGTCTTTCGTCAACCATCAGCCGGTGATCAACCGCCCGGCGTCGCTGGCTGAAGTCCCCGCAAAGACGGCGGTATCGGATGCGATGTCAAAAGCGCTGAAAAAACGTGGGTTTACCTTTATCGGCTCCACCATTTGTTACGCCTTTATGCAGGCCGCCGGGCTGGTAAACGACCATACCACCGATTGTTTCTGTCATGCTTCGGAGGCGTTGTGATCCGACCCTACCAGCCGCAAGACCTGGAGCCGTTGGTGCGGTTATGGCGGGAAAGCACCACGCTGGCGCATCCGTTTATCTCACCGCGCTATTGGCAGGAAAGCGAAGAGCTGGTGCGCGGACATTACATTCCCCATTCGCAAACCTGGGTTTATGAGAGCGAGCAGGGCATCGGCGGCTTTATCAGTGTGATGGATCAGCGTCTTGTCGGGGCGCTGTTTGTCCATCATAGCCTGTACGGTCAGGGTGTAGGCGCGGCGCTGATGCAGCATGTTCAGCACCGTTTTTCGGCGCTCACGCTGGAGGTGTACCAGCAGAACTCGCGCGCCTGCGCGTTTTACCGCAAGCAGGGGTTTGTGGTGGTGCAGGAGAATGACCAGCATGAAACCCAGTCACGCTTACTCATCATGCACTGGCAGGATCAGGCGTTACTGGCCTCAGTAATCCCCTGAGTTACATCAGGTTTTGATAACCGGGAAATGTGTCTGGTACAGTTGCATTATCGTTAATTGGTGATACTTTATAACATACCAATTTACGCCGCTGGCGTAGCTGGCTGCCACTTGTTTCATCTTTATTTGTAACACTGCTGATTTCAGCCAATACCGGGGTTTTTAGCGGGAGCGCGTCTTCTGGTACATCAGAAGACGCGCCACCCGACTACGACCTGACTTGCAGTCTCTTGCCATGTCGATCATCATGCCTCAGACAACCCATTCCTCAGGCGTCGTTTTAATCAGACAATCGCCTCAATCAGCCGGAGTGAACTGATGAAACCTGAAGTCATCCTGTACAAAAAGATCCCTGACGATTTACGCCAAAAACTGGAGCAATACGCTACCGTTTCGGTTTTTGATGGCTTGCCCCCCATCGACCATCCGATACTGGCGCGTGCAGAAGGGTTGATTGGGGCCGGGCATACTGTTAGCCGGGAGTATCTGTCTCACCTGCCGAAATTGCGCGCGGTATCCACGGTGTCGGTCGGTTACGACAATATTGACCTTGCGACGCTGAATGAGAAGAAAGCGGTGCTGATGCATACCCCGACGGTATTGACCGAAACGGTGGCGGATACCGTGCTGACGCTGATGCTGATGACCGCCCGTCGGGCGCAGGAATCCGCCGAGCGGGTGAAGGCCGGCGAATGGACACGCAACATCGGTGAAGATTGGTACGGTATTGATGTTCACCACAAAACCATCGGCATTTTGGGTATGGGGCGTATCGGTCTGGCGGTGGCGCAGCGGGCGCACTTTGGCTTCGGGATGCCGGTGCTCTATAACGCCCGTCGTCGTCATGACGCGGCAGAAACGCGTTTCAATGCCCGCTATTGTGATCTCGACACCCTGCTGGCGGAGTCGGATTTTCTGTGCATTACCCTGCCATTGACGCCGGAAACCCACCATCTGATCGGCAAGGCGCAACTGGCGAAAATGAAATTCAGCGCGATTCTGATCAATATCGGTCGCGGCCCGGTGGTGGATGAGCAGGCGCTAATCGAGGCATTGACCAATGGCACTCTGCACGCCGCCGGTCTGGATGTGTTTGAGAAAGAACCGCTGTCGATGGACTCGCCGCTGTTGACGCTGCCGAATGTGGTCGCACTGCCGCACATCGGTTCCGCCACTCATGAAACCCGCTACAACATGGCGGCCTGCGCAGTAGATAACCTGATAGCCGCGCTCAGTGGTGACGTTAAAGAGAACTGCGTCAATCCGGACGTGCTGAAGTAGTTCAGCACGCAAATTGAGAATCCTCCTTCCCGAAGTCAGGAAGGAGGATTCTCGCGCGAAGAGCGATTACTCCACCGCAATCGGTTTTTCGGTCAGCGTGGTGGTGCGATCACCCTGAATCGCTTTCACTTTCTGCTCGGTTTGTTGCACTGCTGCCGGGCTGCTCAACAAGCTGTAAGTCAGCTCGAAAGTGGTGCTTTGACCGGGTTGTAGCTTCTTCACTCGCCCTTGCTGGCGTTCAATGGTGACCGGATAGGCGTAGCTGGTGCCAGGCTCGATGCCCGTGACGTAGCCCTGTTTCTGAGTGTCGGTGTTTTTCCACAGCGTCAGCAGCGGCAACTGATGGGTATCAAACGCGATGGAAACCCCTTTGTCGCCTGCGCGATTGACCAGCGCGGCCAGCGTCTTGCCTTCTTTATCTGCGTATGGCGTCATGTTAAACACCATCTCGTCGAAGCCTTTAGTCGGGCCTTTATAGGTCTGCCAGCTTTTCAGACCGGCCTTGGCGTAGTCATTAAACGGTGAAATCTCTTTCACCGGTGCCAGGAAACGAGCCCCTTCTTCCAGAATCGGGGTACCGAAATTGCTGTGGTAGATAATCTGGTAATCACGCACGTAATCTGACTTATTGGTCAGCACGTCATGAATGGTAAACGACTCGCTCCCCGGTACGTAGCGCAGTTCAGTCCAGGTTTCGAGGTTGGATTTCTTAAAGCTGTTTTCCTTGAGCAAGCCGCGCACCGTGATGGTGTAAGGCGCTTTGTCGCTGACATCCACAACCACTTTTGACGCCGGCGTATTGCCGGCACGACCATGCAGGGTATAGATCATGCCGTCGCTGGTGACCGGATGCCCGGTCCACTCATAGCCGCAGCGCACCATCATCTCATTGAAACCCTCCAGCCAACCCAGCCCGTTACGGCTTTCCAGTGTAATGGTGTTCGGGTTGACCACTTCATCCACCGGGGAATCCCAGCCCAGCCGGATGTTTTTACCGGTCACATGCAGCAAATCCATACCGCGGGTTGGACTCAGGGTGATTTGCAACCCGTTCGGGCTGGTGATGGTGAGGGTTTTGCTGCCTTCCTGACGTCCGCCGTGCAGCACTTTTTGTTCGATGCTGAAGTGCTGATCCTTGATCTTCAGCATGTCGCTGTTAATTTGCCAGTTTCCTTTTTCGGTGCTGGTTTCAGCATCTGTCAGCACAAAGGTTTGTGCCGATGTCTGCCAGGAAACCAGCGCCAGAGCGATACTTATTGCCAGAACATTTTTCATTCCATACGTCCTTTTAAGCTGAATTGATTAAGCCTGTGGAGCCTGAAAGACTACAAATCCTGCTGACGGGAGAATGTGACTGTAATCACCAGATAACCAACTGCGCTTTTTTTGCGCTAAATTTGTATTATTCATCACGGATTTATTAATCATTACTAATAAGTTTGCATAAAAAATGTGATTTATGACGAATAAAAGCTGAAACTCGTTCAGCTTTTTGGGGGGGAAGGGGGGAGATGAGCCGGTAGTGCTGAAACCGAATGGCCTGCATTTTTAAGTTAATTATCTCGTGATAATAAAAATAATAAGAATAAAAATTCGAAGGGGGGTTTCCATTGCGATTGCACCAGACCAATACGCACGCTATGGTGGTAGTTTACCTGTGCTTCACTTTTTATTGACAAATTATGAACTTTTCCCGTTTTGGCAACAAATTTACCCGCCATGCTGGCATTACCCAACTGATGGACGACCTGAATGACGGGCTGCGCACCCCCGGCGCCATCATGCTGGGCGGCGGCAATCCGGCCCATATCCCGGCCATGGATGACTACTTTCAGCAGTTGTGCCGTGACCTGCTGGAGCAAGGAAAACTGACCGATGCGTTGTGCAACTATGATGGCCCACAAGGCAAAGATGTACTGCTGCATTCCCTCTCCGGCCTGCTGCGTGAACAGTTCGGCTGGGAGATTGGACCACAGAATATTGCACTGACCAACGGCAGCCAGAGTGCGTTTTTCTACCTGTTTAATTTGTTTGCCGGGCGTACCGACGACGGTCAGCGCCGCCGGGTGCTGTTCCCGCTGGCACCGGAATACATCGGCTACGCTGATTCCGGGCTGGATGAGGACATGTTTGTCTCTGTTTGCCCCCAGATTGAGCTGTTAGCGGAAGGGCAATTCAAATATCACGTTGATTTCGAGCAACTGCACATCACCGATGATATCGGCATGATTTGCGTCTCGCGGCCCACCAACCCCACCGGCAACGTGCTGACTGACGAAGAACTGCTGCATCTGGATGCGCTGGCCCGTGAACACCAGATTCCGCTGGTGATCGACAATGCTTATGGCGTGCCGTTCCCCGGCATCATCTTTAGCGATGCCACACCGCTGTGGAATCTGAACATTATTCTGTGTATGAGCCTGTCCAAGCTGGGTTTGCCCGGTTCCCGCTGCGGCATCGTGATCGGTTCTGAGCAGGTGATTGAAGCGCTCGGCAACATGAACGGCATCGTCAGTCTGGCACCCGGCTCCATCGGCCCGGTGCTGGCGCACGAGATGATTCAGCGCGGTGACCTGCTGCGGCTGTCCAACGATGTGGTCAGGCCGTTCTACCGCCAGCGGGTGGAGCAGACCATCGCCATCATTCGTCGTTATCTGTCGCCGGAAGTGTGCCTGATCCACAAACCGGAAGGCGCGATCTTCCTGTGGCTGTGGTTCAAAGACCTGCCTATCACCACCGAGGTGCTGTATCAGCGGCTGAAACAACGCGGCGTACTGATGGTGCCCGGTCATTACTTCTTCCCCGGTCTGGAACAGAAATGGCCGCACGTTCACCAGTGCCTGCGCATGAACTATGTGCCGGAGCCGGATAAAATCGAGCAGGGCGTCGCCATTCTGGCCGAAGAGGTGGAGCGGGCGCGACAAGAAGGCGGCGCCTGATTCCGCGAGCATCGTCAGACGGTTGACGAATCGGCAAGTTCACTGCCGCACCCCGTATATTGTGGGGGGGAGGCAGTGAGTCAGCCACTATTATTACAGACGCAACAAGCCGCCTGAAGGCGGCCTGTATGCTACAGAACCTGATGAATCAGTTATAGATTTCCGCTACGCCACGCAGTTGGTTGTCGTTGCCGGTCGCGGAGATGATGCGAAATGATTTGGCACCGGCGGCATCCGCTTTTTCAGACAGCGTAGCCTGCAGGCCATCCAGCGTATTCGCCGTGGCGCTGACAGAACCGACAGACTGGCTGGCAGACTGCTGTACTTCAGTCGCGGCGAAAGAGCCGAAAGAAACGGTAGCCAGTGCGATAACTACAGCAATATTTTTGATAGCGTTCATGGTTGATATCCTTCACATTATATTCGGTTAGTGTTCTTTACTGGAGGCGTTATCGCCTTCGATAAAAGTGATAATAGACCTGTTATCAGCTCGTTAAAAACGGGTTTATTTGTAGATATCATTCAAATTTTATGAAATAAAAAAGCGTCGCGTTCGCCCTTCGCCTGCCCGCCTTGACTTACCCCAAAAGCAGATATTCATTGCCGGTTTTGTACTTTGTGGTTTTGCCATGCCTGTGGAAGTATCCCTTTCATATGACAGCCTTTTTCCAGCCCTGACGTCACCTGCATAGCGGCTGGTATCACTCTGATAACTAAAAGGAAAAAACCATGTCTTGTTTCTTGAACGCTCAACAGAAGCGGGGAATGGGTCTGCTTGTTTCATTCGCACTACTGGGAAATGGCGCACAGGCGGTGGCCGCCGACGTTGCGCCAAAAACCGGCGGCACCTTGATCTATCTGGAACAACAACCGCACACCAATTTGTATCCGCCCGCAGGCGGTTTTTATCCTAATGGCGGTATCCTCAACCAAATTACCGATAAGCTGACGTATCAGAACCCGGAAACGTTGGACATCGAACCCTGGATTGCAGAATCCTGGACCATTAACGCCGACAGCACCGAATACACATTCCGGTTACGCCCCGGCGTCACCTTCTCTGACGGCACACCGCTCGATGCCAACGCCGTCGCTAAAAATTTCGACACCTATGGGCTGGGCAACAAAGAACTCAACCAGCCGATTTCCGAAGTCATCAACAACTACCAGCGCAGCGAAGTGATCGACCCGCTGACGGTGAAGTTCTACTTCAAAAAACCGTCGCCTGGTTTCCTGCAAGGCACCTCCGCTATCGGCTCTGGCCTGGTGTCGCTGAGTACACTGGCCCGCAATTTTAACCAGTTGGGCGATGCCACCCACATCATCGGCTCCGGCCCGTTTGTGGTCAGCAGCGAAAAACCGGGGCGCGAACTGAAACTGGTGGCACGTAAGGATTACCACTGGGCACCGGTAAGTTTCGCACATCAGGGGCGCCCTTATCTGGATGGCATCACCTATCTGGTGACGCCGGAAGACAGTGTGCGCATTGGTGCACTGGTCTCCGGTCAGGCGGATTTTATCCGTCAAATTCAGGCCTATGACGAACAACGGGTGCAGAGTGAGGGTATTCGGATCTACGCCGCCCCAACCCGCGGGGTGAATAACAGTATCAACTTCCGCCCGGATAACCCGCTGGTAGCGGATATCCGCGTGCGTCAGGCACTGAGTGACGCCACCAACCCGAAAGAAATCATCCAGACGCTGTATTCCAATAACTACCCACAAGCCACGTCGGTACTGGCGAAAACCGCCGCCGGTTACATCAACCTGTCCGATAAGCTGACGTTCGACCCAGCCGCCGCCGCCCGTCTGCTGGACGACGCAGGCTGGAAAATCGGTGCGCAGGGCGTTCGACAGAAAGACGGCCAATCGCTGGTGTTAACCGCCTACGAATCACCGCCGCAGCCGCAGAACAAAGAGATGTTGCAACTGGTGGCGCAGCAGTGGGCCAAAGTGGGCGTGAAACTGAACGTACTGGCAGGTGATGCGGGCACCAAAACCGTTGACAGTCTTGACCCACTGAAAACCGGCGTATCGCCGGGCATGGTGGGCCGAGCGGACCCGGATGTGCTGAAAAGCCAGTATTACCCCACCTTGCGCAATGTGCTGCTGCAAAAGGGCGGAGCCAGCGACAAGGTACAAACCTTTGAAGACAGCCACCTTAATACCCTGTTGGACGGCATCGCCTCCGCGACGGATCGCAGCAAACGGCTGGAACTGGTCGGCGAAGTACAGAACTACCTGATCGATAAGGCATATGTGATTCCGATTTTTGAAGAGCCGCAGGTGTTCGCCGGTCGCGCCAGCACGAAAGGCATAAGCTTTGAGGCGGTGGGCCGACCCAGCTTCTACAACACCTGGCTGGATAAGTAACCGGGCATCGGCGACGGAGGGCAAAACATGCGTATAGCGTATCTGGCGACACGCCTCGGACATGCACTGCTGGTGCTGTGGGCAGCATTTACCTTGTCGTTCATGCTGCTACAGGCACTGCCCGGTGACGCGGTGCTGATCAAATTCATGAACCCGGAGCTGGGGCTCAGCGCCAGCCAAATCGCGCAATTGCGGCTGGCCTACGGTGCCGACGTGCCGTTGCTGACCCAGTATGCAACGTCGCTGTCGCGCCTGCTGCATGGCGACTTCGGGCTGTCACTGCAGGCTGGGCTGCCCGTCAGCGACTTACTGGCAACCAACCTGCCCCCCACCTTGCTGCTGGCGGTGCTGGGGTTCGGCGTGGCGTTGCTGCTGGCGATCACGCTGGCGTTTCTCTCGGCGCTGGCGCCATTCGCCTGGCTGCGCCAGCTATTTCAGTCCGTACCGTCGCTGCTGATATCCATCCCCACGTTTTGGCTCGGCATCGTATTGATTCAGGTGTTTTCCTTTCGGCTGGGCTGGGTTTCGGTGATCAACCCCGGCGAATGGGAAGGACTGGTTTTGCCAGTCCTGACACTCTCCGTACCGATTGCCGCCCCGATTGCTCAAGTATTGATGCGCAGCATCGATCAGATACTGGCACAACCGTTTGTGGCGGTGGCGCGCGCCAAAGGCCTGAGCCGCCAGAGTGTGTTATGGCGTCATGTGGCGCGCAACGCCGTGCTACCTGCACTGACGCTGGCAGGTCTGCTTCTGGGTGAGTTAATCGCTGGTGCACTCATCACTGAAACCGTGTTTGGCCGCAGCGGACTGGGGCAGTTAACGCAGGAAGCCGTCAATACGCAGGACGCCAGCGTGTTGCAGGCCATCGTGCTGATTTCCGCCACCGCCTTTGTGGTCGTCAACCTGCTGGTCGACCTGCTCTACCCGTTGCTTGATCCGCGGCTAAAAACCGCATTGGAGGTGTGATATGGCGAGCATTCAACTGGAAAAAATCACCTTTCCGCTGCTGCGCAAAACACCGCGTCTGCGCCGTTATGCCACACAGCCCGGTCTGGTGCTCGCCTGGCTGGTGCTACTGACCGTGGCACTATGGGCACTGTTCCCCGGCCTGTTTACCCATGCATCACCGATTGAGGGTGTGCCGGGTGCACAACGGCTGGCGCCGGGTGGGGCGTACCTGCTAGGTACCGACCAACTGGGGCGAGACCTCTACACCCGCATCGTTTATGGCTCGGCGCATTCACTCTCCGGCGCGGTAGTGGCCGTATCGCTGGGTTTGATACTCGGTAGTCTGCTGGGGCTGCTGGCAGGCGCGGTAGGTGGAAAGCTGGATACCGTGGTGATGCGCAGCGTCGATGTGCTACTGGCTATTCCCGGTTTGCTGCTGGCGCTGAGCGTCATCATCCTGCTGGGGTTCGGCAATCTGAATGCGGCTATCGCGGTGGGCGTGACGTCGGTGGCGAATTTTACCCGGCTGGTGCGTGCGGAAGTGCTGCGCGTGCGCCGCAGCGATTATGTTGAAGCGGCGTTTGGCAGCGGCGGCACCTTCTTTGGCGTGCTGTGGCGCCACATTCTGCCTAACTCGCTCACCAGCGTACTGGCATTCGCCGCATTGCAATTCGGCAGCGCGATTCTGGCACTCGCTACGCTGAGTTTTCTCGGCTACGGCGCACCACCGCCAACGCCGGAATGGGGATTGCTCATCGCCGAAGGCCGTAATTATCTGGCCACCGCCTGGTGGCTGACCACCTTCCCCGGCCTGCTGGTGGTCGCGGTGGTGCTGGCGACCAATCGCATCAGCCAGTCGATTCGGAGGCCAACGCGATGAGTCTGCCGCTGAGTTTACAACACAGCCCGGCCACACCGGTGCTGGAGCTGGAAGACGTCGCTATCGCCTACCGTGATGACGACGGTGAACGTACGGTCGTGGAAGGGGTGTCCTTCGTCATTCAGCCCGGCGAAGTGGTGGCGCTGGTAGGAGAGTCCGGTTCCGGCAAAACCACCACCGCGCAAGCGGTGATCGGCCTGCTGGCACACAACGGTCGCCTGACGCGCGGAGCCATTCGCCTCAACGGCACCGAGATTAGCCGGTGGTCGCCGTCACGACTGGACAGCATTCGTGGCCGGGTGGTCAGCCTGGTGCCGCAAGACCCCGGCAGTTCGCTCAACCCGGTAAAAACCATCGGCGAGCAGGTGGACGAGATTCTGCGGTTACACCAAAAAAGCGATCGCCGTAGCCTGCGCCGGCAAACGCTGACGCTGTTGACGCGCGTCGGGCTGACCAAACCTGAACTTCGCGCCAGCCAGTACCCGCACGAGCTCTCCGGTGGCATGAAACAGCGGGTGCTGATCGCTATCGCCATCGCCTTGAAACCGGCATTGATCATCGCCGACGAACCCACCAGCGCGCTGGATGTCACGGTGCAAAAACGCATTCTCGACCTGCTGGACGAACTGCGCCGGGAAAATAACACCGCCATTTTGTTCGTTACCCACGATCTCAGGGTGGCGGCCGAGCGTGCCGACCGCCTGCTGGTGTTCCAGAAAGGTTATATTCAGGAGCAGGGGCCAGCCCGACAGGTGCTGAGTGCGCCACAAAGCCAGTACGCCCGCACCCTGCTGGCCAACATCCCTTCGCTGACTCACCGTCCATCACGCGTGGCGGTGAACCGGCCTGCCGCCGGTCAGCCGATGGTACAGGTGGAACAACTGGTACAGGAGTTCCCACTGGTGGGAGACCATAAGCAGCAATTTAGGGCGGTGGATACGGTGTCGTTTAGCGTGGCCCCCGGCACCACCCACGCCATTGTCGGCGAATCCGGCTCCGGCAAGACCACTACCGCGCGCCTGATTCTTGGCTTCCAGCGCCCAACTGCCGGTCGCATTCTGATAGACGGTACCGACATGACGCAACTGCGCGGTGAAGCGCTACGTCAGTTCCGCCAGACCATTCAGTTGGTTTATCAAAACCCGTTTAGCTCACTCGACCCGTCGCAGCGGTTATTCGATATCGTGGAGGAACCGCTGCGCAACTTTAACCGCCACTCGCGCACAGAACGGGCCAGCCGGGTTCATGAGATGTTCGAGCGGGTGGCGCTGCCTGCCTCGCTACTGCAACGTCGTCCGGCAGAACTGTCCGGCGGCCAGCGTCAGCGGGTCGCCATCGCTCGTGCGCTGGTGCTTGAACCGAAAGTGCTGGTGCTGGACGAAGCAGTCTCGGCGCTGGATGTCACCGTACAAGCGCAAATCCTGCGCCTGTTGGACGAGTTACAAGCCTCGCTGGGGCTGACCTACCTGTTTATTTCCCACGATCTCGCGGTGGTGCGGCAGATAGCCGATACCGTTTCCGTGCTGTACCACGGCAAACAGGTGGAGTCCGGGCCGGTCGAGCGCATTTTTGCCCAACCGGCTGAACGTTATACCCAGGAGCTGATCGATGCGATTCCCGGTCAGCACCACGTCTCTTAAGGGACACACTACAACAAGGATTTAATCATGACTCAAAAACGTCTGGGGTTTTTCACCCGCTTGCTGGATGACGTGCCCGCCGGGCAACGTTACCGCTTAGCCGCCGAACAAATCATCAAAGCAGAACAACTGGGCTTCGACAGTGCCTGGGTGGCACAGCATCACTTTCACGCCGACGAAGGCGGCCTGCCGTCACCGCTGGTGTTTCTGGCGCAAGTCGCCGCGCAAACCCAACGCATTCGGCTTGGTACCGGGGTGATTACCCTGCCGATGGAACACCCGTTGCGGGTGGCGGAAGATACCGCCGTACTGGACCTGCTCAGTAATGGTCGGCTGGAGGTCGGCATCGGTTCCGGCGGCACGCCGTCATCGTTCGCCGCGTTCGGCCACAGCAGTGAGCAACGTGGTGAAATTCTGGGGCGCTACCTGGCACAGGTACGCGCCGCCTGGGCGGGCGAGCCGCTGAGCGCTGACGGCAATCAGCTTTACCCAGCTGCCCCACACCTCAATCGCCGCGTATGGCAGGCCACGTTTTCCGTGGAAGGCGCTATCCGCGCTGGTCGGGCAGGCGATGGGCTGATGCTGTCCCGTACCCAGCCGCGCCCAGAGACGTTCCCGGATGCCACGCTGGCCGACCTGCAAAACCCGATGATCGACGCCTATCTGGAGGCGCTGCCGTCCGGCGTCACACCGCGCATCATGGGTTCGCGTAGCGTATTCGTCGCCGATGACCGGGCGCTGGCGCTGCAACTGGCGCAAACCGGGCTGCAACGTTCCGCCGCCCGGCTGGCTCAGTTGGGCCGTCCGGCACGTAACGGCTCGGTAGAGGAGCTGATCGCCTCATTCGACAGCCATGTTGGCACACCGGAAGACGTCATTGCCTCACTACAGGCGGACAGCTCGCTGGCGCGGACCACTGATCTGGCGTTTCAGGTGCATTCTATCGACCCGCCACACGCCCATATTCTGCGCTCGCTGGAGTTGATTGCCACCCGGGTTGCCCCCGCACTGGGCTGGTCGCCCGCTAAAGATAAACAAACCCGCCCGGTCGGGCAGGAGGTCGCATGACACAGTCAACATTCGATATATTGGATACGCTGGCGGAGATCGCCCCGGATTCGCCGCTGGCGCAGGCCAGAGCGACGCGTGATGCCGCCACCCGGCATACGCAAGGCAGCTACGACGCGCTGTTCAGCCAGACGACAAGCAACACGTTACCGCTGGCATTGCGCTTTTTCATCGCCGAAAAGGTCAGCGGCTGGCATCAGAACCCCCGTTTACAGCACTTTTATGCCCAACGGCTGGCGGATTTTCCGGCCCCGACGCCCGGCGCAGCGCTGGGCCTGGCGCTGGAACATGCCGAACGTCTGGCATTACAGCCCGTCGCCGCACAACCGGAATCCTTGCAGGCGCTGCAACAAGCGGGTTGGGAGGTAGACGATATCGTCACCCTGTCGCAACTGGTCGCGTTTGTCAGTTTTCAAAGCCGCTTGCTGTACGGTTATCGACTACTGGCCGGTCACGCCGAAGAACGGGCACCCGTTGCACCCGCCGCCGTCGCCGGTCACTGGCATACCCAGGCGCTGACCAACAGCGGCAAAACCGCCCCGAATGCGTTTACACAGGGCGAACTCGGCTGGGAACCGTGGCTCCCGGCCAAACCGCTGGCGGCATTTACCCCGGATGAGCAAGCCATTCTGGCGCGTTTCGGTCATACCGATTCCGACTACTTCCGCTTGCTGGGCCGCAATCTGCCGGTGCTGGAGCAACGCACCCTCACCGACAGGGGCATCTTCTATACGTCCGGTGGACTACCGCGTCAGGACCGGGAACTGGCTGCCGCCGTCGTCAGCAAGGTAAACGGCTGTATTTATTGCGCCTCGGTACACGCCCGCAAGGCCAGCCAACTGTCGAAGCAGCATGACGCCGTACAACGCCTGCTTGAAATACCACCGGGGGAAGATCTTGCCGCCGGACAGAACACGCGCTGGCAGGCGATCATCACCTTCGCCGCCCGGCTATCCACCACGCCATCGCAGGCCAACGCACAGGATCTGGCACGCTTGCGTGAACAAGGGTTGGACACGCTGGAGATTCTCGACCTGATTCAGTCCACCGCGTTTTTTGCCTGGGCCAACCGGTTGATGCTGACGCTGGGCGAGCCGTTCTGGCCGGGAAGCCGGGGCTGACGACATCAGCAGTACCGTCCACAGCTGCCGTTCACAAGAATACCGTTCACCATGCCTGGCCTTGTTTGCTCCAGATTATCCTTAAGAGCAAACAAGGCACATTGCGTGCGTTTTTCACTTTCAGCTCATCTCGCCCGCACAAATGGCGTCATTCCCCGCACATCAGATCATCAATACTCCGTACTCACCACACACTCAGGAGATGTCATGATGTCTGTTTTCCAGTTAAGAACCTACACATTGAAAACGGCGGCGGCGGCCAGCCAATACGCTGAAATCTGGTATCGTCACATTGAGAGCCTGAAACTGTTCCACATCGCAACACACGGTGTTTTTCGCCCGCAGGAGAATGACCGCCAGGTGGTGGCGCTGGTGAGTTATGCCGATGGCGTGGACATTCAGGCAACGACGCTCGCTTACATGTCCAGCGATGCATTTCATGCCGATATGGCGGGATTTGAGATGGCGATGATCGAAAATGTAGAGGAAACGCAACTCGTTGCTTTACCCGCCTCACCGCTGCAATAACGCTAACCCCATTCAGGGGAATACCTGCCGTCAGGCAACCTGTGGGTTACCTGACGGCGTGACCACCAGACGAAAGGTGGTGGGTGGATAACGCGGGTTACAACGTCTGCCCCAGCGCCTGACGCAGATAAGCGCCAGCGCCCAGCAGTCCCGGCTGCGGGTGCGTTATCATGAACGCCGGAATGTCGGCGAGGTAATCGCGGAAACGGCCTTTGTCTTCAAAAGCGCTGCGAAAACCGGAGTTACGGAAGAATTCCAGAAAACGAGGCACAATGCCGCCAGCGATATAGACGCCGCCGAAGGTGCCGAGCGTCATCGCCAGGTTGCCGCCAAAACGCCCCATCAGCACGCAAAACAGCGACAACGCCCGCAGGCAGTCAACATCGTTGTGCGCCAGCGCGCGTTCAGACACTATCTGCGGTGTCAACGCTTCCGGCACCCGGTTGTCTGCTTTGACGATGGCCCGGTAAATATTCACCAGCCCCGGCCCGGATAGCACACGTTCAGCAGAGACGTGCCCCAGCTCCTGACGCAACACCTGCAACAGGATGTCTTCTTCTTCGCTATTGGGCGCAAAATCGACGTGACCGCCTTCGCTTGGCAGGCTCAGCCATTTTCCGTTCACCGGCAACAGGTATGCCACACCCAGCCCGGTTCCGGCACCGTACACCGCCACCGGCTTATCAGCGACTGGCGCTGTGCCGCCCAGTTGAATCGCATCTTCCGGCTTCAGGACCGGAATCGCCATACTGACGGCAGTAAAATCGTTGATGACCGACAGTTGTTCAAAACCCAGGTTTTGCCGCATGGCGTCGATGGAGAATGCCCAGTGATGATTCGTCATCTCTACCCAGTCGTCGGTTACCGGGCAGGCAATAGCAATACAAGCTTCTTTGATGATGAGATCGGTGTGTTCTGCCAGAAACAGACGAATCGCGTCTTCCAGACTGTCGTGCTCCTGAACCGCGTACTGTTTGCTGTGTGACAGCTGCCCATTCGCCAGTTCACACAAGGCAAGACGTGCGTTGGTGCCACCGACATCACCTACCAGCGCATACAGATGCATAAATTAGTTTCTCCCATTGAAATATCATCATGCGTACTTGAGCACACGGGGAAAACCGCGCACTGCTAACGGCAAGCACGCCCGAATCTTACTCATATTCACTGGCAGTCCCTGCCATCAGGGAGGCGTGACCCGGCAAATCAAGCCCTCTTCCCCCGCTTTTAGTTGCAGCATAACGTCCCAACATGCAAGAGCCTGGCTCTGGAGCAGGTCTTCTTTGCCCAGGTCATATGACCTCGCCGGATAACGTCAGACCGGTGCAGAACGCGGCAACGTACTAGCCCGGCAAGCTCCCTGTTAACCGAACTTTCTCAATGGCTTCCAGAATATCGTCATGATTGGTGACGTCAAACGCCAGTGCGCGATTTTGCGGCGTTTTGTCGCGATTATCGCTAAGAATGTACCGCGTGATGGGCAAGGTTTTATCCGTGCGGTTGAAGGGGGGGTGAATGATGGGCGGCAAGGCGTCGCCATATGGTTGAGATTATCAACCATATAATCCGTTTAATCCGCTGCGCCGACACTGCGCCTGAAGAACGCTGCCGGAATCAGATCAGGGTGTCGTCCTTGTGCTGTAAATGTCCCGGCGGACAAGCGTCCAGGCGTAATCCTGGCGATTGATCGGCTCGTATCCGACTTTTTGGTACAACCACGGTGCGGTAGACGTTAGCAGCAACTGACGGCGCAGGCGCTGCAATCGCGGGTGGCTTAGCGTGCATTCCACCAGAAAACGCCCCAGCCCGGTCCCCTGATGCGCGGGCAGCACAAACACATCACACAGATAGCCGAAGGTGGCGAAATCCGTCACCATGCGGGCGAAACCGATCTGTCGTGCCTGATGATACAACCCGAAACACAGGCTGTTGGCGACAGAGAGTGCAACGGTTTCCCGGTCAATGCCTGCCGCCCAACTGGAGGTGGTGAGGTAATTGTGAATGGTATCCAGGTCGAGCCGCCGCGGATCTGTCGAAACCTGATAGTTTTCCTGCTTCCATTGTACTGACACAGCTTTACTCCTTCTGTTCACGCTGAAGATTTATCATCCCACCAGAGAGCTTGCCTGAACAACGCTGACCATAACGAGAGGCCTTACCTGATACCATCAGCAGGCGGAAATAGTCATACCGCTTTTCTTCCATCCTGCGTATGCTCATAAAAAACACATCGTAAAAACAACATCATGAAAAACAATGCTGAACCTAAGGAGAGACATGTGGCGATAACCCTTCCAGAAGCACTGATTCCATCTGATCCTCGTTTTGGCTGCGGCCCGTCGCTGATTCAACTTGATGATCTGACGCATCTACAAGATCAGGGGCCGCATTTGCTGGGCACCAGCCATCGTAAGGAACCCGTGCGCGCGCTATGCCGCGAGATTCAGCAGGGGCTGCGGGATTATCTGTCAGTTCCCGATGGTTACAGCATCGTGCTGGGCAACGGCGGCGCCACGGTGCTGTTTGATATGGTCGGCCTTGGGCTGGTCAGAAAGCGTATTGTTCACCACACCTGCGGCGAGTTTTCCGACAAATGGTTTAAAGCCTCGCGCCGGATTCCATGGATTCAGGCGGATAGCGTTGCCGTGGAATACGGTCAGGCCAACACCGCCTTTGTGACCGATGGCGTGGATGTGGTGGCCTGCACGCTGAATGAAACCTCCACTGGGGTGATGAACACCCGTTTACCCGTGGTCGGCGAGGATTGCCTGCTGGCAATCGACGCTACCAGCGGTGCGGGGCAAATCGCCTGTGACCTCTCCCGCGTGGATGTGTTTTTCTTCTCGCCGCAAAAAGTGTTCGCCAGTGAAGGCGGATTGTTTGTCGCTATTTTGTCGCCGAAAGCTAAAGCGCGGATCGCGGAGATCGCCGCCGATCCCAGCCGTTATATTCCGGCATTTGCAGACTGGAAGCTGGCGCTGAGCAACAGCGAACAACAGCAGACTTACAATACTCCGGCGGTGGTGACATTGTTCCTGTTCGCTGAACAGGTCAAACGCATGAATGCGCTGGGCTTTGACGAGGTGGAACGCCAGGCTGTCGCTAAAGCGGCGTTGTTGTATCAGTGGGCCAGCGAGCGGGATTATTTATCGGCATATGTGGCTGACCCGGCGTTTCGCTCGACTACCGTCGCCACCATCGACGTGGCGGATACTATTTCCGTAGACAAACTGACCCAGTATCTGGACGAGCAAGGGTTGGTGCATGGCATTGAAGGTTACCGGGCGCTGGGGCGCAATCAGCTACGTATTGCGCTGTTTCACAACATCGCGTTTGACGACCTGAAAACCCTGACTGCGTTGATTGATTTTCTGATTGCCAGCGGCGAATTTGCTGCCTGATGTCATACCGTTGCCTTAACCGGCAGCGCGGTTTTGTAAATCGGTCACCGCAGTGAAAATGAGGATTGCACATCACGCAGTCCTCAGACTTTGAACGGTTTTTTGCAAGAGTGTCTCGATATCCGACAGGCTGGCGGCCACCGTCCGCCACATAACATCGTGACTGCCGGACATCAGGCGACACTCCATCACTTCGTCAACACTGGCGAGCTGCTCATGAACAATGGTAATTTGAACGCCATTAATGAATGTTCAGTCATGAAAACCGCAAATATATGCATTTCTTATGACTAAACCCGATGACATCGAGTTGATGAGATAGCTTCATGCTGAAAGACTCTGTTACGTTGCCCAAGACAGCGGAAACTGGCCAGAAACCGGCGCTGGCTCACACCCTGAAAGATGATGTTTACGGCCTGGTGCTGGGGGTGATGTTTATCGCCTTTGGTCTGAATCTGCTCAAACTCTCAGGTATGATCACCGGCGGGATTGCCGGCATCGCCTTGCTGCTGTCCTACTTTGTTCCGCTATCGATTGGCGTACTGTTTATCCTCGCCAACATCCCGTTCATGATTTTCTGCTACTTCAGCATGGGGCGTGCCTTTACGCTAAAAACACTGATCGTCAATCTCGCCCTGAGCGCTGCCACCCAGGCGGTGCCTGGCTTGTTGACCATCGACTATGTCCACCCGCTGTTTTCTGCGTTGGTGGGCGGTACCTTTCTCGGTATGGGCGTGCTCTCGCTGGCTCGCCACAATGCTTCGGTCGGTGGCACTGGCGTGGTGACGTTGTGGCTCTACAAACGTTTCAATATCAACGCGGGCAAAAGTCAGATGCTGCTCGATGTGCTGGTGTTCGCCGTATCCATGATAGCCATGCCGGTTCACCTGTTGTTGTGGTCAGCACTCAGTGCGCTGGCGATGAACGCGATGCTGATGAACTGGCATAAACCGGGGCGTTATCAGGGGGGATAATAAGGCAATAGAATAGTAATGGCAGGTAGCCATCAGATGAGCGGCTATTTCTACGTGGTATGAAGCAATGTCGCCAACTGCCGCCATAGCGCGTCAGCACTACGCTGATAGCCTTGCTGAGTCAGGTGAATCAGGTCGGGGCGCGCAATGCCCTGTTGTTGCCAGCGTTCAATGGCACAGTCTCCCCCCATGTAATCAAACCAGTCCCAAAACAGCGTGTGATGGATTCGGGCAATATCTCGCTGTGCCTGAATAACCGGTTTTAATGCAACGGATTGCTGTTGCTGACAGGATACGCCAGTTTTATTACTGATGCTGCTGCCGGGGCTAACCAGCAGAATAACTGCATTGGGTAACACACGCCGGATAGCCCGTATATGTTCGCTATAATTTTTTCGATAACGTTGAATATCAAGCTGTTGGTCAAAGGCTTCGTTCGTACCGTACGCCAGTATTACCATATCCGGTTTCAATATTTTTAATGTGGATAACCAGTTATCGCGCCATTTATCCAACATAGAAACCTGAGCGCCATTGATACCCAGCGCACTTAACATGACACCGCCACGGTGATTGGATGAAAGCAGCCATCCGGCCAGTTGGCTTCCTCCTGAAAGCGATAACGAATACCTGACCGGAGACTGGACAGTCACTGGCTGGCTCAATACCCACTGGGACTGGCTGCCGGGGAGCATAACTGCCTGATTCTGGATCTGTATCTTCCCGTTCGCCTGATTACGGTATAACGCTTGCATCGAAAAGGTCGGCTCAGTATCGCGCACCGCCAGCTGCGCATCATTATTGTCCTGACGTGGCGTAGCGATATTACCGCCTAAGGTAAATCCAGCATTGCTGGTTTTGCGGCTGGTTATCATGTTCCAGCCTTTGGCTATGGAGAACAAGACGTTATCAAATCGGGTTCCAGATATGGCTAAAGGGCTAACAAAACCGACGCCGCCGTCGCCATACTGCTGCTTAAAATGACGGCGCAGTTGCCCGGAAAAAAAATCCGATGCGGTATGTGAATCACCTAATTGCAGAATGTGAATTTTTTCTTTATCGCTGTGGCTCAATTTGTGCTTGAGTTGCTGCAACCCTGGATCGCCATAATCGATTAACTGAACCGTATTTTCTCCGGTCGTGAGTGTGGTGGCGACGCCGGAAATATCATGGTCTTCCCGGCTACAAGATGTGAGCTGAATCAGGCAAATGATTATTGCCATCATATACTCAATTTTGTCTGTCACCTTATCGGGCATCGTAATGATTGGCCTCCTGCAAGGCGGGCGTTACGTTTATTTTCGAGAAAATACGTTCAGCAATCATTTTTTGTCCAGTTACCGAGAAGTGAACGCCATCATTAGTGCGAATACGCACTTTTACCTTATCCTGCACCATATCAGGGGAATAAGCATTACCCTGATAGCCAAAAATCTCATTCGCCCGGATGAGTATTTCATGTTCAGCGGTGACTTCGGATTCAAACAACCCATTAAGATAATTAATCCCATGATTGAGCTTCTTATTCTCTACATTCGGGGGCGAAATCCAGATAACGGGAATCTGTTTTTCATGAGCTAAATGCAGTATCAGACGAATACGATCACGATATGCACTTTCCCATGCTGGCGACTCGAACCTCAGGAAGGTATTGCCATTACCGGGTGGCATATCCCAAGGGTCGTTTGCTCCCAGAAACACCACCACCAATCCAATATTCTGCCTTTTTTCCAACTCACGGCCCAATGTTAACGGCCAGTTGAAATAATGGGGATATGTCAGGCCAGAACTACGTTTACTTAAATCAATACCCGCCACATTATAATGGTCGCGTAACATTTTAATGACGTGAGGAGCAACGCCCTCCATCATGGAGTCACCGATAAAAAGAACGGTCTGCCCGGTTTTCAATACCACGTGACCAGCCTCAATCGTGGCGCTGTTAGCTGAATTACCATCCATGTTATTTGCCGGTTCTTTGGCGGCGGCAGCGTTTTTTGCCGCGGCGGACGATAACGGCTTTTCCCGCTGGGCGAGCGGTTTGGTTGCAGCAGGGCGTAGCGGCACAGCGGCGTCATCCTGTGTACTGTCTTCAGGCGTCGCCATGCTCTCTACAAAGGTATCTTTGGCTGCCTGCGAGGCTTTCATCAGGTGCTCGCCGTATACCCATGATGGACTGGTGATGCCGTCCCACGGGCTTTTGGTATGAAAATGCAGCTCCCAATAACTATTGATTGATTGCTGATCCAGCCATATTAATCCAATCATACAACTCACTATCACCAGCAGGCTTTTAACGGCATGAGTCAACGTGGTGTGGTATTCAGAAGTTAGCATAGATAAATCCCGGTACGCCGGAAGGCGAAAAGAAGAAAACCAATGCTAAAAATGAAAAGATCACGAAAGGCACCATATACCATTCAAGTCGTTTCAACATATTAGCGATGTTTTCACGCAGTGTGATTAATGATGGATAGATAAGTAGTAAAACAATAAAGCCAGCAATGCCCCACATATCGCCTACCGTCAATTGTGCTACTTTGGCGCTGGAAATAATCTCCAGCATGTGTAGCGCATCATGTACACTGCCAGCCTTAAAGAAAATCCAGCCCAGACAAACGAAATGAAAGGTTAATAACCGCGCGATGAATCCGGGTATTGGGATTACTTTTTTAGTCTGGCGATAGCTAACCCAGAGATTATAAGTAATCAACCCTATTCCATGTATCACTCCCCAAATAAAAAAAGTCATGCTGGTGCCATGCCAGATACCTGACAACGCCATTGCAATCAAAATGTTGAGTTGCGTATGCCACCATCCCCGGCGACTTCCTCCAAGCGGTATGTAGATATAATCACGAATAAATGAAGACAGGCTGATATGCCACCTATGCCAAAAATCTTTTATATTTTCAGCAAGATAAGGGTGTGAGAAATTTATATCTATCTGGAAGCCAAGCAAAATGGCAATCCCGGTTACCAGATTGGTGTAACCGGAAAAATTGAAATAAATCTGCCAGGCCCATGCGTAAGTTGCCAATATACACTGCCAGCCAGTGTAATTTTCAGGCACCATGAATACGGATGACACATAGTTATCATCCAGCCATTCGTTTAAGCAGAATAACTTAGCGATTGCCAGCGCAATCAGAAACAAGGCCCGTGGCCATTCTGTTAACTGACGTGAATGTTTTGCCTCTATCTGGGGCAGTAATCGGGTTGCCCGGTTAATTGGACCGGAAAGAATGGTGGGAAAAAAATTCAGATAAAGCAACGTATTAAAAATACTACTTTGCTTTATCTCTCCTTTTGCAACTGACACAACCAGGCTGACGGCATTAACTATATAAAATGATAAACCAATAGGCAGCAGCACATTCAGCACAGGAAGCGTGACCGCAATATGATGCTCACTGAGTGTCGCTTGCAAATCGTCACGCAAGCTTGCGTAATACTTAAACATCACGAAGAAAATAACAGTAAAAAACATTAACAAATGAATGGAGAGCTTTTTGAATTCAGTATGTTTCGCCAGCTGTAAAAGAAAACACACACAAACACTAAACAACAACAGTACCGTCAGAGACTGCCAGCTGGAGAGCAGCATAAGGCCATAACTTGTCACCAGCAGAATCAGGTTCTGTATTTTTATCCAGGGGGAAAAAAGCCAGTAAATCAAAAACAAGATGAGGAAAAAAAAGGAGAACTCGAAAGAAAGAAAATTCATTAATGCCACCATGCACTTATTAAAAATGCGATTTCGTAAAGTACCTTTACCTGTTGTCACACATCCCAGAAATGACATTCACTATAAATAATCTGTTAACCATGCAAGGGCAGATTTAAACGTTATTGGGAAATACTGTGGAAGATTAATGTACTCAGACTTCTCTTGATCAGAGAGCGATTCTACTGAAAAGCAGCGGGAATTAAAGGTGGCGACATCCTCAGATATCTCTGAAAAATAATGACAAATATATTTCGTGGTATGTTTTTTAATGCGGTATTGTTTCTTTGTTGCGCTGAGAAATTACAATTTCCACGGCAAGAATTACCACGATATACCCTAAATAATTCGATTAGCAGGAAAGATGTTTTCCGATGAAAGAGGGTAATATTTTTTCTGTCATTCAATGCAATGCGGGAAGCCGCAGGTTTTGCACATAGACTTTTTGACCGGTGTTATTAATGCCGTTGGAGCAATATACCCGACAAAATTTAAGTTGCAGGCGTGTTGCCCTGCAACTTGAATTAGTTAAGTGTATCCACTACGGCTTTCCCCTGATACCACTTTCCACAAAACGTTACTCTGCCATTAGCGATGTTGCATTCGCGGTAAGCGCCCTCTTTCAACACCACAGTGCTGCCCTGATACCAGGTTGCGCAGAATGTCACTCTGCCGTTGGCGATGGTGCATTTCCGGTATTCGCCGTTTTGCAGAATCGGGGCAGAACCCTGAAACCACGGACCGCAGGAGATGACCTGTCCGTTGGCAATGTTGCATTCCCGGTAATCGGCCCAGGTTACCGCGGGGAAGAGAATCAGTATCCACCACACCATTGCTCTGATTTTCATCTTTCTTATGCTGTTTCCTGCCTGAATTCGTTGGCGATATCGTTACTGTAATTCCGTACAAAAACAACCGGCTGGCGCAGGCCAGCCGGATAAGACGGTAAGATGACAGTTATCAGCGATCAGGCGTCAGCCGGTTCGATCACCATCAGCAACTGCCCTGCCTGCACCTGATGCCCCGGTTGACGATGCAGCGTATGAATAACACCGGCGACCGGTGCGGTAATGGGAATTTCCATTTTCATCGACTCCAGAATGCCGACGATTTGTCCGGCGCTGACGCTGTCGCCGGGGGCAACCAGCCATTGCCACACGCTGCCCGCCACCTGGCTTTCCACGCCGTAACCGTTAGCCGGAATCACCTCATCGTCGCTGGCAGTCTCTTGTAGGCTGCTGTCGAAGGTGAACTGGCCGTCGGCGCGCCAGCGTGCCAGTTCCTCATCGAATGCCCGCTGGCGTTGTTGCAAAAACGCCTCGATCATCGGTTGCTGGTCCATCAGGCTCTGCTGATAGTCGGCAAGACGGAACTCCCCTTCTTCAATACGCAACGGGTAATCCCCCCACGGAAAGCGCTCGCGGATGGCCAGCAGTTCCTGTGCGGTGACCGGATAAAAGCGAATCTGATCGAAAAAGCGCAGCAACCAGGGCTGACGAAAAGCGTCGGTTTGTCGATCACGGTTCCACATCTGTAACGTGCGGCCCACGAACTGATAGCCGCCGGGGCCTTCCATGCCGTATACACACAGATAAGCGCCGCCGATGCCGACCGAGTTTTCCGCCGTCCAGGTACGGGCCGGGTTGTACTTGGTGGTGACCAGCCGGTGGCGTGGGTCGAGCGGGGTGGCGACTGGCGCGCCGAGGTAGACATCGCCCAGCCCCATCACCAGATAGCGGGCGCTGAAGACGATGTCTTTGACCTGCTCCACTGAATCCAACCCGTTGATACGGCGAATGAATTCGATGTTGCTGGGGCACCAGGGGGCGCCGGGTCTGACCGATTGGGTATAACGAGTGATGGCTTCGCGGCAGGCATCGTCGTCCCAACTGAGCGGCAGCCATACGGTGCGGGAGGGAACGGCGGCGTGCTGCAGGTCGCCGAGCGCGTCGTCCGCCTGCTGTAGGTGAGCCAGTAGCGCGTTGCGTGGGCATTGCTGGCTATCAAAATGAATTTGCAACGAGCGGATACCCGGCGTCAGCTCCTGCACGCCCGGCAGGGGGTGCTGTTCCAGCCACTGCATCAGCGCGTGCACGCGAAAACGCAGGGCGATATCCAGCCGGTGTTCGCCATACTCCAGCAGCAGGAAGCGGTCGCCTGCGGCGAGGCAGGTGACCGATGGACGAACGCCTTGCGCGGGACGGCGATACAGTACCGGCGACGGGCAACAGGGGACGATAGCCTGTTCCGTGACCGGGCGACCGGTGGAGATAGCGCACTCCGCCTCACGCGCCAGCGCATCGGCCTGATCCAGCGTGACGGGGACAAAGCGAATGCTGTCGCCTGCTTTTAGCTGGCCGAGTTTCCACAAATCGGCATGGATCACCGTGGCCGGGCAGACGAATCCGCCGAGTGACGGACCGTCCGGCCCTAAAATAACCGGCATATCGCCGGTAAAGTCCACCGTGCCGAAGGCATAGGCGTTGTCGTGGATATTCGAGGGATGCATCCCGGCTTCGCCGCCGTCGGTTCGCGCCCATTCGGGTTTGGGTCCAATCAGCCGGATACCGGTACGGCTGGAGTTGTAATGCACCTGCCAGTCAGCGGCGAAAAAGGTGTCGATGTCTTGCGGAGTAAAATAGTCTGGTGCGCCGTGTGGGCCGTAAATGACCCGTAATGACCAGTGAGTGTTCCAGTCGGGGGCAGGCAAAGCGGTCCCTGTGGCTGGCAGCGCCGGGGCGGCCAGATGCAGCACGTCGCCTGCGCGCAAGGCCCGCCCGGCATGGCCGCCGAATTTGCCGAGCGTAAAGGTACTGCGACTGCCCAGATAGGTCGGGCAGGCCAGACCGCCTGCCAGCAGCAGGTAGCTGCGGCACCCCGCGCCCTGAATGTCACCGAGTGTGAGCGTTTGTCCGGCGCGGGCGTGATGAGTCCGCCAGCCGATGAGTGGAACATCATCCAGCCGGGCGTCGATGGCGGCACCGGTGATAACGAACGCACAGTCGTGGTTGAAGCGCAGGGTCGGGCCGCGCAGGGTGATCTCCAGCCCGGCGGCGTCCGGCGCGTTGCCCAGCAACTGGTTGCCGAGTCGGAAGGAGCGGGTGTCGAACGGGCCGGAAGGCGGTACGCCCACGTGCCAGTAACCGGTGCGGCCAGGGGCATCCTGCACGGTGGTGAGTGTGCCGCCGCCAAGGACATCCAGCGTCGCGGGTTGCCAGACGACGCCGCCCAGCGTTGCGGTGATGATTTCCCCGCCTCTGACCTCAGGCAGGGTCAGCAGGTGGCGTAACCAGTCAAGATTGGTTTCGATGCCGTACAGCGATGTGGCGTTCAGCGCCTGTGTCATGCCGTCGAGCGCGGCGTCCCGGCTGTCGCCGTGCACGAGGACTTTTGCCAGCATCGGGTCATAAAATGGCGACACCTCGCTACCGCTGTCCAGCCAATGGTCGATGCGCAAGGTCAGACCGGGCAGCGTGTCTGGAAAACGGACGTGGCTCAGCAATCCGGCACATGGCTGGAACTGTTTGGCCGGGTCTTCGGCGTACAATCGCACCTGAATGGCGTGGCCGCGAGGTGTGGCGATAAGCGTGTGGAGTGGCGGCAGGCAACCCGCGCCCAGCGCCACCATCCATTCCACGATATCGACGCCGTACACCATCTCGGTCACGCCGTGCTCGACTTGCAGGCGGGTGTTGACCTCCAGAAACCAGAACTGCTTGCTGCTGTCGTCGTAGACATACTCGACCGTGCCTGCGCTGCGGTAGTTGACCGCCTGACACAGCCGGATGGCGGTAGCCTGTAGTTCGGCGCGCACGCTGTCACTCAGACGGGGCGCTGGGGTTTCCTCAATTACTTTCTGGTTGCGGCGCTGGGCGGAGCAGTCGCGTTCACCAAGGGCAATCACCTTGCCCTGACCGTCGCCGAATACCTGCACTTCAATGTGGCGGGCGTGGGCGATGAATTTTTCCAGAAAGACGCCGTCGTCGGCGAAGTTGTTGCCCGCCAGTCGTTTTACGCGGGTAAAGGCATCGATCAGTTGGGTTTCGTCATTGCAGCGCTGCATACCGATGCCGCCGCCGCCCGCGGTGCTCTTTAACATCACCGGATAACCAATGCGCTGCGCCTGTTCGCAGGCATTGTCCAGCGAGGTGAGCAGGCCGCTGCCGGGCAGCAGCGGCACGTCGTTGTGCTCTGCCAGCGCCCGTGCCTGATGCTTGAGGCCGAACGCGGTCATCTGCGCGACGGTCGGGCCAAGAAATATCAGTCCCGCCTGTTCGCAGCGGGTAACAAAACCGGCGTTTTCACTCAGAAAGCCGTAGCCGGGGTGAATAGCCTGCGCACCGCATTGAGCGGCGATGTGCAGTAATTTGTCCTGATCCAGGTAGGTATCGCGCACCGGACCATCGCCCAGCGACCAGGCTTCATCCGCCTGACGCACATGCTGCGAATGGCGGTCCGCTTCGGCGTAAACCGCGATGGCTCGCACGCCCATTTTCTTCAGGGTGCGGATAATACGCACCGCAATAGCGCCACGGTTGGCAATCAGTACACGCTCAAACATGACCGAGTCTCTTACGGGCAGGTCGTCCTGCGCTGTTCTGGACGCGTGTTGCGGGTCGTCCCGCGCGTCGCTATTCCCGATGTGTGTCGTCTCGCCGTGTTTACCAGACGGCGATGTCGATCGGCGTGGGGTTGTAACCGTTACAGGGGTTGTTGAGTTGCGGGCAGTTGGAGATCAGCACCAGCACGTTCATTTTCGCTACCATTTCCACGTATTTTCCCGGCGCGGAGATACCATCGGCGAAGGTCAGCCCACCGTCCTGCGTCACCGGCACATTCATAAAAAAGTTGATGTTGTGGGTGATGTCGCGTTTGGTCAGGTGGTATTCCGGGTGTTGCGCCACTGCCAGCATCCAACTGTCGCGGCAGGCGTGCATATGGCGTTTTTCCAGATCGTAACGCACCGTGTTGCTCTCGGTCGCGCAGGCACCGCCGAGGGTGTCGTGACGGCCACAGGTATCCGCCACGATTTCCAGCATCGGGCGGTCCTCATTGGAGCGCAGCACGCTGCCGGTGGTGAGAAAGACATTGCGCTGACCGCGCAGGGTATCGGTCATGCTGTAGCGCTCGGCGGTATCGTCGGCGTTGTAGAACAGAGTATCAGCGGCCTGATTGCCTTCGAGGTCGGTGATACGCAGCGTTTGGCCAGCGTCGATTCGGTGTAGCCAGTAGTCGCCAGCCTGAACGGTGGCACGGTAAACCGCCGTGGCGGGGTCGCGTTGACTGGTCTGGATCATACTCAGACTCCTTGTGGTTGTTCAGCCAGATAGTAAAGCGCGTTATTGCGCAGTCCACGCCGGTTTTCCGGGCGTTCCAGACAGATCTCCGGTAGCGGCGCGCGCTGATGATCCAACGTCAGCAGCACCGGATGACGCGGATAGTCGGCAGCGGTGCTGAGCGGGTGCGGACAGGTGTGCAGAATAACCAGCGTATCCATGGCGAAGCGCAGCGTGACGCTGGCACCGGCTTTACCTTGTTGCTCAAGCCGCAGGTTACCGTTGTCATCGCTGCCGACATGAGCGAAAAAGTTGACGCAGGCGGCCATATCGCGCTTGCCGAGGCCATATTTCGCCAGTTCCACCAGAAAGCTGTCGTAACCGTTTTGATGACGGTCGTTGCGGGCCTGCTGGTAGTTCAGTTCACCGAACTGACGCGCCACCTGCTGGGCATTGGCGGTGCCGCACACGGTGTCGTGCCAGCCAAAGCTATCGGTTTCGATGCCGCAGAAAATGCGCCCCATATCCGAATACAGGCAGTGTCCTGCCGTCAGGCGAAATGTGTGCTGGCATTTGAGCGTATCCGGCGCGTTGTAACGCTCCAGCGGATTTTCCGGGTTGTAGAACAACATGCCTACGTTGGCGCCGCCTTCGACGTCGGTCAGGCGCAGCGCGGTGCCGCGGCGCATCAGCAGCGACCAGTGCGACCCGGCGGGCAGCTCAGTCTGATAATGATCATTCATGGTGTGATTCCTCCTGGTCAGGCGACGTGCTGCCGCCTGTCAATCAGTTCTCCCACTGAGTCCCGCACGCCGGCAGGCGCACGTTCCAGCGGGAGGTCATAGGTGATGCTGGCGCCAAATGCGTCCGGCGCTTGCGGGTCATGACGGAGCTTGTCGAACACCCACAGGCGCGATCCGAGCGAAAAGCCTTCTTTAAGGTCATGGGTGATCATGAAAATAGTCAGGCGGTGCTCCTGCCATAACCGGCTGATCAACTGATGCATTTCGGCACGGATGCCGGGGTCGAGCGCGCCGAACGGTTCATCCAGCAGCAGAATGCGTGGTCGTTTGATCAACGCCTGTGCTAATGCCAGCCGTTGTTGCATACCGCCGGACAACTGATGCGGATATTTCCGGGCGGATTGCTCCAGCCCGACCTGACGCAGCATCGCCATTGCTTCATCATGAATCGCCCGACGGCGTTTGCCCCATACCCGACCCAGCCAGCGAGCCTCGGCGAACTCCGCGCCAATCATCACGTTTTCCAGCACGCGAAGATGAGGGAAAACCGAGTAGCGCTGGAATACCACGCCGCGGTGTTGGTCCGGCTCTTGCGGTATCGGCGCGCCGTCTAGCAGCAACTGGCCGCTGCTGGGGCTTTCGGTGCCGAGCAGCATCTTGAGAAACGTGGTTTTGCCACAGCCGGACGCACCGACAATGGAAACGAATTCGCCCTCCTCAACGGAGATGTTGAGCCGTTCCAGCACCACCTGACCGTCGTACTCTTTTTTGAGATTTTTTAGTGTTAATAACGACATAGGTTCTCCTGCGTTCTGGTCAACGGCTTATTTCGAGTAATACCAGGGCCAGCTGCGACGGCTGATGACCCGCAGCAGCACATCGAGCAGGAACGCCAGCATGGTTATCCAGGCGACGTAGGGCAAAATGACGTCCATCGCCAGATAGCGGCGCATCAGGAAGATGCGGTAACCCAGCCCTTCGGTGGCGGCAATCGCTTCGGCGGCGATCAGAAACAGCCAGGCGGAGCAGAGCGACAGGCGCACCGCGTCCAGCAAACGCGGCATCAGTTGCGGCAGGATCACCCGCCACAGGATTTGGCCGCTGTGGCCGCCAAGGGTTTGCGCTTTCACCAGTTGCTCCTGCGGCAGGCTCTGGATGTAGAGTTGCAGGTCCCGCACGATAAACGGCGTGATACCCACCATGATCAGCACCACTTTCGATGCTTCACCCAGCCCGAAAACGATGAACAGGATCGGCAGCACCGCCAGCGGCGGGATCAGCGCAAACAAGGTGATTAGTGGCGACAAGGTGGCCCGTACCGCTGGCAGTGCGCCGCACAGCAGGCCGAATACCAGCGCCAGCACGGCGCTTAAGCCTACGCCGGTCAACAACCGCAGCAGGCTGGCGGCGGTATCGACCCACAACAGGTATTCGCCAGTGCGCTCGTTGGGTTCAAACGCCATGCGGTGCATGGCTTGCGCCATCGCGCTCAGCCCCGGCAACAGCTTGTCGGCGGCATTCACCGCCAGCCGGGCGTCGGATGCCATCAGGTAGACCAGCAACAGCGCCAGTAGCGGCAGAAACCCCATCATTCCGCGTGTCAGCGGCAACGGCTGGTAGTTGATCAATTTGCGCATCCGGCGTTCTCCTGATTACAGCTTGTTGTCGGCGGCCAGTTTCAGGAACTCGTCGCTGAAACGCAGTTTGACATTGCCGGTGTTGCCCCACAGGCCCGCTGGGGTGGCGACACCCACCACGTCAGCGCCCGGCGCACCTTCGCCCAGCAAGCCATGACGGAAGGAGAACTCCGCCACGGACTGCATGGTGGTTTTCAACTGCGCGTTCTGGACGAATTCCAGCGCCTGTTTCGGGGTAGCAAACAGGTGGGTGGCGGCCAGTTGCGCGTCAAACCCGGCCAGATCGGTACCGGCGGCTTGCCCCATGAAGGTGCGTGCCTGACGTGCGGCAGCGCTATCGCCAGACATGGTTTGCAGGGTTTCATACCATGCGCCGGTCAGCGCTTTACCCAGTTCGGGGTGTTGTTTCAGTGTGGCGGTGTTGACCACCAGCAAATCGAGGATTTCGCCGGGGATTTGCGCGGAAGAAAACGCCAGTTGGCTGCCCGGCTGTTTTTTGGCTTCTGCCAGCAGCGGGTTCCAGGTGACGATAGCCTGCACGTCAGGCGTACCGAACGCGGCGACTAAATCGGCATCGGCGGTATTCACTACCTTGATGTCTTTTTCGCTCATGCCGCTTTTTTCCAGCGCCCGCGCCAGCAGGTAGTGAGAAACCGACAGCTGCACCAGATTAATCGGTTTGCCCTTGAGTGCAGCCAGGCTGTTGGTGCCTTTGATCAGAATGCCGTCATTGCCGTTTGAGTAGTCGCCAACGATAAGCGCGGTGCTGTCCACACCGCCGGCGGCTGGAATGGTCAGGGCATCCATGTTGGTCATGGCGCAGCCGTCAAAGCCGCCGGAGGTGTACTGGTTAACGGATTCGATGTAGTCGTTGACCTGTACAAACTGGATGTCGATGCCGTACTTGTCGGCCCATTTTTTAATGATGCCGTGCTGCTGGGCGTAGTCCCAGGGCATCCAGCCGGCGTAAATAGACCAGCAGAGTTTGAAGGCAGATTTATCGGCGGCCTGCACGCCGACGCTGCACAGCGCCAGGGCGCAAACAAGCAGTAATCGTTGAATCGTTTTCATGGTGAATGTCCTCTGACGTTGGGCGCAATGATTAAACCAGCAGGAGGGCGGCGAGCATCTATCTCGCTGTATCCTCCCGGGCTTTTTTCCCGCCGTGTAACCGCCAGAGGGCGGTCGGTGACTCTCGGACCTGCGCAGTCAAAGCCGGAACCCTAGTCACCCATTTCCAAATTGTCTGGCGACACCGGTTGCCCGCTATCGCTCCTGCTGCCCGTGCTACAAAGCAAAATGCTTGCCAGCTTGTGTGGCAACATGGGAATTCCGGGGGTAATGGTTTTATTTTTATTTATCTTTCAATTGACTAAAAATTTCCGCTTTGAATCCAGAAAGCAGACCAAAGGGGGAATGTGGGATGTTGTATGTCCGGTATGCATTGCCGGATTGCACTATTTTTGTGCAAGATGATGGTTGTGTGCGGGATGGTGTGCAACCTGGTGCGCATTGCGATAACAAAATCGAGATTCTGTGGGAGCGTAGTCGCTTACGGCATAAGTACGATACGGCATAGAGAACCATACGGCATACAGCACCAATCCGGCGTAGAATAGTGATTCTTGATTGATGAACCGGCGGCGGGATGAAAAAAACAGGCGCAGCCTGTGCCACGCGGCGGCAGGTTCGGTTACGCTTAGGGCGATATGACTCGTCGGGTGATGGCTCGTTGGTGGTTTAAAGAAGGCCGCCGGGTCACGGTAGTGAAAATAAACAGGAGTAGTAATGATGTTGGCGGATTACCGTTCGCGCTGGCTGCTGCCAGTGGTTATGTTGGTTGTGGCATTGCAACTGTCGGCCTGTGGCGACAAGGATAAGGATGCACGTCAGGCGTTCATCACTTTCCTGCAGGGAATTTCACAGCAGGAAGGGCGCCAGTTGCCGACGTTGTCCGAACAGCAGAAGCAGAGTTTCGGGCGTTTTACCCAGGACTACGCGGTGATGACCAGTTTCAACCAGCAGTTGGATCAGGCACTGGCAGGCAGCCTGACACCGGTACTGGATGTGGTGTCCCATATTCGCGTACCGCAGGATTACATGACTCAGCGCGATAACCTGCGTCAGGCGCTTGGTGGTCTTACCATGTTGAGTCCGCAGGTGCAGAATGCCAAAACGCAGGCGGATAATGCTCGCCGGGCGCTTAAGCAGCCGGAAGAATTGCAGACGGTGTATGACAAGGTTTACAACCGCGCCGTTTCTCTGCCGGCTAATGCGATGGTGACGGTGGTGCCGGCCAGCACCTCGTTTGCGCAGAGTGTCATTCAGGTGGGGGACTATCTGCAGGCTCAGGGCAATCAGGTGGTATTTGGTAACAACGGCGTGCAGTTTCACACCCAGCAGCAGGTGGATCAGTACAACAGCCTGATGACCGATATTGCCAGCCAGCAGCAAAAACTGTTCACCACCCTCAAATCCCAGAATTTCCTGCCGCATTAACATGGCTTACGGTGTGGACCGGTTTTCGTATGAAGACGGGTCCACGCTGAAATATATTGTGATTTTGATCACGTATTTCGCATAAACCTAACCACTAAAATAGTGTTCACTATCACTATTTTTCCTGTATCGTATGGTGTTTTTTTGACCATTTTTCCATTTTTATTATTTTTTTTGTGAATCATGTCACCTAATTGTGGCTGATTTGTAGGCGTGATATGTGATTTTAATCACATTTTTGTCGCAAGTTGCGGTCTGAAAACCACGTGCTAGAGTCCGCTGTGATAAAGGATTTTTTTGGGGCCGTGCTATTGAGATTTTTCACCGTCACGCCGTGTTGTGATGGTGAAACGCCGTAAGCGGCAATAGCGGTATGTACACAGTGCGGTACACGACCCCATGATGCCGACGGAAATCATCACGCTGTCTAACAATCAATAATTACCGCGCGAACGCTTTCTGCCGCGCGTTTCAAAGGGGTGTATCTCTATGCTCTCACCAGATACCAAGGTCAAGGTGCAGAATTTTGGCCGCTTCCTGAGCAATATGGTGATGCCGAATATCGGCGCCTTTATTGCCTGGGGGATTATCACCGCACTGTTTATTCCTACCGGATGGATTCCTAACGCGACGCTGGCCAAGCTGGTCGGCCCGATGATCACCTATCTGTTGCCGTTGCTGATTGGCTTTACTGGCGGGCGTCTGGTTGGGGGCGAACGTGGCGGCGTGGTCGGCGCGATTACTACCATGGGGGTGGTAGTCGGTTCCGATATCCCGATGTTCCTCGGCGCGATGATTGCCGGTCCGTTGGGGGGCTGGGCTATCAAACGCTTTGATGCTGCGGTTGACGGCAAAATCAAAAGCGGCTTTGAAATGCTGGTCAACAACTTCTCTGCCGGGATCATCGGCATGTTGCTGGCGATTCTGTCTTTCCTGGCGATTGGTCCGTTGGTTGAATCGCTCTCGCGCCTTCTGGCTGCCGGCGTACACCTGATGGTGCAAAACAATCTGCTGCCGCTGGCGTCGATTTTCGTTGAACCGGCGAAGATCCTGTTCCTGAATAACGCGATTAACCACGGCATCTTCTCGCCGCTGGGCATCCAGCAGGCGACGGAAGCCGGGAAATCGATCTTCTTCCTGATCGAAGCCAACCCAGGGCCGGGCATGGGCGTGCTGATGGCGTATATGCTGTTTGGTCGTGGCAATGCCAAACAGTCTGCACCGGGCGCAGCTATCATTCACTTCCTGGGCGGGATTCATGAAATCTACTTCCCGTATGTGCTGATGAATCCGCGTTTGATCATCGCCGTGATTCTTGGCGGGATGACCGGCGTGTTCACGCTGGGCCTGTTGAACGGCGGTCTGGTGTCTCCGGCTTCGCCGGGTTCCATTCTGGCGGTGTTGGCGATGACGCCAAAAGGCGCGTATTTCGCCAATATCACCGCTATCGCCGCTGCGTTTGCCGTCTCTTTTGTGGTGTCGTCCATCCTGCTGAAAAGCAGCAAAGTGAAAGATGATGATGAACTGGAACAGGCGACCCGTCGTATGCAGGAGATGAAATCTGCGTCCAAGGGTCAGGCTGTCGGCGGTGTGAGTGGCGATCTTGGTACCGTGCGTAAGATCATCGTCGCCTGTGATGCCGGCATGGGTTCCAGCGCCATGGGGGCTGGGGTGCTGCGCAAGAAGGTGCAGGATGCCGGTTTGCAGAACGTTTCGGTGACCAACTGCGCCATCAACAACCTGCCGGAAGACGTTGATCTGGTGATCACTCACCGTGATTTGACCGAGCGCGCCATGCGTCATGCACCGCAGGCTCAGCACATTTCGCTGACCAACTTCCTCGATAGCCATCTGTACAGCGATTTAGTCGCTCGTTTGCAGGCGGCCCAATCTGGCAGCGCTAAACCAGCCCAGGCAACGTCCGCTGCCGAGCCGGCTGCTGCACCGCAGACGCTGTTCCAACTGACGGAGAAAAACATCTTCCTGAACTTGCAGGCGGCTGATAAAGAACAGGCTATCCGCTTTGCTGGTGAACAACTGGTAAAAGGTGGATATGTTGAGCCGGCGTATGTCGATGCGATGCTGGAACGTGAGAAACTGACTTCCACCTATTTGGGTGAGTCGATTGCCGTGCCGCACGGGACGATTGAAGCCAAGGACCGGGTGCTGAAAACCGGTGTGGTGTTCTGCCAGTATCCGCAAGGGGTGCGCTTTGGCGACGATGAGGATGACGTGGCTCGTCTGGTAATCGGTATCGCGGCGCGTAATAACGAGCATGTGCAGGTTATCACCAATCTCACCAGTGCGCTGGATGACGAGTCGATAATAGAACGGCTGGCTCAAACGGAAAATGTGCAGGAGGTTCTCAACCTGCTCTCCGGCAAGTCTCCTGCCTGACAGATAAATAAAAAAGTGCCGCCTTCGGGCGGCGCTTTGTTTCACTGATTGTTAAATCTCAGTAGTTTAAGGTTACGTATGATGAAAGCATTACATTTTGGGGCCGGCAATATTGGCCGTGGTTTTATCGGCAAGCTGCTGGCGGACGCGGGTATTGCCCTGACGTTTGCCGATGTGAATCAGCCGTTGCTGGATGCCATCAATCAACGTGGCGGCTACCCGGTGCGGATCGTCGGCGAACAGCAACTCGTCGAGACGGTTAACCAGGTTAGCGCTGTGCACAGCGGTAGCGCACAGGCGGTTGAGTTGATTGCCGAGGCCGATCTGGTCACGACGGCGGTAGGTCCGCAGATTCTGGCGAAGATCGCCGGTACGATTGCGCAGGGGCTGGTGAAGCGCCATGAAAATGGCAATACCTCGTCGCTGAATATCATTGCCTGCGAGAACATGGTGCGTGGCACCAGCCAACTCAAACAGCATGTGCTGGCGCAACTGCCGGAAAATACGCAGGCGTGGGTCGCGCAGCATGTCGGTTTCGTGGACTCAGCGGTAGACCGTATTGTGCCGCCCGCTGAAGCAGGTGAGTCCGACCCGCTGGCGGTGACGGTGGAAACCTTTAGTGAATGGATTGTCGATAAAACCCAGTTCAACGGTGAACCACCGGCGATTGCCGGTATGGAACTGACCGATAACCTGATGGCTTTTGTGGAGCGCAAGCTGTTCACCCTGAATACCGGCCACGCTATTACGGCTTATCTTGGCCAGCGCGCGGGCCACAGTACTATCCGCGACGCGATTTTGGACCCGGCTATCCGCTGTGTGGTGCAAGGCGCGATGGAAGAGAGTGGTGCGGTGCTGATTCGTCGCTATGGCTTTGATGCCGACAAGCATCAGGCTTACATTCGCAAGATCCTTACCCGGTTTGAAAACCCGTGGCTGCATGATGAGGTAGAGCGCGTTGGTCGCCAGCCGCTGCGTAAACTCAGCGCGGGTGATCGCCTGATCAAACCATTGCTGGGCACGCTGGAGTATGGGCTGCCGCACGACAACCTGATTCAGGGTATCGCCGCCGCGATGCACTATCGCAGCGATCAGGACCCGCAGGCGCAGGAACTGGCGGCGTTGATAGCCACACAAGGGCCGCAGGTTGCGCTGGCGCAGATTTCCGGTCTGGACGTTGACAGCGAGGTTGTCGGAAAAGCGGTGAGTGTGTATAACGCCATGCAGTAGTCGGCGCGTCTCGGCACAGGTCAGGCTGTGTCCCTGCTTTTCAATCGAGTGCGTTGGGATAGGACGGGGGAGTTGATGATGCAAAGCGATTCCCTCGTGGAGTCAGCCGCTCCACCGCGCAGGGGCAATACTGTGCGCAGAATTAACGTACGAGAAGCGACAATGGATGATACGCAGGCATTTGAAAACCGGGTACTGGAATCCCTGAATGCATCGAAAACGGTCAGAAGTTTTATGCTGATGGCCGTCGAGTTATTGGCGGAAGCCGTCAGTCTGTTGATGTTGCAGGTGTTTCGTAAAGACGACTATGCCGTGAAATATGCCGTTGAACCGCTGTTGTCTGGCAGCGGGCCTTTGGGCGAATTGTCGGTGCGGTTGAAGCTGATTTACGGGCTGGGCATGATTAGCCGTAAAGAGTATGAAGATACTGAGCTGCTGATGGCGTTGGGTGAGGAACTGACCCACGATGAGCACGAGTACCGGTTTACGGATGATGAAATCCTTGGGCCGATCAGTGAGCTGCATTGTGTGAACAGCTTGCCGTCATCGCCGATGCCGCCGCCAGGCGCTGATGCCGACGATGCGCTGCTGGCAGCGATGCAACAGCAGCGTTACCAGCAGATGGTGCGATCCACGCTGGTACTGTCGTTGACGGAACTTATCGCCAGCATCAGCCTGAAAAAGGCGTTCTGATTTCAGCAAAAACAAAAGGGCAGCCCGTATCGGTTGCCCTTTTGCTGTTGTGTGCTCCCCTTTGGTGAAGAAGAAGGGGAGCACGGTTGTTGTCTGCGGATTAGCGCTTAATTAGTGCTTATAAGACAACTGATGACCGGCGAACGGTAAGCCGTGGCTGGCGGAACCCAGTTCCTGCGTGGAAGAGAGGCGGAAAACCGATACGGTGTTGGAGAGCATGACCGCCTGTTCTTCCAGTGAGCTGGCGGCGGCGGAAGATTGCTGCACCAGCGCGGCGTTCTGCTGGGTGGTGCTGTCCATCTCGACAATCGCCTGATTCACCTGAGCGATACCGCGGCTTTGTTCATCGGATGCGACAGTAATTTCCCCCATGATGTCGTGTACATGCGTTACCGCTGTCACAATCTCCTGCATGGTTTTACCGGCGTTGTGTACCAGATCCGCCCCTTTCGCTACCTGATCGACCGAGGTGGAAATCAGCCCTTCAATCTCTTTAGCAGCCTGCGAACTACGTTGCGCCAGACTACGCACTTCGTTGGCGACCACGGCGAAACCACGGCCCTGCTCACCGGCACGCGCCGCTTCCACCGCTGCGTTGAGCGCCAGAATGTTAGTCTGGAATGCGATACCGTTGATAACCGAAGTGATTTCTGCAATGCGTTTGGAACTGCCTTCAATGTCCGACATGGTTTGCACCACATCAGCGACCAGCTTGCCGCCTTCCTGTGCCGTCTGCGTTGCATCCAACACCAGTTTGTTGGCCTGATGCGCGTTAGCGGCGTTCTGTTTCACGGTGGCTGTCAGTTGTTCCATGCTGGCGGCGGTTTCTTCTACTGAAGCCGCCTGAGATTCGGTGCGAGCGGCCAGATCGTTATTACCGGTGACGATTTCGCTAGCGGCGGTGGTGATCTGGGTGACCCCCATACGAATATCGTCAATCATGTGATGCAGATTGGCTTTCATTTTTGCCATGGCGCCGAACAGCATTCCTAATTCGTCGTGGCGTGTTGTCTCAATAGCGATAGTCAGATCGCCGGTGGCGATGCTTTCGGCGATAGCGACGGTATTGTTCAACGGGTGAGTAATCTGGCGGGAGATATACCAGGCAATCAGTGCGCCCAGTATCAGAGTAATCAGAGAGGTAATCGCTATCTGCCATTCGGCGCTGGTGATATCGCTCTGGGTGGCGGCGGTTTCCTCGGTGACCATCTTATTGACGTTGTCGATAAGCATATTCGCAGTGTCACCCAGTAACTTACTCTGAGCCAACTCTTCCTGATAAGCCGGCAGATAAGCCAGTACCTGCGTTTTGTAGGTCGAGACGGTAGAGACGACAGGCGCCATGATGGCTTGCTGTTCCGGCGTCAGCGCCTGAACGAACTGGCTCAGCGTCTTTTGGGCATCGTCCAGCGCAGTAACCAGCGGTTTTTGCGCCTCGCTGTTCAGCGACAACAACAGACCGCGTACCATATAGCGAACATTGACCAGTTTTTGGTGCAACGAAGTGAGTTGTAATTGCAGCGGCAGATTGCCGGCCACCTGCTGCTCTATCTGTTTGAGCGGTTTTTCAGAATCTGACAGGTTCCAGCTTTTTCTGACGTCATCTTTTTTGGCAACGGCGTCGGCGTAATTTTTCCGTCTTTCTTTATACTGATTAATCAATTTATCGATATTATTCAGCCGGTCATTGTAATCGCTTCGCCAGGATTTATCCTGAATGGATGATATTAACCCAATAATGTTATCAATATGTTTACTATTTTCTTTAAGATTGTCCGGTTCATAATTAGCGCCATATAGCGCACGATAATAACGGGCTTCACTGACTTCATTATTAATTTGGTTGCTGAAAATAACTTTTTCAAAACGCCCTTTCAATGTTTCTATGTAGTGAACACTCACGGCAGCAATGATAACGGTCAATATCAGAATCAAGGAGAACCCTAATCCTAACTTCTTGCCGACTTTGATATTCTCGAATTTTATCGCCATTTGCTTTCTTCCATCGTAGATAGGCTGAGTGACTAAGTGAGATACCAGGCTCTTAATTAGCATCCATACAGACTTAGCACCGTGTCATGCACGGGTACGCTAACTGTTGCCGGCCTTCCTGGCCGCGCTTGGGTGCTCAAATCGGCTTCCGATGGATTTGTTTTTTCCAGTCGCTTGCCTGAGTCAGTGACTGGCGTATTATCTGGTTACTGTGTCTCCATACCTTTAAAACCCTGCATATATGAAATAACAGATAAGCAGTGGCGCATAGCTTGTGAAAAGAACACGCAGACTCTATCGGCTTACCATACTAAAACTTTATACTGTTTTTCCCGGTAGTGATTCGGGAAATAAAATAGAAAAAACCCGGTATAACGAATGTTATTCCGGGTTTGTCGATTAATTTCCAGTAAGAAAGTTAACTGTTACTTCAAGTATTATTTTTTCGCTTCAGCAAAACGTTTAGCCGCTTCGTCCCAGTTTACGACGTGCCAGAATGCTTTGATGTAGTCCGGGCGACGGTTCTGGTATTTCAGGTAGTAAGCGTGCTCCCACACGTCCAGGGCGATGATCGGATAGCCGGATGCGCCGGAGATCGCTTCACCCATCAGCGGGCTGTCCTGGTTGGCGGTGGAAACCACAGCCAGCTTGCCGTCATCTTTCAGCACCAGCCAGGCCCAGCCAGAACCGAAACGGGTTGCTGCGGCCTGCTCGAATTTTTCCTTGAACGCGTCAACGCTGCCGAAATCACGCTCAATAGCCGCTTTCAGTTCGCCTTCCAGCGTGGTGCCCAGCTTCAGCCCTTTCCAGAACATGCTGTGGTTGGCGTGGCCGCCAGCGTTATTACGCAGTGGGCCTTTTTTATCCGCTGGCAGTTGATCCAGTTTAGTAATCAGCTCTTCGGCAGACAGGCTGGCGAATTCAGGCAGAGATTCCAGCGCTGCGTTAGCGTTCTTGACGTAAGCCTGATGGTGTTTTAAGTGATGAATTTCCATCGTCTGTTTGTCGAAGTGCGGCTCCAGTGCGTCATAATCATAATGCAGGGATGGCAGTGAATAACTCATGTTTAGCATCTCCATTGTTGTCGTGCGCAAATTATTGTCATACACAATGCGTGGTGTGACCAGTTTGTGCGGCACCATGGTTTGTTAGCACCGCGTAAGCATTACGTTCATTATAGTTAATTAAATGATCTTGAAAACGATTATTCGTGGCGCAAGGCGGTTTGATTTTTGTTTTTCCCCTATTATTACAATAGGTTGTTCCGTAATATGTTTGGCTAACAACAAATTGATCTAAGCTATGCCCGGCGCATCCATCATGGCTGTAACCGTTGCGGGTGGGTATAGATGGTGGCGCGTCCAGGGCGGCAGAAGCCGACCAGTGTCAGATTGCAGCGCTCGGCTACCTCCACTGCCAGCGAGGTGGCGGCTGAAACCGCGAACAGGATCTCTACGCCACACATGGCGGACTTCTGCACCATTTCATAGCTGGCGCGACTGGAAACCAGTGCTGCGCCCTGTTGCCAGGGCTGGCGCGCACGCGTTCCCAGCAGTTTGTCCAGCGCTACATGGCGGCCCACATCTTCGCAGCCTCCCAACAACTCGCCTTGCGGTGACAGCCAGGCGGCGGCATGTGTCGCGCCGGTTAGCGCGCCTGCCTGTTGCACGCTCTTCAACGCCTGTAATGCGCCTTCCAGACAGGATAAGGAGAAGTGCTGCGTGAACGGCAGCGGTGCTACCGGCTTGCCGATTTCCGCCAGTTGTTCCACCCCGCAGACGCCGCAACCCGTGCGCCCGTCCATCGCTCGTCGGCGTGCTTTCAGCCCGGCAAAACGGCGGCTGGAAAGCTCGATTTGTACTTCGATGCCGTTACACACCGGCACAACATCCATGCCGTAAATGTCCTGTGCTGACTGGATGATACCTTCCGACAGAGAGAAGCCGAGTGCAAACGACTCCAGGTCTTTTGGCGATGCCATCATCACGACGTGTGAAATGCCGTTATAAACCAGCGCTACCGGTACTTCTTGCGCCAGCCAATCCTGCTGTGGCAAATCCAGCTCATCCTGGCGCCAGACGTTACGCTGGCAGGCGCCGCTGCTTGGGACGCCCTGAAAATCATCACTGTTCACTGTGTTGTGCCCGTTGTTGGTGAATCTATTTTGACATTATTTCACCGCCATGGCGGTGATGCGAATTTTTATCCCGCCAATATGCTGCTATCCCATTGAGTATAAAAGCGATGGTGCGGATACAGAGATAACAAACTGTGCGCTGTGTCGAAGAGTGATATTTTTCTCTGTCACAGGGCTTTTACAACTCAGCAACACTGTATACGATTTAACCATCACTATCTGTGAGGATTTATCCAGCCAGAAGGATTCTCATCCCTGCCTGGTTTTGTACTGGCAGGCTGGCTATATCTGCGCAGGGGTACCGGCATGATGCTGTGTATCTGCCTGCGATGACACGTCGTGTTACCAAAGGAGAAAGAAATGGACATCAATAATGCAGAAAATTGGGTAAAACCCGGTGAATATGGCCCAGCCCTGACACTGAAAAAGCGCTACGACAACTTTATTGGTGGTGCATGGGTTCCCCCCGTTGGTGGCGAGTATTACGTCAACCTGACGCCGGTGACCGGACAACCGTTGTGTGAAGTTGCCAGTTCCAGCAGCCGCGATGTCGATCAAGCGCTGGATGCCGCTCACAAGGCCAGTGCCGAATGGGGCGCGTTGTCTACCCGCGAACGAGCGCAGATCCTCAACCGGATAGCTGATCGTATGGAAGCTAATCTGGAGTTATTGGCCAGTGCGGAAACCTGGGACAACGGGAAACCTATCCGGGAAACCATGAATGCCGACGTGCCGCTGGGCATCGATCATTTCCGCTACTTTGCTGCCTGTATTCGCGCGCAGGAAGGGGCGATAAGCGAAATCGACCATGACACCGTCGCCTATCACTTCCACGAGCCGTTAGGCGTTGTCGGGCAAATTATTCCCTGGAACTTCCCGCTGCTGATGGCGTGCTGGAAGCTGGCCCCGGCGCTGGCGGCGGGTAACTGCATCGTGCTCAAACCCGCCAAACTGACCCCGCTGTCGGTACTGCTGTTGATGGAGTTGATTCAGGATATTCTGCCGCCGGGCGTGCTGAATGTGGTGAACGGTGCAGGTGGGCAGATCGGCGAATATCTGGCGACGTCGCCGCGCATCGCCAAAGTCGCCTTTACCGGCTCGACCGAAGTCGGCCAACAAATCATGGGGTATGCGGCGCAGAACGTTATCCCGGTGACGCTGGAGCTGGGCGGCAAATCACCGAATATTTTCTTTGCCGACGTCATGGATCAGGAAGACAGCTTCTTTGACAAGGTGCTGGAAGGGTTCGCGCTGTTTGCCTTTAATCAGGGTGAGGTCTGTACCTGTCCGAGCCGGGCATTGATTCAGGAATCGATTTACGAACGGTTTATGGAACGCGCCATCAAACGGGTAGAGTCTATCCGGGTGGGGAATCCGCTTGATAGTCAGACCATGATGGGGGCACAGGTATCGGCGGGGCAGTTGGATACCATCCTCAATTACATCGATATCGGCAAGAAAGAAGGGGCGGAGGTACTGACCGGCGGGCATCGTAAAGTGCTGCCGGGAGATTTGGCGCAGGGTTACTATCTGGAGCCGACTATTCTGTTCGGCCAGAACAAAATGCGGGTGTTTCAGGAGGAGATCTTCGGGCCGGTGCTGGCAGTGACCACCTTCAAAACACCGGAAGAAGCGCTGGCAATTGCCAACGACACGCCTTATGGCCTGGGCGCCGGGGTATGGAGCCGCAACACCAACATTGCCTACCGTATGGGGCGCGGTATTCAGGCGGGCCGTGTCTGGACCAACTGTTACCATGCTTACCCGGCACATGCGGCGTTCGGCGGCTATAAACAGTCCGGTATCGGGCGCGAAACCCACAAGATGATGCTGGAACACTACCAACAGACCAAATGCCTGCTGGTGAGTTATTCCGAGAAACCGCTCGGTCTGTTCTGAGCCGACAACCTGTCAGGAAAGGGCCACTTTGGTGGCCCTTTCTTTTGGCTAATACGGTAAGTTGCTAATAAGGTAAGTTTTGTCATTGTCAGGAGAACCGCATCAGGTCATCAGCGGGCTGAGTTGCTGGTAAAGCTCACGGAACGTTTTGCGCTGTTGTGCATACAGTGCATGACGCGTTGCGTCAGGCTGGTGGGTGTGTTCCAGTGGCAAGGCTGGCAGCAACTGTGTCAGCGGTATGGCCGGATTCAGCGCAATTTGCGCCAGTCGCGCTGCGCCCAATGCCGGGCCGACATCACCGCCGGTGCGGTATTCCAGCGTTTTGCCGCTGATATCCGCCAGCATCTGCCGCCAGTAAGCGCTGCGAGCGCCGCCGCCGATCAGGGTGATTTGCTGGGGTTCCAAACCGGTTGCGTGCAGTGCATCCATGCCGTCCGCCAACGCAAATCCCACCCCTTCCAGCACGGCGCGTGCCAGCGCTGCGCGACCATGCGAGTGGGTCAGCCCCCAGAATGCGCCTTTAGCCTGCGGGTTGTTGTGCGGTGTCCGTTCGCCGCACAGGTAGGGCAGGAACCACACTGGCGTAGCCGTTTCTTCCGCGCTTGCCTGCTCGGCTTCGGTGATCAGTGTTGCCACGCTGTCGGCGTGGGTCAGCCGGGCGGCCCAGTCGAGACAGGACGCCGCGCTCAGCATCACGGACATCAGATGCCAACTGTTGGGCAACGCATGGCAAAAGCTGTGAACGGCACGCTGAGGGTTGCTGAGAAAGCCGTCGCTGACGGCAAAATAAACGCCGGACGTGCCGAGCGATAGCATGGCCTGACCGGCCTGATACAGCCCAACGCCGATGGCGCCAGCGGCATTGTCGCCGCCGCCAGCTACCACCGGCACTGGCGGCATACCCCAGCGAGCGGCGATGTCGGCGCGCACGTGTCCGGTAATCTGGTTGCCCTCGAATAGCGCAGGCATCTGGTCGCGGTTGAGTCCGCAGGCGGCGAGCAGGGAGTCGTTCCAGTCGCGGCGGGCGACGTCCATCCACAGTGTACCGGCTGCATCGGACATGTCGCTGGCGAAGTCGCCGGTCAGACGCCAGCGTAGATAGTCTTTTGGCAACAGCACCTTGTCGATGAGCCGAAAAATGTCCGGTTCATGCTGTTGTATCCACTTGAGCTTCGGCGCAGTAAAACCAGGCATCATCAGATTACCGGTGATGCGGCGGGCATCTGGCACCTGCTGCTCCAGTTGCTGACATTGCGCCGCACTGCGCCCGTCATTCCACAAGATGGCTGGCCGTAATATCTGTTGCTTTGCATCCAGCAGCGTTGCACCGTGCATCTGGCCAGTCAGCCCGATGGCGCGAACCGCTTTTAGCGTCTGCTGTGCCGCCAGTGCGTTCAACGCGTCGTCGGTTGCCTGCCACCACATTTCCGGATTCTGTTCCGACCAGAGCGGATGTGGGCGAGAGATACTCAACGGTGCGCTGTGGCTGGCTGCTACCTCGCCGTTTTCCCGTAATAAGATGGCTTTCACGCCCGATGTGCCAAGATCGATGCCGATATACATAACGCCTCGCTGTGACTTTGTGTGCGGTTATCAGGCTATCCTTACTATTTGTGCCGCTGGAATATTCGTGCCGCTGGAATATTTGTGTCGCTGGCGCAGACTCAACACCCGCTTTTCTGCGTTGCCGGGTTTGCGCCAGCCTATACACCTATTCAACCGAACAGATAGCGATTAACCAAATTTTCCAGTCGTTCCTGCTGCCCGCTGTGGTGCTGCGGGTCAAGCTGATGACGTGCGGCGTAACCCGCCAGCATCTCCAGCGAGGCGTTGCCTTGCAGGATCTGCTGACCCAACTCGCTATTCCAACCGGCGTAACGGTTGGCGACATGTTGATTCAGTTCGCCGTCTTCCACCATGCGCGCCGCCACCTTGAGCGACAATGCCATTGTATCCATCGCACCGATATGGGCGTGGAACAGGTCGTAGCGATCAGTGCTCTGGCGGCGAACTTTGGCATCGAAATTGAGGCCGCCGGTAGTGAACCCGCCTGCTTTGAGGATTTCATAGAGCACCAGCGCGTTTTCTTCCACGCTGTTGGGGAACTGGTCGGTATCCCAGCCGAGTTGCGCGTCGCCGCGATTGGTGTCTACCGAGCCGAAAATGCCGAGTGCAATCGCCGTGGCGATCTCGTGATGGAAGGTATGTCCCGCCAGCGTGGCGTGGTTCGCTTCGATATTGACCTTAATTTCCTTCTCCAGCCCGAACTGTTTGAGGAAGCCGTAGACGGTGGCGACATCGTAATCGTACTGGTGTTTGGTCGGCTCCTGCGGTTTGGGTTCTATCAGCAACGTACCGTTGAAACCGATCTTGTGTTTGTGCTCCACCACCATTTGCATGAAACGGCCAATCTGCTCGCGCTCCTGACGCAGGTCGGTATTGAGCAGGGTTTCATAGCCTTCGCGGCCACCCCACAGCACATAGTTCTCGCCGCCTAGCGCTTTAGTGGCGTTCATCGCGGTAAATACCTGTGTGGCGGCCCAGGCAAAGACTTCCGGGTCGGGACTGGTGGCGGCGCCGGCAGCGTAACGCGGGTTGGTGAAGCAGTTGGCGGTGCCCCACAGCAACTTCACGCCGGCTTGTTGCTGTTTGGCTGCCAGAATCTCGGCCATGGCGGCAAAATTGTTCAGGTATTCCTGCAGCGAGTTGCCTTCCGGCGCGACATCGACATCGTGGAAACAGTAATAGGGTACGCCCAGTTTGTGCAGAAACTCGAAGGCGATATCGGCTTTGCGCTTCGCCAGCGCCAGTGCGTCGCCGGATTGCTGCCAGGGCCGTGCGAAGGCGCCAGCACCGAACATGTCGGCACCGTTCCAGCAGAAGGTATGCCAGTAGCAGACGGCAAAACGTAAATGGTCGGCCATGCGCTTGCCGAGGACAATCTCGTCAGGGTTGTAATGGCGGAAGGCAAACGGATTGCGGCTGCCCTGACCTTCAAAGCGAACTTTTTCTATCTGATCAAAATAAGCGTGCATTGTTATCTCCTTGCAAACCACCGGAATGGCTATTTTCAGCCTGGTCTTAATATTCCGTTTGCCTGCCGGTTTCCTCAATTACGTTATTTCACACTGAAATTCAGATAATTATTAAATGTGCGTTTGATCGCAAAAAATAACCGGAATAATCTGAAAAGCCGCGCGCAACTGCTTGTGTTATGGAATGAATTAACAGGATAAAAATATGACCGCTATCAAAAAATAACAATTAAACCAAAAAACGTAATTCAGAGATAAAAATCAGCAATTGCTGACCCTGACTTTTCTTGTCAACAATTTCATGCAACGTAGCCGTAAGTGAAGAGACGTTTTTGTCCTGCCTTCCTATAACAAAGGTACTCTACGATGAAAATGAAACACGTATTACTGTCAGTCTGCGCCGCACTTGCCATGCTGAGTCAGCCAGGGGTCGCTAAAGAAGTAAAAATTGGTATGGCTATCGATGACTTGCGCCTTGAACGCTGGCAGAAGGATCGGGATATTTTTGTAAAAAAAGCCGAAGAAAAAGGGGCGAAAGTGTTTGTGCAATCCGCCAACGGCAATGAAGAAACACAACTATCCCAGATAGAAAATATGATTAACCGCGGCGTCGATGTGTTGGTGATTATCCCTTATAACGGTCAGGTGTTAAGTAATGTGATTGCCGAAGCCAAGCGTGAAGGAATTAAAGTGCTGGCTTATGACCGTATGATTAATAATGCGGATATCGATTTTTACATTTCGTTCGATAATGAAAAAGTCGGAGAGCTTCAGGCACAATATCTGCTCAACAAAGTGCCGCAAGGGAATTATTTTCTGATGGGAGGTTCACCGGTTGATAATAACGCTAAACTGTTCCGTCAGGGGCAAATGAAAGTATTAAAGCCATTGATTGACAGCGGTAAGATCAAAATTGTCGGCGACCAGTGGGTGGATGGCTGGCTGCCGGAAAATGCGCTGAAGATCATGGAAAACGCGCTGACCGCTAACAACAACAAGATTGATGCGGTAGTGGCCTCGAACGATGCGACCGCAGGCGGTGCGATTCAGGCGCTCTCCGCGCAGGGGCTGGCCGGCAAAGTGGCGATATCCGGTCAGGATGCCGATCTGGCGGCGATCAAGCGGATTGTTGCCGGCACTCAGACCATGACCGTGTACAAACCGATTAGCAAGCTGGCGCAGGATGCGGCGGCTATCGCGGTGTCGCTGGGGCAAGGTAAGAAACCTGAGTCTAACGCCACGCTCAATAACGGCAAGAAAGAGGTCCCCGCCTTCCTGTTGACGCCTATCCCGGTTGATAAGGCGAATATCGATAGCACCGTCATTGCCGATGGGTTCCATAAAAAAGCAGATATCTATTAACCAGTTCTCCTGTCGTCCGGCGGCCCGCAACCGCGGTATTGCCGGGCGACAGGCATTCGGTGAGGCGGAGGGGATATGCCGTATCTGTTGGACATGAAAAACATCACCAAGGTTTTTGGTGCAGTGAAAGCGGTAGACAACGTCAGCCTGCAACTGGAGGCCGGACAGGTGTTGTCGCTGTGCGGCGAGAACGGTTCCGGCAAGTCAACGTTGATGAAAGTGCTGTGTGGGGTCTATCCGTACGGCAGTTATGAAGGCCGCATCCGGTTTGCTGGCGATGAGCTACGTGCCGGGCATATTCGTGACACCGAGCAGAAAGGGATCGCCATCATTCATCAGGAACTGGCGCTGGTCAAAGAAATGACGGTGCTGGAGAACATTTTCCTCGGTAATGAATGGACGCGTGCCGGCGTGATGGATTACGACGCGATGTACCTGCGTTGCCAGACCATGCTGGCGCAGGTGCGTCTGGACATTGACCCGAATACTCGCGTTGGCGAACTGGGGTTAGGTCAACAGCAACTGGTGGAAATCGCCAAGGCGTTGAACAAACAGGTGCGCTTGCTGATTCTCGATGAACCGACCGCATCGCTGACGGAACGGGAAACCGGCGTCTTGCTGGATATCGTGCGCGACCTGCGTCACCACGGTATCGCCTGCATCTACATCTCTCACAAGCTTAACGAGGTTAAAGCGATTTCCGATGTGATCTGTGTTATCCGCGACGGCAGGCACATTGGCACCTGCCCGGCGGATTCACTCAGTGAGGATCAGGTAATCGCCATGATGGTAGGGCGTGAGCTGACGGAGCTGTATCCAAATGAGCCGCACGATATCGGCGAAGAGGTGCTGCGAGTGGAGCACCTGACCGCCTGGCACCCGGTGAACCGCCATATCCGCCGGGTGGATGATGTGTCGTTCCGCCTGCATCGCGGTGAAGTGTTGGGGATTGCCGGTTTGGTTGGCGCCGGGCGCACCGAAACGGTTCAATGCCTGTTCGGTGCCTATCCGGGGCGATGGCAAGGCGATATTTGGGTGGAAGGCAAACCGGTCGCTATCCAGAATTGCCGGCAGGCGATGACGTTAGGGATTGCCATGGTGCCGGAAGATCGTAAAAAAGACGGCATTATTCCGGTAATGAGCGTCGCGCAGAATATTACGCTGGCGGCGCTCGATCAGTTCACCGGTGCGTTGTCGGTGCTGCGGGAAGCCGACGAGCAGCACCGCCTACAGCATTCGATAACCCACCTGAAAGTGAAAACCGCATCGCCGGAATTGGCGATTGCGCGCCTCAGCGGCGGTAACCAGCAAAAAGCTATTCTGGCGAAATGCCTGCTGTTGTGCCCGAAAATCCTGATTCTGGATGAGCCGACCCGCGGGATCGACATCGGCGCAAAATATGAAATCTACAAATTGATCAACCAGTTGGTTAAGCAACAGATCGCCGTCATCGTGATTTCCTCTGAACTGCCTGAGGTGTTGGGCCTGAGCGACCGGGTGCTGGTGATGCATCAGGGGCGGCTCAAGGCAGATTTGCCCAACCGTGGCCTGACACAGGAGCAGGTGATGGAAGCTGCATTAAGGAGTGAGCATCATGCTGAAAACCTGGCTGTCTGACCGTATGACTGCACCGGCGGCATCTCCAGACGAAATGCCCCGCCGCCGTTCTTTCAATTTACAGGTGTTGGTGATGATCGCAGCGATTGTCGCAATCATGCTGTTCTTCACCTTCATGACCGATGGCGCGTACCTCAGCGCCCGCAACATTTCCAACCTGCTGCGCCAGACCGCCATTACCGGTATTTTGGCGGTAGGCATGGTGTTTGTGATTATTTCCGCTGAGATTGACCTGTCGGTCGGCTCCATGATGGGGCTGCTGGGCGGTGTGGCGGCGATTCTGGATGTCTGGTATGGCTGGCCGTTGCCCCTGACGGTGGCGGTAACCCTGCTATTGGGGTTGTTGCTTGGTGCCTGGAATGGCTGGTGGGTGGCGTACCGGCGCGTGCCGTCGTTCATTGTGACGCTGGCGGGTATGCTGGCGTTTCGCGGCATACTGATCGGTATCACCAACGGCACCACGGTGTCGCCCACCAGTCCGGCAATGTCGCAGATTGGTCAGAGTTATCTGCCTGACGGGGTGGGGTTTTTATTTGGCGTCGTTGGGTTGATGTTGTTTGTGGTGTGGCGCTGGCGTCAGCGGTGGCGTCGCCTGCATCTGGATTTGCCGGTGGCGAACGCTTCCGGTGATATCACCCGTCAGGCGCTGATGGCGGTGCTGGTGCTGGGTGCCATCTATTTGCTCAATGACTATCGTGGTGTGCCGACGCCGGTATTGCTGCTGGCGCTCATTATGCTGGGCGGCATGTTCATGGCGGCGCGTACCGCTTTCGGGCGGCGTATTTACGCAGTAGGCGGCAATATCGATGCGGCCCGTCTGTCTGGGGTGAATGTCGAGCGTACCAAACTGGTGGTATTTGCCATCAACGGCCTGATGGTGGCGGTGGCCGGTCTGGTACTCAGTTCCCGGTTGGGGGCTGGGTCGCCGTCTGCCGGGAATATCGCGGAGCTGGACGCCATTGCCGCCTGCGTCATCGGTGGCACCAGTCTGGCCGGTGGAGTAGGCAGCGTGGCGGGCGCGGTGATGGGGGCGTTTATCATGGCATCTCTGGATAACGGCATGAGTATGCTCGATGTACCCACCTTCTGGCAGTACATCGTCAAGGGCGGCATTTTGCTGCTGGCGGTGTGGATGGATACTGCCACCAAACATAAATCCTGAAAAACATAAGTCCGGATCACTGTCGATAGCCGGGGGGGACGGTGTGTCAGCGGCACAATGAGCGAGACAGTTCGCAAAGTAAGGAAATTGTTTTTGGGCTGCAGGCCGGTCGTGCTATTTAGGCGAGTATCGGCTGTCGGCACCGGATTTTACTCAGGGAGCATCACACTGTCCGAAGAGAACATATCGCCATGTTTGAGAAACGCTACCGTATTACGTTGCTGTTTAATGCCAACAAAGTATACGACCGGCAGGTGGTTGAAGGCGTAGGGGAATACCTGCAGGCGTCTCAGTGCGACTGGGATATCTTCATTGAGGAGGATTTCCGTTGCCGCATCGATAATATCCGCGACTGGCTGGGGGATGGGGTGATCGCCGACTTCGATGACCCGGCGATTATCGCATTGCTTGCCGGGGTGCGGGTGCCGCTGGTGGGGGTCGGCGGTTCTTATCACAACCCACAGGATTACCCGCCGGTGCACTATATCGCCACTGATAACTATGCATTGGTAGAAAGTGCATTTTTGCATCTGAAGAATAAAGGGTTGAACCGGTTCGCGTTTTACGGCTTGCCGGCGTCAGTGGGGAAAGGGTGGGCGCAGGAGCGTGAACACGCTTTTCGACAACTGGTGGCGGCTGAGCAGTATCAGGGCGTGGTGTATCAGGGTATGGAGACGTCGCCGGACAACTGGCAGTATGCTCAGAACCGGCTGGCGGACTGGGTTCAGACCCTGCCGCCTCAAACCGGCATCATCGCCGTGACGGATGCCCGCGCCCGCCATCTGCTGCAGGTATGCGAGCACCTGAATATCGCCGTGCCGGAAAAGCTGTGCGTTATTGGTATCGACAATGAAGAACTAACCCGCTACCTGTCACGCGTCGCCCTGTCCTCAGTGGCGCAGGGGACGCGGCAGATGGGGTATCGGGCCGCCAAGCTGCTGCACCAACTGTTACTGACGCCGTATGCGCTGCCGTTACAGCGTATTCTGGTGCCGCCGTTGCGGGTGGTGGAGCGCAGCTCGACCGATTACCGCTCAGTGCGCGACCCCGCCGTGATTCAGGCGATGCATTTTATCCGTCACCATGCCTGTAAAGGCATCAAGGTGGAGCAGGTGCTGGACGCGGTTGGGCTGTCGCGCTCCAACCTTGAGAAGCGCTTCAAGGATGAAACCGGGCAGACCATTCACGGTATGATCCATGCCGAAAAGCTGGAGCGGGCGAGAAATCTGCTGGTATCGACGTCGTTGTCGATAAACGAGGTTTCGTCTATGTGCGGGTATCCCTCGTTACCGTATTTTTATTCCGTTTTTCGCAAGGACTACGACCTGACGCCGCGCGAGTACCGTGAGCGTTATGGTGAAAGCGGCTACGGTGATGGCCGCTACGACAATGATCAGGCGGCGTTCCGGTGTTGCAGATGACTGATAGCGGTGGTCATCGTAAAACGGGTGGTTGCAGTCAGGCGACCTCCGCTTTCTATTAACTATTTCCTACTTTTACGAACTATTTCCTACGAACTATTTCATATAAGAACGAATTACCGTGACGATGGCTTCCAAATCGGTGGCGCGTTCCGCGGGGTCTGCTTCTTCATTCATCAGATGATCACGGATGTGGCCTTCCAGCACCTCACCCATCAACCCGTTCACCGCGCCCCGTATGGCGGCAATTTGCTGCAAAATTTCCAGGCATGAGCGCCCCCCGCCGTCCAGCGCTTTTTCCAGTGCTTCCGCCTGACCTTTGATGCGCCTGACACGCGTGAGCAGTTTCTTTTTGTCGTGAATGGTATGCGGCATGGCGGCTCCCGTCTTGTCTGTTTATATACTGGGGTATAGTATATTTCATCACTTCATTATCCAGGCTGGCCCACCGACCACCTGATTCGGATGCTAACTATGACGGATTTTTCCTTACTTTTGCAGCAGGGTATGGCGAACGCCTGGTTGTTTATCCCCAGTGTTGTGCTGTTGGGCGCACTGCATGGTCTGGAGCCCGGACATTCCAAGACCATGATGGCGGCGTTTATCGTGGCGATCCGCGGGACGGTGAAGCAAGCAGTGATGCTGGGGGTTGCTGCTACGTTGTCTCATACTGCGGTGGTCTGGTTAATTGCATTGGGCGGCATGTATCTGAGTCAGCAATTTACTGCTGAATCTGCCGAACCCTGGATGCAGTTTATTTCCGGCATCATCATTCTGGGGACGGCGACCTGGATGTTCTGGCGTATCTGGCGCGATGAGCGCGCGTGGCGGCTACATCAGCATAGCCATGGACACCAGCATGATCATCACCACCACGAGCATCATCACGGCGATCATCATGACCATGCGCAGGCTGATGGTGAATATCAGGATGTGCATGAACGAGCGCACGCTAATGAGATACGTCAGCGCTTCGCTAACCGGGAAGCGACCAACGGGCAGATTTTGCTGTTTGGTTTGACCGGCGGGTTGATTCCCTGTCCGGCCGCCATCACGGTGCTGCTGTTATGTATTCAGGTGAAGGCTTTTACGCTGGGGGCAGCGCTGGTGGTGTGTTTCAGTGTTGGGCTGGCACTGACGCTGGTGGCCGTTGGGGTCGGTGCCGCACTCAGCGTGCAGCAAGCCAGCCGCCGTTGGCCGGGATTCGCCACACTGGCACGCCGGGCACCCTATTTCTCCAGCCTGCTGATAGCGGTGGTGGGGGGGTATATGTTGCTGCATGGCTGGGCGCGCTTGCCGTTATAACCGCGTCGATACATCAAGGACGTGTATCGACAGCATGAAAAGCGGCAACGTTTTGGCCTTGTCTTCAGGCCAGATGTTGCCGTAGTGAATTTTTTTCCTGAAAATCCTCCTCTTCTCTTCCGGTCCGCTGGAAAAGATGTTTAAATTATCAATCATAAATTTTGCATAAATATGCATTGATGCGCGATTGTTCATCGCTATCGATTCTGATGACACCATGTTGGGCGCGTCTCAATGCATGACCAGACATTGCGTAACCCGGCGGCAGGGCTGCTAAGCTTAACGCCATCGAAATCAAGCAGGGACTAATAGTTATGACGACGATTTTGAAACATCTTCCGGTGGGCCAGCGGATTGGGATTGCTTTTTCCGGTGGTCTGGATACCAGTGCCGCTTTGTTATGGATGCGTCAGAAAGGTGCGGTGCCGTATGCCTATACCGCTAACCTGGGTCAGCCGGATGAAGACGACTACGATGCCATTCCGCGCCGCGCCAAAGAGTACGGTGCTGAAAATGCCCGTCTGATCGACTGCCGCAAGCAGTTGGTGGCGGAAGGCATTGCCGCGATTCAGTGCGGTGCGTTCCACAACACTACCGGCGGTATGACCTATTTCAATACCACCCCGCTGGGCCGTGCAGTAACCGGTACTATGCTGGTGGCGGCAATGAAAGAAGACGGCGTTAACATTTGGGGTGACGGTAGTACCTACAAAGGCAACGATATTGAGCGTTTCTATCGTTACGGCCTGCTGACCAACGCGGAACTGAAGATTTACAAACCCTGGCTGGACACCGATTTCATCGACGAACTGGGTGGTCGTCAGGAGATGTCCGAGTTTATGACGAAGTCGGGTTTTGACTACAAAATGTCGGCGGAAAAAGCCTACTCGACCGACTCCAACATGTTGGGCGCGACCCACGAAGCGAAGGATCTGGAATTCCTGAACTCCAGTGTGAAGATCGTCAATCCGATCATGGGCGTTAAGTTCTGGGACGACAACGTGCGTATTGCGGCGGAAGAAGTGACTGTGCGTTTCGAGCGCGGTCATCCGGTGGCGTTAAACGGGCAGACATTCTCCGATGACGTGGAGTTGATGCTGGAAGCCAATCGCATCGGTGGCCGCCACGGCCTTGGCATGAGCGACCAGATCGAAAACCGTATCATCGAAGCGAAAAGCCGCGGCATCTATGAAGCACCGGGAATGGCGTTGCTGCATATCGCCTACGAACGTCTGGTTACGGGCATTCATAACGAAGATACTATCGAGCAATACCACGCTCATGGTCGTCAACTGGGCCGTCTGCTGTATCAGGGCCGTTGGTTTGACCCGCAGGCGCTGATGTTGCGTGATGCGTTGCAGCGTTGGGTAGCCAGTGAAATCACCGGCGAGGTGACGCTTGAGCTGCGTCGTGGTAACGATTACTCGATTCTGAACACCGTATCGGACAACCTGACCTATAAACCGGAACGTCTGACAATGGAGAAAGGCGAATCCGTGTTCTCGCCGGATGATCGTATCGGCCAGTTGACGATGCGTAATCTGGATATCACCGATACCCGCGAAAAGCTGTTCAACTACGTGGAAAGCGGCTTGATTGCTTCAGGCAATACGGGGCTGCCGCAGGTCGCCACTCCATCTTTGCAGGACAAATCCACGAAATAATATCGACCTGAATATAACGACAGCAAGGGCATCCCATCGGGATGCCTTTTTCGTACTCGTCGCCTTCCGCCATCAGATCGTGATGTGCGTTAGAGCATCAGCGGTTGTTCACCAGATGTTTTTCAACACGCCCTAACAAGGCGCGCAACTGGTTTTTCTCTTCTTCACTGAACGGGGCGAGGATTTCACGTTCATTCTCCACATGTTCTTCCACCACCCGATTGATTAGAGCAAAACCCTCATCGGTCAACTGGATATTGACCGAGCGGCGATCACCTTCAATCGGCATCCGGCGTAACCAACCCGCCTGTTCCAATCTGTCCAGACGGCTGGTCAGGGTGCTGTTGTTGATCATCAGTGCACTGACAATCTGAGACGGGCTGATGGCATAAGGCTCACCGCGCCTGCGCAGGGTTGCCAGAATGTCAAATTCGCGTGCGCTCAGTTTGTACTTGCTGAACACCTTGTCCAAAGCACGATCAATCAACAGACTGACGCGAGACAGGGTGCCAATCACCAACATAGGTTCAACATCCAGATCGGGACGCTCATTGCGCCATTGTTGAACGATGTCTGATACTTCCAGGTAGCGTGCCATTAGTTGATATCCTTGATTAATATAAAAAACCATCCCTTTTTATTGAGGCGTACGGCAATACCGTTACGCCATCAGTTCTACTGTAATATTCTGGCAGGAAATATTCAACTTCGCTCTTTATTGACAAATAAAATATGTTTTCATATATTACAATCTCGTAATGTGTGGCGTTATTAATGAATTACACGGGATGTGGTGCGTCAGGATAAGGGAAGATCACCAGTGAGTAAGTCAGGAGAACTGCACAAGGATGTGCGCCTTCTGTACAGCCAGGGAGGTTGTGCATGACGCCTCAGGCTGATCAGGGCTGGCAAAGCCGGCTCTTGTTTTTGACAGGAACAGTTTGAGGAAGGTCTATTCGTGAAATTAAAGGATTTCGCTTTTTACGCTCCTTGTGTATGGGGCACTACCTACTTTGTTACCACTCAGTTTCTTCCCGCTGATAAACCACTGCTGGCGGCGCTGATTCGCGCGTTACCGGCGGGTATTATTCTTATTCTCGGCAAAACTCTGCCGCCAGCCAATTGGTTATGGCGTTTGTTTGTATTGGGCGCGCTCAACATCGGCGTGTTCTTTGTGCTGCTGTTTTTTGCTGCCTATCGCCTGCCGGGTGGTGTCGTGGCGTTGGTGGGGTCGCTTCAGCCGTTGCTTGTCATTCTGCTGTCTTTCCTGTTGCTGACGCAGCCGGTGCTGAAAAAACACATGGTGGCGGCTGTCACTGGCGGTATTGGCATCACGTTGCTGATTTCGCTGCCGGAAGCGCCGTTGAATCCGGCTGGATTGGTGGCTTCGGTGCTGGCGACGGTGAGTATGGCGTCCGGTCTGGTGCTGACCAAGAAATGGGGCCGCCCGGTTGGTATGACCATGTTGACGTTTACTGGCTGGCAGCTGTTTTGTGGTGGGCTGGTTATTCTGCCGATACAGATATGCGCAGAGCCGTTGCCGGATGCGATGACCTTGACCAATCTCGCGGGTTATTGCTACCTGGCCGTTCCTGGCTCTCTGCTGGCCTATTTCATGTGGTTTTCCGGTATTGAAGCAAACTCTCCGGTAATGATGTCAATGCTGGGGTTTCTCAGCCCACTGGTTGCCCTGCTGCTGGGGTTTCTATTTCTTCATCAGGTCATGTCCGATGCGCAGTTAGTCGGTGTGGTATTAATTTTTTCTGGAATTGTGATGGTGCAGGATATTTCTCTTTTTAGCAGAAAGAAAAAATAGAAACGCTTAGCACAATCCGATTTCTTTGCTAAATAAAAAAATATTTTTGTTTAATTCATCATAAAATAATATTGGGTATGCAATATTAAAGCAATCTATGTAACTTTAATACTTTGTTTTCGGAAAAAAGCTGGCTTTTGGAATAACACAGTCTGTGTCGTTTTTTCAGAACAAGGTTCGTAATGATCCTTGTAATACCGTGCGTGACGGTGCATCGAGCGATGCTCATTTTATAAATTCAATAATAAAACCTACCTTTCTAAAAATCGATGCATGACGGAATATTGGCTAATAAATTTAGGTGATTAGACTAATAGCCGATATCTTGCAGACAGAAAAAACATTTTTTTATTTAATAATGAGACTATACATCATTCAGTAGAGTAAGCTACTTGTGCTTAATATGAGTCGATGATAATTCAGGATGTATTATTTTCGATAATATCATGAGCTTAATGATTGCTATGTCATTAATACCAGACGTGACGTGAGTCATCACCACCCCTGCGTCTGTGGGTACGGCATCGTCAGGATATAACCTGACATAACCCTTGGATGAGAGAATATTATGTCTAAAACGGATTTTTTGCATGAATTGCTACGGGTTAGCGATGAAGTAAAGGACGCGCTAGATACTGGTAAGCCGGTAGTCGCGTTGGAGTCAACCGTGATTGCCCATGGTCTGCCTTATCCCGGCAATGTGGACACGGCCCAAAAAATTGAAGCAGCTGTTCGTGCCGAAGGCGCCATTCCGGCGACGATCGGTATCGAAAATGGTCGGTTTCTTATTGGCATGTCGGATGCCGATATCGAACGGTTTGGGGCGACCAACGGTGTTCCCAAAGCCAGCAGCCGTGATATTCCGTTAATTCTGGCGCAAGGCGGCATGGGCGCAACCACTGTCGCGTCGTCGCTGGTGGCAGCGGATCTGGCCGGTATTGCTTTCTTTGCATCGGCGGGTATTGGCGGCGTACATCGAGGGGCGGAAAAATCGATGGATATTTCTGCCGATCTGATCCAGTTCACCCGCTCTCAGGTCGCAGTAGTATGTGCGGGTGCCAAGAGCATTCTTGACCTTGGTCTGACGTTGGAATATCTGGAAACCCAATGTGTACCCCTCATTTCCTATCAATCCGACGATTTTCCCGCTTTTTATTGTCGTTCCAGCGGGTTGCGCAGTCCGCATCGTCTGGATGATGCGGCTATGGTGGCTCGCTCCGTTGAGATGTACTGGAAGCTGGGTAACCGGAGTTCGGTGCTGATTACCCACCCCATTCACGATGAGGATGCTATTGATAAGGATGAAGTCGAGTCGATTATCTGTGAAGCGGCGATTCAGGCGGAACATGAGGGTATTCGCGGACCTGGCACCACGCCGTATCTGATGCGTGCCGTTGCCAAAGCCACGCAAGGACGCACAGTTAAAGCCAATATGTCGGTGCTGATCAGCACGGCGGCGCTGGCCGGTAAGCTGGCCTGCGCCCATGCCGACTATCTGCGGCAGCAAAATCAGGCATAAGGATATGTCTCATGAAACCACTTATCATTTTTGATTTGGACGGCACGTTGGTCGATACGCCGAGCGGGATTGTCAGTGCATTTATCACGGCATTGCGTGATCTGGGAATGCCATGTGAGGATAGCCGTGCTATCCGCGCCACCATTGGTTTGCCGCTGGAGAACGCATTTGGTCAGATTTTGTCGCTACCGGTTGAGGATAAACGGGTAACCGAAGCTGTCAGGCAGTATCAGGCTGTTTTTCGTGAGCAGGTGCTGCCGCAGGCGCCCGGTCTGGTTTTTCCCGGCGTTGTGGACGGGCTGACCTTGCTTAAAAGGCAAGGGTATACGCTGGCGGTCGCCACCAGCAAGGTATTCGTCAGTGCCAGGGCGTTGCTGGAAGCGGCAGGGTTATGGCCGTTCTTTGATCTGGTGTTGGGCGCAGACATGGTGACGCATCCTAAACCACACCCTGAAATGGGGTTGCTGGCGATGTCTCGCCTGGGGGCCGAGGCGGCCACCACTGCGATGGTGGGAGACACCACACATGATTTGCTGATGGCTAAACAGGCTGGAATGGTTGCCATTGCGGTTACCTGGGGCGTTCACAATAGTGATCAGCTCAAAGCGGCAGAGCCGCAGGTAATGGTTGATACATTTAGCGAGGTAGTCGGGGCTGCCCACGCTTTATTAAGAAAGTCTTCTTCCCCGATGTCTTATTACTGAGTCTACCCGATTTTTCTTAATCGCTAGAGTTGTCCAGAAAATACATTTGGCCTTAAGACTGACATCTGAGGCCAAATCTTATGTACGGCATGTAGTTGCCCGGAAATAAAATCTTTCAATCGTGTTTTTATTAATTCGTAAATAAGGATTGTAATGGATAACATCTCAAATGACGTATTCAATAGTCCGGTATGGGTATTGAGTAAAGGATTATTTCCTGAACATGACGATGTCTCTCTGGCTCGTTATCTCTTTTCCACTCTGAGTCTGGCGGTGGCGCGTATTAGCCAGAATGAGGAAATGGTTGTCGGTTTTCATTTGCATCCGCAAGAAATAAATTTTTGGAAATATGATAGCTGCATTCATGAAAATATCATTCCATTAAATATTAATATTAATAGTGCTACGTCAATTGTCAGTTTTATTCAGAATATGATGAACTGGATGACGCCGGACGCTATTCAACAGGAAAATAATATAGGAGCCAGGGTACTGACACTGGAAAAGCAACAGACACTTCATGATCTTTTTGACCTGGAGCTGACATGGCAACCACCAGTAGATAATCAGCCGGTTCAGGCGCTGGTATGTCATGTTGCCAGCAACGAAGAGGCATTTATGCTGACGCTGCGGTTTAACCCGGCGCGTTTTAACGCGGTGCAGGTAGAGAAACTGCCTGTGGTATGGCGCCAGATAATTGCATTCGCCGCGAAAAACGGCGCAGAAACAGTGGCTGATATCCGTTTGATTGATGATGCCGAGTGTCAACGCGTGTTGCATTCTTTTAACCAGACTGACCGTGTGTGGCGTGGTGAGACGAACATCGTCACCCAGTTGAAACACCGGGCGCAACATCAGCCGGAGCAGACCGCGGTAATATTTCGTGATCAACAGCTGAGTTACCAGCAGCTCTACCGGCAGGCAGGCGCGCTGGCGCACTATCTGAATGCGCAGAATGTCAATAGCGAGTGCTGTGTGGGACTGTTTGTCGAGCCGTCGCTGACATTGATGACCGGCGTGTGGGGGATTCTGCTGTCCGGCAACGCTTATCTGCCATTGTCGCCGGAGTACCCGGAAGACCGGCTGGCTTATATGCTGGAGAACAGCCAGACTCGTATCGTTGTTACTCAGCCTCATTTGCGTGAACAACTGTTGGCGCTGTCGCCGCAAGGCATACAGGTTGTGACGCCGGATGATGTCGATGCGTTTATGCGCCAGCACGCCCATGCGTTGCCCGACGCGCCAGCGATAGATATCTCACCGTATCATTTGGCCTATGTGATTTACACCTCTGGCAGCACCGGCAAACCGAAAGGTGTCATGATCGAACACCATAGCGTGCTGAATCAGATGAACTGGCTGGCACAGACTTTTGCGTTGGATAAAGAGACGGTGATTTTGCAGAAAACACCGATGAGCTTTGATGCGGCGCAGTGGGAAATCCTGTCGCCAGCCTGCGGCTGCCAGGTGGTGATGGGTGAGCCGGGCGTATACCGAAATCCGGAGCACCTGGTGGATATGCTGGCGGAGTATCAGGTGACTACATTGCAGTGTGTGCCGACGTTGTTACAGGCATTGCTGGATACTGAACGTCTGGCTGACTGTCCGGCACTGCGGCAGATTTTCAGCGGCGGCGAGGCATTGCAAAAGCATCTGGCGCTGGAGTGTCTGGAAACACTGCCTGATTGCGAACTCGTCAATTTGTACGGCCCGACCGAATGTACCATCAACAGTTCCGCGTTCCGTGTGGAGCCAACCGCAGTCAGGCAGGGACCGGATACGTTGCCCATCGGCACACCAATAGCGAATACTCGTTATTACATTCTGGATAACTGCTGCACGCCAGTGGCGGTTGGGCAAACCGGGGAACTGTACATCGGCGGTGATGGGGTGGCACGGGGTTACCTGAACCGCGAGGATCTGACCGCCGAATGTTTTATTGCCGATCCGTTTGCGCCGACCGGCTCCGGGGGGCGTTTGTACAAAACCGGCGATCTCGCCAGTTGGAATGACGATGGTACGGTCCAGTATGCTGGTCGAGCTGACAATCAGATCAAACTGCGCGGTTATCGTGTCGAACTGGATGAGATTCGTTCGGCAATCGAAACCCATGATTGGGTGAAAGCGGCGGCGGTGATCGTCAGAAACGATCCTTTTACCGGCTATCAGAACCTGATTGCGTTTATTGAACTAAACGCCCGCGAAGCGGTGCTGATGGATCAGGGGCGTCATGGCGTACATCATCAGTCCAAAGCCAATAAAGCGCAGGTGATGCTGCAACTGGCGAACCAGGGGTGTCGGGAATTTCCGATAGATAGTCAGCCCTATACCCTTGATCTGCCCGGCAAACAACCCGACGAAAAACAGCGCCGCACGGCGTTCTCCCGTAAAACCTATCGGTTTTACGACGGTGGCGTCGTTCGACGTGACGATATTTTATCGCTGTTGCAAGAACCGCTGCCGGCGGCGGTCCCTCGCCGACGGGGTGCTTTGACGCTGGACGAACTGGGGCACTGTCTGCGTTATCTTGGGCAGTTCACCAGTGCGGAGCGGTTGTTGCCCAAATATGCCTATGCGTCACCGGGTGCGTTGTACGCCACCCAGGTATTTCTGGAATTGAACGGCGTGGCCGGGGTGTCCGCCGGGTATTACTACTATCAGCCGGTTCAGCACCAGTTGATTCGGGTTAGCGAACAGGCATCGGTGCCGCCAGGTAGCCTGCGGTTGCACTTTGTCGGCAAGAAAAGCGCTATTGAGCCTATCTACAAAAACAATATCCGGGAAGTGCTGCAAATCGAAATGGGGCACATCATTGGTCTGTTGGACAAGATACTGCCGGATTACGGTTTGGGCGTCGTGCTGTGCGATATGGCTGCGCTGAACCCGGCGCCGTTGGCTATTAACCCGGACGATGATTATCTGGGGGCGTGCGATGTGCAGTGCGGAACGTGTTTGCTGGCAAAAGACGATCTGGATATTTATGTGCAGACCACCGGCACAGAGATCGCCGATTTGCCGGTGGGGACCTACCGCTATGTTCGTGGCGACTTGCAGCGTATCGCCGATGACATCATTAAGAAAAAGCATGTTATCGCCATCAATCAGGCAGTATATGAGCGCTCGTCGTTTGGCATCAGTCTCGTCAGCCGGAGCGAAGGTTGGCCGGGATACGTGCATGTGGGGCGAACACTCCAGCGTTTGCAGATGAACGATATGAACATCGGATTGATGTCTTCCGGTTATAGCTCGGAAACCGGTAACGATCTGCCTGCTGCTCGCCGTTTCTGGCAAATACTCGGTCATCGCACCGGACCGTATTACTTCTTCATCGGCGGACGCATCAGTGATGAGCAGAAATACAGTGAAGGCATGAAGGAAGACATGGTGCACATGAAAGGGCCGGCGGAGATGGTTCGTGATGATCTGGCAGCCTTTATGCCGGATTACATGATGCCGAACAAGTTGCTGATTCTGGATGAAATGCCGCTGACGGTGAACGGCAAAATCGACATGAAAGCGCTGGCGAATATCAATGTTGAACTGAGACACAAAACGATAATTGCCCCCCGTAACCCGCTGGAACACCAAATCATGGCTGTCTGGCAGGCGAAATTAAAGCGCGAGACTATATCGGTGGATGACAATTTCTTCGAGTCAGGAGGAAACTCGCTGATCGCTGTCAGCCTTATCCATGAGCTGAATGCCACACTGAACGCCAGCCTGCCGTTGCAGGTGCTGTTTCAGGCGCCTACCGTTGAAAAACTGGCGACATGGCTGAGTCGCACGCGTCAGGAGCCGGTATCCCGGTTGGTTCGGTTACAGCCTAAAGGACGCCAGATGCCTGTCTATTGCTGGCCGGGGCTGGGGGGATACTGCATGAACCTGCGGTTACTGGCGCGTCGGATGGGTTCGGTTCGACCATTTTTTGGCATTCAGGCTCATGGCATCAACCCCGGTGAGGTGCCGTATGCCACCATCAGTGAGATGGCTGCCAGGGATATTGAGCTGATTCGCCAGCATCAGCCTCACGGGCCTTATACGTTGTGGGGTTACTCCTTTGGCGCGCGCGTCGCGTTTGAAGCTGCCTGGCAACTGGAACAGGTGGGCGAGGTGGTGGATAATCTGTTTCTGCTGGCTCCCGGTTCGCCGAAATTGCGTGATGAACGGGTGGCTGGCATGAGCCGTACGGCAGGGTTTGATAACCCAGGCTATCTGACCATTCTGTTCTCGGTATTCATCGGCAGTATCACCGACCCGGCATTGGAACGCTGTCTGGAAACGGTGCGTGATGAGGAAAGTTTTGTGGCGTTTATCACTGGACTTAATCCGGCATTAGATGATGGCGTAGTCAGGCGGATCATCCGGATTGTGGCGCAAACTTTCGAGTTCACCTACACCTTCAGAGAGCTAGAGCAGCGGCAACTGAATGCACCCGTCACTATCATCCAGGCGCAGGGCGATGATTACTCATTCATTGAGAATCACAGAGGGTTTTCCGCACTGCCGCCGACGGTGCTGGCGCTGAAGGCAGATCACTACAGTATGTTGAAGGAGCCGGGGATTGCTGAGCTTATCAGTGTTATCCATGCCAACGGTGATATGACCGCCTAAGAACAGGGAGACTCGGCATAAAACGCACGGAAAACATCCCGTGCGTTTTATGCCTTGTGCTCCCGTTTTGAGTCAATGTTTTGGCTATTTCCCCGGTGACATCCCCTTTTCGAGATGAGAAACGTGCTGCAAACCTGGTGTCGGCAACTGCGGACAAAAACAAAATTTGTTTGTTGGCAAAGTAGTTACAGACCGATTGAGCTTGATTGCAAGCCATAAAACGGTGCTGCTGGGGCAAAGCTTCACGCTATGTGTCTGTCTATGATGCTTTGGGATTATAAGCGGTGTAGCCACATGAGCTGGCTGAATGCCAATGGATTGCAGGAGGTTCGGCATGTCAGTTGAACTTATCAAGCGAGTTTGGGAAGTCTTTCGTGATCAACCACTGTCCGATGCGCTGATGGTTTTATTGCAGCCAGCGTCGGGAGAGAAATCATACGCTCACCCGATTGGGTATCAGATTCAGGACATCAGCAGTCTGCTGGAGGCCAGTCAGTCTCTGCGCCTGTTTGACCGGGTGCTGAATCACCTTGGTCTGGATGTGGTGCGCTGTACGGATGTTCCGACGCTGCCGGCCAGTTTTCCGATACTGGTGTGCGTCGCTCGTCTGGGGTTGCTGGCACGTATGCAAACCATGAGCTGGCAGCATCTGTCTGGCCGCTACAGTTTTGGCACCAAAACCACCCGTCATCAATTGATCAAAGCCAGCTTTGCTGATGTAGCCGGTAAGGCGTCGCTACTGCTGGAGCAACAGTATCAACGTTTGCGAGAAGGCGACGTTGCCGGACTGGAAGATGATCACTACCAGATAACCCAGCTTAACAACGAAGCGGAAAAGATGATGGGTGGGCATGGTTTTTTGCTGGGCAATACCCACAGCTTGTCCTACTTCTCCATGATGCTCTATAGCATCTATGGCAAGGCGAGCAGTTTGACGGTGGTCTGAATACAGAACAAGGATGGGAACGATGGCCAGCTCTCGCGTGTAACAGCGTATTGTGTCGTTTTTAGCTGACGCGGACAGGGATAGGCGGGAACTGAAAATCAGGGAGCGCCATTCATCCATGTCATCCATGCTGCGACAGGTTTAATGCATCGTATTTGTCGCGGTTTAGTCCGATGCCGATGGCGGCAACGCGAATATGATAGCAAATAAGCAGTATAGTAATTGAGCAGCAGTAGGGCGGTGGGCGCTGATAAATCAGGCCCACCATAAGCATTTTAGTTGCAGAGATTCTGGATATTGTCCAGCAGCACATGACGAGAGAACAGGTGGCGTTGTTTGCCGAAAATAATATCGAAGCTCATGTTTTGTATAGTACGGGGCAGTTCGTTTTCCCGTGCCAGTGAAACCGCTTTGCGGTATTTCAGCGGTGGAATGTTGTAGGTCTTGGTGAAACAACGAGAAAAATGCGGCAGGGAGGAAAAACCGCAGGCGTAGCAAATATCGGTGAGCGACCAGTTGGGCGAAATATGAATAATTTCTTTTGCCAGCGTCAGGCGTACACGCCAAATCCAGCGCATTGGCGTAATGTTATAAACCTGATTGAAAAGACGGCAGATATCGAATTTTGATTTACCGCTGACGGCTTCAAGATCTTCCAGCGTAATGTTGTTGCCGATATTGTCGATAATGTAATCAATGATTTCCGCCAGACTGGTTGCTTTATTATTGGCTGCGAGCGTTTTTCGCAAGTTAGGGTGACGGCGGTACATATCCTGAATCAGATTATTGTTGAACATATCATTATCCAACGTATGGGCGAAGGCGTTCTGTAAGCTCATGGTGTCGTCCCCAAAAAATTGATTCCCCGAGTCTGGTCCGGCTTAATCCAGAAATGTTTCTTTAACAGCGGTGAAGTCAGTGGTTAATTATTGTCCCGCAGTCCAGTGTACGAGTTGCTTAACGCAAATTGTGTGCCATGTTGTGACTGGTTGTTTTTAAAGGAAATGCTTACACCCACCCGTAATCCGTCCCATTAATGAGGCGAGGTAATGCCAAATATGGGATTTCTCGTCTCGTAAATGGCAAGTCTGATGCGTTACCCTACATAAAGAGCGGGAAGGCGCGATGTGGGCTATGCTGAAAGGCCTGCGTGGATCGGTGATGGATGACTGCCGTCAACGCCGTGTTTGGGGTATGAACAGCGTTCAGGATGTACATTGGTATGATTTGTGCTGTTGTCGGAATAGTGCCAGCGTGTGTGCTCGTGGCAGGATACCGGGCAGCGCTCCGGTTTCCCGCAACAGAACCGTTAGCAGTTAACAGAACCGTTAATCGTTACGATGGAGCGATGATGCTGTCAGGGACGAATGCGGCGGGAATCTTCCTGCGGCGTAGCCCGTCAGTGTGAATTTCAGTATGAACCCGCGTGATAAGGATCTATATGGCGGATAAGCAACATATTCTCATTGTTGATGATGACGCACATATTCTAGCCAGCTTGCAGATGCTACTTTCCATGGAAGGTTATCAGGTCACACTCTGTTCCACAGTTGAGCAAGTGCCCGTTCAGTTATCTCAGCATGATTTTGATTTGATTCTGATGGATATGAACTATCAGCGTGATACCACGTCTGGCCAGGAGGGCCTGTTATTGCTCGAAGAGATTAAGCGATACGACGAGTACCTGCCGGTCGTGGCGATGACTGGCTGGGGAAGCGTTGATATTGCGGTAAGCACCATGCGTGCGGGTGCGGTGGATTTTATCCAGAAGCCCTGGGACAACGAGCGGTTGCTGAATGTGATTCGCCAGCAAATCTCCTTTAGCCTGAGCCAACGTTCCGGCAAGCGGTTGAAAGAAGAAAACAAGCTGTTAAAGCTGGAGCTGGAAGACAATTTTAACGGCGAGTGGGTCGTGGAATCCGTGCCGATGAAACAGTTGATGCGGGTGGTGGAACAGGTGGCCGCTACCGAAACCAACATCCTGATTTTGGGTGAGAATGGTACCGGTAAAAGTCTGCTTGCCAGGGTTATTCATCAGCTTTCTTCACGCCGTGACGAGAACATGGTGTCGGTGAACATGGGATGCATCAACGAAAACCTGTTTGAAAGCGAGATGTTCGGTCATGTGAAAGGCGCGTTTACCGATGCCCGCGAAAGCCGGGTTGGACGTTTCGAACTGGCAGACAAAGGGACGCTGTTTCTGGACGAGATCGGCAACTTGCCGCTGAGTCAGCAAAGTAAGTTGTTGCGTATTCTGGAGGAACGGTGCTTTGAGCGGGTGGGGTCGTCTCGCACCTTGAAAACCAACTGCCGCATTATTGCCGCCACCAATGCCGAATTAGCCGTCAGAGTAGCCGAAGGAACATTTCGTCAGGATCTCTATTATCGTCTTAACACCATTGAATTACGCGTGCCGTCACTGGCCGAGCGGCAGCAGGATATCATGCCGCTGGCGCTAAATTTCATTGATCGGTATGCCAGAAAATACAACAAGTCGGCACCGGGACTCAGTCCATCCGGGCAGGCCGCGCTATATGGCTACCATTGGCCGGGAAATATCCGCGAACTGAGCCATTTACTGGAACGAGCGGTACTGCTTTGCCGATCCTCACGGTTGGACAGTGACGATATTTTTCCGTCATTGCCAGGCGCAACTGCGCCGCAAAAAACGGTGAAAACCGAGCCGGAACTGGATTGTGATGCGACGCTGGCCGATATTGAAGAACGTCTGCTGTGTCAGCGTATGGTGAAATTTGAGGGGAATGCCATCAAGGCGGCCCATTCGCTGGGTCTGAGCCGTAGTGCGTTTTACCGACGACTGGAAAAATACAAAATTAACCATGAGTAAACTCGACTTCTCCTTTGAACCTCCTCACCTGTTGTCATTCAATGTTGCAGCGGTTGCGGGGTTGCTGGGGTATTTCCTGCTATGGCTGTTTCCCGATCAGTCGGTATATCTGAAAATACTGACGGTATTCATTATTTTCCTGTGTCTGATCTACAGCAGTTTTACGTTTTCCGAGCGCCTTAATGCCAAGAGCCACGTTGTGTCGAACTTACTGGAAGCACTGGAGCAGGAAAATTTCAGCCTGCGCGGTGTAACCAAGGGTAAAAGCGCGTTTGATAACCTTATCCGACAGATTAACCAGCTTTCCAGCGCGATGGCGCGTAGCCGTCAGCAACAAAAAGAAACCTACTATGTGCTGCACAAGGTGATCTCCAATATCAGCATCAGCGTGTTTGCGCTGGACGCTGAGCGTCGTGTCATTTGGTGCAACGAAGCGGCGGCAGCCCTGGTCAACAAACCGTTGTCGTTGGTGGTGGGGCAGCCGGCGGCAGAGTTTGGACTGGAGGGGCTACTGCAGCAATCGTCTGGTGCTGAGCCGATTGACTGGCGTTTCCCCAGTACGCGAGGCATGTTCCAGATTCGTCACGATTCTTTTATTGAGGATGGTCGGCAAAATCATCTGCTCTTTATCAGTGACGTGAGCAAACTGCTGCGTAATGAAGAGCAGAAAACCTGGCAGAACCTGCTGCGGGTGATCAGCCATGAAATCAACAATTCGTTGACGCCGATTGCGTCCATCAGTCAGACGTTGTTGCAGGTGTTCCGTAAGGATAATCAACACCCGTCCGCGCCAGACCTGGCCAACGGCATGGAGATCATCAACAATCGTGCCCGTGAACTGATCACCTTTGTGGGCAGTTACCGCCAATTGAATCGTTTGCCGCCAGCCAATAAACAGCCATGCGATATTGCTGGGCTGATGATGCAAATGGCGATGCTGTTTCCTCAGCGTAAACTGGTCTTTTTGGGTGAGTCACCACAACTGGTGATGGTCGATGCGAATCAAATGCAGCAGATGTTTATCAACCTGCTGAAAAACGCCGATGAAGCGATGGGGACAGAACCCGGTGAGATCGTACTGCGCTGGAAAGTGATCGCCCAACAACTACATATTGAGATTATTGATCAGGGTAAAGGGGTGGCGAATATCGAAAACCTGTTCGTGCCGTTTTATACCACTAAAACCCATGGTAGCGGCATTGGCCTGATCCTGTGTCGGCAAATCGTCGAAGGGCATGATGGACACCTGACGCTGGAGAATCGTAAGGATGCAGAAGGCTGTGTCGTTAATATCTTCCTGCCGTTGGGATGACCTGACCGCGAGAACATGGCGGTACCCCCACTGCATTGTGGTGCCGCGTGCGCAACGGGCACACCCGATGATAGTCGCGCAGGCTCATCAAGCCTGTGGTCTCGCGTTGGATGCACCATTGACGCCGCGTCAGTTGGCGCAAGGTATGTTGCGTATCCTGCTGGCACCACTGTGCCAGCAGGATGCCAGTACACTGAGTTTTTCCCGTAACCCACATGGCAAACCGTTTTTGCCACAACATCCGGCAATTCAGTTCAATCTTTCTCACACTCATGGTGCCTTCGCGTTTGTTTTTGCGCGTCATAACCCGGTGGGCGTGGATGTGGAAAGTTGCCAGGGACAGGTAGACCGTAAGCGGTCGGTGGCCAGACGTTTCTTTCACCATGAAGAAATTCGCTGGCTGGACTCGCTTGATGATGCACTATTTCTGCCGGCATTCATCCGTTTGTGGAGCCGCAAAGAAGCGTATATCAAAGCGTTGGGATTAGGGTTACACAAATCACTGTCGTCATTTAGCTGCCTGACAGACAGCCAGGGCGCAATCCAGGTGGCGGATTCCGGAGAGGTTATCGATTGTTGCCTCGGTGAGGAGTGGATGCCAGGGGAGCCATCCGTCGCGCTGAGTTATTGCCTGCTTCCTGTTGAATCGGCCATGCCAGATACCTGGCGCCTGCTGGTGCTGGATGATATGTAGAGATAGGAACGACAGGCGGCAAGCGTTGTCCCTGAGGGAGGATGACCAGCTTATCCAGAACATCCTGTCTGGCGCTGGTCTCCACGCGATATCCATTACTGCAAACCAAAGTTACACTCAGGCCACGGCTGACATCCAGTTGTCGTAAAGGAGGGCACATCCACACTGTGCCGACTTGCTGGCAAACAGGCCACCATCAATGGTAGCTGTACCGGCACGGAACAAATGCAACGCTTTCATTCCTCTCTCCTTTTTCCGTTGCTATCCTTGCTATGCAAGCCTGACATCCCATGTCAGGAGGGAAAACCCGCGGCCAGCCAATCCTTGTCTGGCCGATACCCACCCGAATATTCGTCCATGGCTTCGGGCGGTGCGGGGGAGTTACATCCTTGTCTCTTACGTCGGCAAGCCGACGAAAGCTTTCCCTGATTGCTATTATGCATAGCGGAATTATCGATTGTTGTCTGAAATTGAGAATAGCTCTGATAAATACGGCTAAATAATGTGGTCAGACCGATGCGCCTGCATAGCTGGTGGCAACTGCCACATCCAGGCATCCAGCCTGGAGGACAACATAACGTGAGATTTGCCGGATTACGTGGCAGGTCGCGCCGCTGGCACCAACAGCAACGGACTATTCCAGCCCCTGCAGTGCGACAGCGCTGAGCATGTCCTGATAATGAACCAACAGCAGATAATCGCAGCCTGACTGATAATTCTCTGCCAGCGCCACAAAGGGTGCAGCGCATACCAGATGTGGATTGGTGGTGATACCGGCGATTGATGACGGCAGCGATGTTAGCAACAGCGGTTCTGCCACTATGTGTAAGCGGTCTTGTCGCAGGGCAAAGCGCTGGCATAATTCGGTTACAGATTGCATTAACATATTGGCGGCAGTGTGAGGGCGACGGCAGAACCCCTGATAGCGTAGCGGTCGCTCATGACAGCAGACGGAAAACAGACAGGCGTTGTTTTCGGGGGCGATGGACTCAAGCAGCGAGGATGGATACGGCAGGCTGCTTTGGTCGGCAATCAACAATAACGAATCGTGGTTGTCTTCCTGCTGGCAATTAGCAATGCTGGAGAGTGCGAACAAGGCGGCGTCCGGTCCGCGATCACGAATAGTCAACGCCAGGCAGGCCGGTAGCCTGAGCGTCTCAATCACGTAGTTGATCACCGAACTGCCAAGGTGCAGGTCCGGCGTCCAGTGCGCCATCAGTACGCTATCAATATGCGACAGATCATTTCCGGCCTGATAAACGGGCAGCAACTGGCCGATCATGTTGATGAACGATGTCAGGTCACTCGTCTGACTACTGCATTGCAGGTTGACCAGCCTTTCATGCCAGTCAAGCCCGTTTCTGGCAAAGAAGCGAGAGGCGTAGCTGTGCCAGTAGTATTCCTGCGCAGGGCTTATCGCTTGCCGCGGCATACTGGCGGACGACGTAAAGCTGCGATGCAGTATCGACCTTGGGTCAAGATACGTGGGCACAAACGCCTCCCTTGGCGGTGTAGCATCGCAAACGGTTCATCAGGTGAATATGTGTGGTGCCGTCCATGCATTCAAACGCCAGAGCATCCAATTTTTTTAATACATTACTCAACGTAAGAGTCTTCATTGATCTGTCCTGTTAGTTGAATCGCAAAGCATACCATTAGCGCGATAACTACGTACCTTATCGGGAATCACCGTTGTGTATTGCCCGATATTGCAACTGTGTATTGCACTTTGTTCGAATTTCAATCAGTAGCGATGAGTATTGCCTCTGCGCGACACTGACCAGCAATGCGGTATCGCCTTTGGGCAACTGTTGTTGCTGCTGTAACGGGTGAAAACTGATGAATGGAGCGATGCTAACGCCGTGACCGGGCACGGGATATTTTCCAAAGAAATTTTTCCCGTAGAAAATTCATTAACCGCGCCAAACGATACGATGAAGAGTGGTTAACGTTATGCGGGGCGATCAAGTCAATCTGAACAATGGGGGGTGCCGGTTTTGTTCAATGCCGACTGTAGGTGATGTAAGGCACCTGAGCGCTCTGGCAAGGTACAGGGCAGATCACTCTCAGTCAGTATCAGCCCTTGCGCCTTGAACCCCAAAATGGTGATGGATAAACCTGGTGCGGCATACAACAAGCTTTGCTGTAACAGAGTGCGGAACGCGAGTAGTACGCGTTGCTACCGTCAGGCTACCCGTTTCCTGCGCTAGCGGGCGGTTGGCAGGGCTAAAACCGGGTCAGCCTGGTTACTCACACCGATAACCATGGTTAATCAGATGGATAAAGGTGGTGCCTTCGGTGTATTCAAAGGCTTTCACGTCGCGCCAGGCTTTCGCCAGGCGAGGATATTCGCCCAGTGCGGCGGGGGGCGCATGATGAATGACAGTCATTACGGCCTGCTCAGCCACCCTGGTGGCGGTGATTTTGACCAGCCCGGCTTCGCGTCCGCTGGTTTCCCCTTGTTCAAAACGCTCACAGATCGTGCGAACTTGCGCCATGGCTGCCTGCAACTGCCGTCTGGCTTTTAGTAGCCAGGCGGCGCGTGGCGTGCTCCAACGTTGCTGCAAGGCGAGATTGAGCGCGGAACGAGCGATGCCAAGTGCAATCGCACCGACACAAGGGCGCAGTGAATCGAAGGTCACCATGGCGGAACGGGCAAAGCGCTCGGTTGGTTTCAGATGTTGCCCAAGTAGCGCACTGTCCGGCACGAACAGATCCCGAAAGGTTAAATGCGATACGTTACAGCCCGGTACGCCGCTGATTGGGATTCGCTCGGCGAATACGCCATCCTGATGACGTGGTGAAAAGATGAAGACATTGATGCCGAGCGGGCCGGCGGCGGTGCGGGCAAACACGACCCCTGTGTCGGCAATGACGCCATTGCCTATCAGATATTTCTCGCCGTTGATCAACCAGCCGCCATCCACTTTGGTGGCGCTGGTCTTTATTTTCTGTGCATCGCTGCCCACTTCCGGCTCGGTCATGGCAAAAGCACTCCAGGTCAGCTCGCGGCTAAACTGCGAGAAGAACGCATCGCGCTGTTCCTGGTTGCCCATGTTATCCACCACCAGCGCCGCCATACCGGGGCCGGGGGCGGCGAACAGCAGATTAGGATCGATGTAGCCTAATGATTCATAGACTTCGCACCGCAGAGTCAAGGGCAATGTCCGTAGGGCAATGCCTTGATGCTCCAGCCAGCAGGTTGGCTGGTAATCGGCTGGCACACCCAGTGTATTCAGCATTGGCGATAGTGAATAGTGCGCGGTGAGGCGCGCTTTCTCCGGGGCGATATCGATTTGTCCGCCAATATGGCGCCCCTCAGGTAAGGTGTCTTCAATCAGACGTTTTAGGGGTGCGATGAAAAGGGCGTAATCATTCACGTAGTTGCTCCTTGTGCGATCAGACTGATGCTGCCGGACACGCTCTCCATAATGCCCGCCTCCGGTTTGTACAGATGACTGGCCTGCGGCCCGTGCGGATAGGCATAAAACGGGCGCATAAGCGCCAGCCAGCCTTCAGCGCGTAACAGTTGGTATTTCTTTTGGAAATAACCTGCTTCAAAGCAGATAGGGTACGGCAGGCAATCCTTGCGTTCTTTGTCCCGCATCCCGCTTCCGGCATTGGCTCCACCCGTTCTATCTGCATATCGTGATAGGTGGTGCTCCTGAAGGTGACGTAAATCGGCTGAGCGGTGACGGTCTTGCAATGTACCGTGATATGAGGGAAAAAGGTCGCCATCGCGGCGATAGTGGTGCCACTATCCTTGGCGATGTATCCGATATGGCTGAATTTCATGGCTTTTATCCCGTCAATGCCGTTTATATCAGACTACCGACAGCAGATGTTTTTTTTTATGTCTGGTTGCAGGTCGTACAGCTATTTTGGTGAAGTGTTACGCTTCCCCCTTATGTGTATTTTTTACAGGAGTATGAACAGCGTTTTATTCGGGCGTTTTGTTTGACATTGCGGCCCGTTGATGCGGCAGGACAAGTGCTGTTAGAGCAGCGGCAAAGAACGCATAATTTATTCTAATAGCTGTATTATCGAGGTTTTTGCCTGGAGGTTGCTGTGGGTGGCATTGATGGGCGCAGACGTGGAACAATCACGGGAAGGAAAAAATGACCTCCCTCTCACCTGCGATCCGAAGAGAGCAGGAGGGAGGAAGAGCCAACAATACAAGCTTATAAAATACAATGTTATAAGTCCGCCATACTCCAGATTGCAGATAAGTTGTTCGCCTGCACTTACCCCCGGTACTGGCTCAACGCCAGCTGTTGGAGATTCACTCGGTTGCCGACTGACTGCAATTTGAATTATTTTGGATATATATTAATAAACTAACTGATATTTCCCTGGTGTTCGCCAATTTGGCTTTCTGATCTTTAAAATGGATCAGAGGTTTTTATTTTTGTGCTTAATGTTATTTACTGCAAATGTTAAGGAGTTTGCATCGGGAAAGATAGTTAGACTAAGGTATAGGTTGATACTATACTTTCATGCCGTTACGGTCAGCCTGGGCTGTCACACGCGACTTTGGGAGAGTTGGATGTCTATATCATTCTCTAACGTTGACTTCATCAATAGCACAATACAGAGTTATCTTAACCGAAAGTTAAAACACTATGGCGACTTCAAGTATGCTTATTTGATCATGAACAAGAAGAAGCCGACAGATGTCGTAATTATTTCCAATTATCCACCAGAATGGGTTGAAATTTACAGAAGTAATAATTATCAACATATCGATCCAGTTATCCTGACAGCGATTAATAAGATTTCCCCTTTTTCCTGGGATGATGATCTGGTTATCAGTTCTAAATTGAAATTTTCCAGAATATTCAATTTATCCAAAGAATACGACATTGTTAATGGTTATACATTCGTGCTGCATGATCCGGGTAACAATTTGGCGACGCTGTCTTTCATGGTTGAGGAGTATCGTAGTAGCGAGTTGGAAGAGATTGTTCAAAATAATAAAGATAAGCTGCAAATGTTGCTGATCTCGGCCCATGAAAAGCTCACCTCCCTTTATCGGGAGATGAGCCGAAACAGAAATAATAATAAGTCGCAAGAAGCCGATCTTTTCTCACTGCGAGAAAATGAGATTCTCTACTGGGCGAGCATGGGAAAAACGTATCAGGAAATTGCATTGATTCTTGGCATTACCACCAGTACAGTAAAATTTCATATCGGCAATGTTGTAAAAAAACTGGGCGTGCTGAATGCCAAACATGCTATCCGACTTGGTGTCGAAATGAACCTGATCAAGCCAGTGGAATCAGCAAAGGCAAAGTCTTGAGCTGGTCAGATTCGGCCTTTGTCATTTGTGTTATGCGTTCAATCAGTGCGTGCCTGCTTTCATCATCAGTTGGCAGGTGCAGCAGATAAATTCTCTCCTGTTTTTCCGATAGCCCTTGTTGGATTATGGAGATACGCCAGCCTGATCGTTTTAACAACGTCAACATAGGGTGGCTGACAATGGTAAGAATTCCGTCGTAACGATATTTTCTGGCGTAATTGATCATGGAAAGGAACAATGCCAGACACGCTGGGTTACGGGTGCCAATCAAATTTCTTACCCGGTCACGATCAACAAAGAAACGACTAGATTCAATATAATTTCCTTCGGGGATTTTGAGATTGTCGAAATAAGAAAAAAATGTACCCGTAATCATATTCGGATATTTTATTTCTATAAATCTGACACTACAAATAATTTTCCCTTCTTTAACACCTAAAAGATAAGTGGTGTGTTCATTATCGTACTCGTCAAATTCCATTCCGTTAATACAGTTGACGTTCCAGTCAAGACGATCCTTAAATGTTTCTTTGCGTAGTGTAAATACCTCATCCAGCTTGTTATTTGACATTACGCTAAAATCTACATCGAATATTTCTAACATTTTTCCCCCTGTCATCAACGTCATGAACGTCATGTTTTTTGCGCAGAAACTTACCTGATGGGGATATATGTTAACGTTTTTGCTGCTTACTTTTCCAGCGTGATTACTTGCGTTTATTTAAGGGAAATTGATGTTCATTAGTTGACATATTATTTCCTTTTATACCCTGAATAATTCAGGGGCCACAGCCCCGGCGTGTTCTGGATTTTTCGGGATAGTTAATCAGTAGTAAAAGTAATGCTTATTAGAAATTATTAACACTGTTACCATTTCGGCGAGGCCGTATGCTGTGAGTCCTGGTTTCCATCATGCTTATTCAGCTAATTATTTCGCAGGGCTTAAACTATACCTGGTGGAAGTAATTTACTGAATAAGTTGTGTTTTTATATTCATGTCATAGAAATGTGATATGTATCGCACTTTTTGTTAAGTTGGAGATAGTTACCATAGTGATAATTGACTTGTCACTTACAAATGCCCAACGAAGAACATGCAAAAAAGGAAACTATCATGAACATGAAAACTGTATTTACTGCCATCGCACTGAGCACTCTGTCTGTCGGCGCTTTTGCTGCAACGGAAATCCAGTACCCGCAGGGTCAGGAAATCGGCAGTGTCTCTGCCAGCGCCAACACGCTCGACAGCCTGCAAGCGAAACTGGCCGCTAAAGCCGATGCTGCTGGTGCCAAATCCTTCCAGATCACGTCTGTTCAGGGTGACGATACTCTGCACGGCAACGCGGTTCTGTATAAATAATGTGAGCTGAGGTTGGGACCCGTACCCCTCTATCCCATCCTCAATTATCACGAGTCACTCCCTCCCTGTGTTTATTCTTATGTTGTTGTTAACCGGGCTTCGGCCTGGTTTTTTATTAGTGTGCTGCGCACCATGCCTGGCGTGCCAATAAAAACGCCCTGAAAGCAGGGCGTTGTTGCTCACGTCGAGTCTGTTTATTGAGTTGGTGGCTCTATGCCGCGTGGGTACTGGATTCTTGTTAATGCGTTTTTTCTACAGGCACACCCAAGTGTACACTCTAATCATGCGCTTTGTTGCTTCCTGATGATAGCCCGTGATAACCAAAAAACCCGCTATGCGGCGGGCTTATTGGTTTTTTGATGGTGGGTGATGCGTTGTGAGGTGTTACTCAATATTCTGAATCTGCTCGCGCATCTGCTCAATCAGTACTTTCAGTTCGATGGCGGAGGTGGTGACGTCGGCGTTGATGGATTTGGAACCCAGCGTGTTCGATTCGCGGTTGAATTCCTGCATCATAAAGTCCAGGCGTCGGCCAACGGCTTCCTGCTTATTGAGGATTTTGTAGGTTTCCCGCACGTGGGCTTCCAGCCGGTCAAGTTCTTCGGCCACGTCGATGCGTTGCGCCATTAGCACCAGTTCCTGTTCCAGCCGGTTGCCGTCGAGTTGTACCTGTGCTTCTTCCAGCTTGCTTTGCAGTTTTTCTCGCTGCCATTGCAGAATGTTCGGCATGTGGGCGCGGACTTTGGCGACTTCGGCGCTGACGCCTACCAGACGCTGTTCAATCAGCGCTTTGAGCGCGTTGCCTTCGCTTTCGCGCGCGAGGATGAAGTCGTCTAGTGCGGCTTCCAGCGCCTTCATCAGCTCTGCGCTGATGGCATCCAGATCCTGCTCCTGTGCCGACATCACCCCCGGCCAGCGCAGGATGTCGAGCGGGTTTACCTCGCCTTCGTCGCTTTGCAGTTTCACCCAGTTCGCCGCCGCCACCAGCTGTTTGGCCAGTGGCTCGTTGAGGATCAGTTGCCCCTGTGCGCGCGGGTCCAGCTCAAAACGCAGGCCGCATTCGATTTTGCCGCGGGTCAGGCGGTTACGGATGCGTTCGCGGATTACCGGCTCCAGGCTGCGAAACTGTTCGGGTAAACGGATGTAGGTTTCCAGATAACGCTGGTTTACGGAGCGCAGCTCCCAGGCGGCGCTGCCCCAGTCACCCTTGATTTCTCGCCGGGCGTAAGCGGTCATGCTACGAATCATCGGTGCATACCTGTTTAAGAAGTGATGGAGTAATTATAAGGGGGCGTTACCAAAAGCGACAGCGCTAACGGGCTGACAACTCAAGGCGTGCGGCCAGACTACGCCAGACTACGCCGTGGCCGCACGCCCGACGCGGCGGTTAGGCGGCGTCCAGCAGCGGCTGGCACTGGCTGGCAAGTTCACGGCACTTGCTTTTCAGCACCTGCTTGAGTTGCAGAATTTCGCGGGATTGCGGGATATCGCGGCGGCTTATCAGCATCACCTCGAACGGCAACGGCTGGCTGATGGGCACGATTTTGAGCTGGTCGGCATAACGGCGAGCGGTGAACAGGTCAACAATGCCGGTGCCTCCGCCTGCCAGCACCATATCGGCGATCACCGAATAGGTTTTGATGTACAGCGACGCCGCCGGTTTAAGGCGGCGATCATGCAGCGCGCGGTGTACCACCTGGCCCAGCGGGTCCTGCTGCTGCATCATCAGCAGGTTGTTGTGGCACAACCATTCCAGCGATACCGGCCCTTGCTGCGGGCTGTCTTTCGGCAGAATCGCCACCATGCGTGACTGGCACAGCGGCTCGGCCAGTAAATCCGGCGGCACCTGCTGGCCAAACACCAGCGCCAGGTCGAGCTGGTGCTGCTGAATGTTCTGGCACAGGGTGCTGAAGTGTTCGGTTACCAGCTCGATGTTCATGAGAGGCACCTGCTGCTGAAACTCCACCATCGCCGGAGCAACAATCATCTGGCCGAAGGCGTGCGCCGCACCCAGCCGCATGGTTTCACACTGGCCTTTGCGAATGTTCTCGGTCAGGCGGGAAATTGCCTGCAACTGGCTGTAAAGCTGTGCTATCTCCGGCATCAGCCGCTGGCCTTCCACCGTGGGGACTAATCCCTGTGAACGGCGTTCGAACAGGGCAAACCCCAGTTGCTGCTCGGCATGATTCAACACCCGGCTGACATTGGGCTGTGAAACGTTGAGTAGCCGTGCTGCGCCGCTGATGGTGCCGGCCTGAACAATCGCCTGAAAGACTTCGATGTGGCGTAAGCGCATAACCTGAGTCCCATTGTGTGATGTGTTCCGGACCGGCCCGATGGGGCGCGATCCAACGTATAACCAAGCAAGAACTACGCCATTTTTCTGAAAAACGTGGTCGGATAGCGTCAGGTTGTGTCTGCTGACTATTCGCCCCAGGTGGTTTCCAAAACCCGCAACCAGTTGCCGTAACAGATTTTCTCCAACAGAGTGCGTGAATAGCCCCGATCAGCCAGCGCCTGCACCAAAATGGGGAATCCGGCCACATCCTTCAGGTCGCTGGGGATGGTGGTGCCATCCAGATCGGAACCGAAGCCGACGCCATCTTCGCCCAGTTTTTCCAGCAGATACTCCACGTGACGGACGATCTCCTGCACCGTGGCGGACGGGTCTTTGCGGCCATCAGCGCGCAGGAAGGCGGTGCCAAAATTGACGCCGACAAAGCCGCTGCGTTCGCGGATCGCCGCCAGTTGGTTGTCGGTCAGATTGCGCGACTGGGCGCACAATGCATGAGCGTTGGAATGACTGGCTACCAGCGGCGCGTCGGAAACCGCCGCCGTTTGCCAGAAGCCTTTTTCATCCATGTGGGAGAGGTCCACCAGAATGCGTTTGGCGTTGCAGGCGCGTACCAGCCGCAGCCCGGCGTCGGTCAGGCCGTCGCCGGTGTCCGGCGAAGACGGAAAACGGAACGGCACGCCCTGACCGAAGATATTCGGTCGGCTCCACAGCGGCCCCAGGCTGCGCAGCCCGGCGGCGTAAAGAATATCCAGCAGGTCCAGTTCGGCATCCAGCATCTCGGCGCCTTCGATGTGCATCACCGCGGCTACCACGCCCTGTGCCATGCAGTGGCGGATCTCCGCCACACTGCGGCAGATGCGCAGTTGCCCGGCGGACTGCGCTTCGAGGCGCAGCAATGTGGTGAGCATCCAGAAACTGATGTCACGCGCCTGCGCCATCGACGGAGTCGTTAATGAATCGTTACCGTTTGGTATGGATGTTGCATCACCGTTGGCAGAGGGAACATAGGTGGCGAACAGGCCACCAGCGAATCCGCCCTGCCGGAGCCGGGGCAGGTCAATGTGACCTTGCGACGGCCCGTTCAGAAAGGCATCGGTCGGATTATCGCGATGAAGCCGCCACAGGCGTGACAGCACGTCGTTGTGACCATCAAAGACAGGGAGTGCGGCGTGTTGCTCAAGCGGCTTGTCTGACACAGGCGAATCTGACATGGATGAAGTACCAATACTGGATTGAAAGAAAATGATTTTCTGAGATGGAACCTGATGTGCGCCCTGTTGGTGCAGATCATTCCGGCGGAGAAATTTTGTTCACCGCGTCATCATTTAAGCCAGCGCCCGCGATGTCTGTCAAGCCGCAGAAAGAAAAAACATCTTTTATTATATTTTAAAATCAAACACTTGGGGGGTTAATGGTCACCAGAAGACGTTTTCTTGCCGGTTGTGCCAGCGTGCCTTTGCTGTCCTGGCTTAATTTGAACACCGCGTTTGCCGATACGCCGCCGTCCATGCTGGTGATGGCGATGCAGCTTGATAACATGACCAGTCTTGACCCGCAGGAAGGGTTCGAGGCGGTGGGTACTGAGATTATCGGTAATCTGTACCAGCGTCTGGTGATGCCGAATCCGGCCAACCCGCAAGAGGTGATTGGCGATCTGGCCGTCAGTTGGGAGGTTGGCAACGACAGCAAGACCTTCACTTTCCATCTTAATTCGAAAGCCAAATTTGCCGACGGCTCGCCGGTGACCGCTGCCGATGCCGCCTTTTCGTTGCAACGCGCGGTGAAGCTGGATAAAAGCCCGGCGTTCATCATCAACCAGTTCGGCTTTACCAAAGACAATGTCGAGCAGCACATTACCGCACCAGATGACAGCACGCTGGTGATAAACCTCGACAAACCGGCGGCGGAAACCTTCCTGCTGTATTGCCTGTCGGCCCCGGTGGGCAGCATTGTGCAGAAAAAGACCGCGCTGGCTAATCAGCAAAACGACGATTTGGGTAACCAATGGCTGAAGCAGAACAGCGCCGGTTCCGGCCCGTTCTCACTGGTGAGCTGGAAGGCCAGCGAAAGCATCATTTTGCAGAAAAACGATCACTTCCCGGCGAACAATGCCTTCAAACGTGTGCTGATTAAACACATTGTTGACCCGTCCGCCCAGTTGCTGATGCTGCAAAAAGGGGACGTGGATATCGCTCGTAACCTGACCACCGAACAGATTCGCCCGCTGGTGAACGACAGCAATTACCATCTGGTGCGCCAGAGCATCGCCAGCGTGATGCTGTTGTCCTGCAATACCGCCAACGAATTCCTGAAAAAGCCGCAGGTGTGGCAGGCCATCAAATGGGCGCTGGACTACGACAGCATCCAGAAAAACATTCTGCCGCTGACGCACAAAGTCCATCAGAGCTTCCTGCCGGGCGGCTTCCCGGCGGCGCTGGACGATACCCCGTTCCATCTGGATGTCGCCAAAGCTAAAGCGTTGCTTAAGGATGCCGGTTATCCGGATGGTTTCGACATCACGCTGGATCACTACTCTGCCCAGCCGTACCCGGATATCGCACAGGCGATCCAGACCCAGTTGGGTGCTATCGGCATTCGGGTGAAGCTGATCGCAGCGGAAAACCGTCAGGTGCTGACCAAAATGCGCGCCCGCCAGCAGCAACTGGCGCTGACGGCGTGGGGTGCCGATTATTTTGACCCGAACTCCAACGCCGAAGCGTTTTGCATCAACACCGACAACAGTGAGGGTGCCCGTAACCGTACGCTGGCGTGGCGTTGCAACTGGTCGGATGAAAAATTCAACCAGTTGACCGAACAGGCGCTGCATGAGCAGGACCCGGCCAAACGCATCGCGCTGTACGAAACCCTGCAACGCAACCACCGCGAGCAGAGTCCGTTCACACTGATGATGCAGGATGAAAAAACGCTGGCCTGCCGCAAGAACCTCAGCGGCGTCACCATGACGGTCTTGAGCAAGGTGCCCTACCAGCAGGTGAAGAAAGCCTGATGCAGATACTGACTCGTTTTTGCAGTACGCTCGGCAGCCTGCTGTTGACTCTGTTGGGGTTATCGGTACTGACCTTCTTTATTGGCCGGATTATGCCGACCGACCCGGTGCTGGCCGCCGTTGGGGACAATGCCCCGCAGGCGGTGGTGGAGCGGGTGCGTCAGGAAATGGGGCTGGATCAGCCCCTGTGGGTACAATACGGTCACTACCTGAACCAACTGCTACACGGCGATTTAGGTCGATCGGTCCTGACCGCTAACCCGGTGACCACCGATATTGCTCGCTATTTCCCTGCCACGCTGGAGCTGGCGACGGCGGCGATCATTGTCGCGGCGCTGGTCGGCATTCCGCTTGGGGTGTGGGCGGCGGTGCGGCAGGGGCGCTGGGTCGATCAGGTGATTCGCGTCATCTGTCTGGCGGGTCATTCGTTGCCGGTGTTTGTGCTGGCGTTACTCAGCCTGCTGATTTTCTATGCGGTGCTGGGTATCGCGCCGGGGCCGGGGCGGCAGGACATCATTTTTCAGGACATAGTGCCGCACGTCACCGGGCTGCTGACGGTGGATTCACTGCTGGCAGGCGACTATGACGCGCTGCGTGATGCGCTGGCGCACATGGTGTAGCCGGTGCTGATTCTGGCGTATTTCAGCATGGCCTACATTACCCGCATGACCCGTACTTTCATGCTGAATGCGCTTAGCGGCGAGTTCGTGATCACCGCCCGTGCTAAAGGGTTATCGTCTCGCCGGGTGGTCTGGCGGCACGCGTTCCCTACGGTGGCGGTACAGCTGGTTACCGTACTGGCGTTGACCTACGCCGGGCTGCTGGAAGGCGCGGTGGTGACAGAAAACGTCTTCTCCTGGCCGGGGTTGGGCCAGTACCTCACCACCGCATTGCTCAACGCAGATATGAACCCGGTGATCGGCGCCACCTTGCTGGTGGGGGCGGTCTATGTACTGCTGAACCTGCTGGCTGACATTCTCTATCGACTTTTGGATCCCCGCGTAACATGAGTTTTTTTGTCTCACGAGCCTGGTTGCTCGACGAAACGCCCGCCACACGCCGTCAGGCAGTGTGGGGGCAGCGTTACCGCCTGTGGCTGGGGTTTCGCACCAATCCGCTGGCGATGTTCGGGTTGATTATTATCGCCACCGTCATGCTGTTGTCGCTGGCGGCGCCCTGGCTGACGCCGTACGACCCCGGTTTTCAGAATCTGTCTAACCGGCTGGCCACGCCGTCTGCGGCGCACTGGCTGGGCACCGATGAACTGGGGCGTGATGTGTTCAGCCGTATTGTCTACGGTGGGCGCACCACGCTGGGCATGGTGATCGCAGTGGTGGCGCTGACCGCGCCCATTGGCCTGCTGGTGGGCTGTATCGCCGGTTATGCCGGTGGGTGGCTGGATAAAATCCTGATGCGACTGACCGATATCTTTCTGGCGTTTCCGCGGCTGGTGCTGGCGCTGGCGTTTGTGGCGGCGCTGAAACCGGGGGTGGAAAGTGCCATTCTGGCGATTGCGCTCACCGCCTGGCCGCCGTATGCACGGCTGGCGCGAGCGGAAACGCTGCAATTGCGTCATACCGATTTTATCGCTGCCTGCCGCCTGACGGGTGCTGCGCCGCTGCGCATCATTTTGCGCCACATCATGCCGCTGTGCGTGCCGAGCCTGATTGTGCGGGTGACGCTGGACATGAGTTCGATCATCATCACCGCCGCCAGCCTGGGTTTTCTCGGTATGGGGGCACAGCCGCCGTCACCGGAGTGGGGCACGATGATCGCCACCGCGCGTCGTTTCCTGTTTAACGCCTGGTGGGTGCCGCTGGTGCCCTGCATCGCCATATTCCTTACTTCGCTGGCCTTCAACTTTCTCGGTGATGGCCTGCGTGATGTGCTGGACCCGAAGGAGCGCTAAATGCTGGTGGAAATAGAGAACCTTCGTATTGCATTCGCCAACCGGACGGAAACGGTTGAGGCGGTGCGCGGCGTCAGCTTCAGCGTCGGCAAAGAGAAGTTTGCCATCGTCGGCGAAAGCGGTTCCGGCAAATCGCTGACGGCCCGTAGCCTGATGCAACTGCTGCCGGGAAACGCCCATATGCAGGCCGACAAGCTGAGTTTTGACGGCATCGATCTGCGCGGTGCCAGCGAGAAAACGCTGCGCCAGATCCGTGGCAAGCGGGTCGGTTTTATCCTGCAAGACCCGAAGTATTCGCTGAACCCGGTGATGACCATCGGCCAGCAGGTGGCGGAAGCCTGGCGCGAGCACAAAGGCGGCAGCCGCCGTGCGGCGATGGACGCCGCCATCGACCTGCTCAATCAGGTGCGTATTCGTGACCCGCAGCGGGTAGCGAAATCTTATCCGCATGAGGTATCGGGCGGTATGGGGCAACGGGTGATGATCGCCATGATGCTGGCGCCGGACCCGGAACTGCTGATTGCCGATGAACCCACCTCGGCGTTGGACGCCACCGTGCAGGCGGAGATCCTGTGTTTGATCGACTATCTGGTGTCGCAACGCGGTATGGGGCTTATTCTGATCAGTCACGATCTGCCGCTGGTGTCGCACTTTTGTGATCGGGTCGCGGTAATGTACGCCGGGCGGATCGTCGAAGTACTCAGAGCTAGCGAACTGTTACAGGCACAGCATCCGTATACACAGGGGTTGCTGGCGTGCCTGCCGTCGTTGAAACATCCGCGAGCCAGGTTGCCGGTGTTGCAGCGCGATCCCGCCTGGCGGAACGCATAATGGGTGGCACAAATGATAGGTGGCGCTAATGATTAACGTAGAAAACCTGTGCATCGCTTTCGGTAGCCTTAAGGTGGTGAAAGGGGTGTCTTTCGCGCTGGAGAACGGCGACAGCTTCGGCATGGTGGGCGAAAGCGGTTCCGGCAAGTCCACTATTTTGCGGGCGCTGGCCGGGTTGAATACCCAGTGGCAGGGCCGCATCGAATTTGGCGGCATGGCACAGTCAGCGCGGCGGGATCGCCGCTTTTTCCGTCAGGTACAGATGGTGTTTCAGGACCCGTACGGATCGCTGCATCCGCGCCAGACCATTGACCGTATTTTGCATGAGCCGCTGCTGGTGCACCGCTTCGATCACGCCGAACGACGTATTACTCAGGCGCTGGACGAAGTGGGCTTGCCCGCTGCGGCACGTTTCCGCTTTCCCCACCAGCTCTCCGGCGGCCAGCGCCAGCGGGTGGCGATTGCCCGTGCGCTGATCGCCGAACCGGAAGTACTGCTGCTGGATGAACCGACCTCGGCGCTGGATGTGTCGGTGCAGGCGGAAATCCTCAACCTGCTGACAGACCTGCGTCTGGCGCGCAGGCTGACTTATATCATGGTCAGCCACAATCTGGCGGTGGTGGCCCATTTGTGCCAGCGCGTCGGTGTGATGCAGCAGGGTGAGATGGTGGAACAGCTCAGCGTGGAAGACTTGCGGGCGCGCAACCTGCATCATCCCCACACCGCAGAACTGTACGATTTAAGCATGACGCTGGAGGAACCGGCATGACGTTACACTGGCAGCGTGCCATTGATGAAGCGCGAGCGATTACGCAATCCTGGCATCAACCCGGCGAGCCGGGCGGCGCGATAACGCTGTTTGACGGCGAGCAGATTCGTGCCGCCAGCTGCGGTGGGCTGGCGGATCTGGCGCAGAACACCCCGTTTACCACCCAGAGCGTGGTACGTTTCGCCTCGGTCACCAAGCACCTGTTTGCCTCACTGGTGACGGGGGCGGCCAGTCAGGCGCTGGCGCTGACTGACCGTCTCGACCAACATCTGCCGCAACTGACTGGTGAAAACGGTCAGGTGACGGTCGGGCAGGCGCTGGACATGACCTCCGGCCTGCCGGATGTGCGCGAAAGCCTGTCGCTGCTGGGGTTATCGGTGTACAACGCCACCTCGGCTGACAGCCTGCTGGCGTTTCTGGCGGAGAACGGTGCGCTGAACTACCCGGCAGGCCGCGAGATCTCCTACACCAACACCGGCTACCGGCTGGTGGAAGAGGCGCTGAAAGCCAGGGGAATTTATTTTGCCGACCTGCTGCGCCGGCACATCAACCAGCCGTTGGGGATTGCCCTCAGTGCGCCGGAAACCTGGTTTGATATCGTGCCCGGACTGGTGCCGGGCTACTGGCGAGCGCCGCAGGGCTGGCAGTTATCCTGCGCCGGGCTGCATCTGTCCACCTCCGGTTGTGTCACCGGCAGCGTGCACGATCTGACCGTCTGGCTGCAAGCGCTGCTGATGAATCAGGGTCCGGGCGAAGGGGTGCTGGCGCGATTGTCCCAGCCGCGTTGCCTGAGCGATGGTCGCGTCACCGGTTACGGGTTGGGCGTGGCGCACAGCCGCATCGGCTCGGCACAACTGGTAGGGCACGGCGGCTCTCACGCCGGTTACAAGAGTTATTTCCTGCTCGACCCGGTATCACAGGCGGGGGTAGCGCTGGTCGCTAACCGCGAAGATGTCGCCACCTACGACAGCGTGCTGCGGGTGATGTCGGCGCTGCTGGGCCAGCCGTTGCCCACGCGCGGCCACAGCCTGACGCCGGGGCTGTACGTGGCGGAGCAGGGCGGGCACTGGCTGGAGGTGAAAGGGCCGGGTGCCTGTTGGCTGGGGGCGACCGAAACCCTGTATCATGGCGAGGAACCGGGCGTGGCGGTGTCGCTGTCCAGCCATCTGCCGATGACGCTGCGCCAGCATGGTATAGCGATAGCCGGAGAAATCGGCCACGCGCCGTGCCGCTTTCTGCCGGTGGAAGCCGATAACAGCGTGGCACAACTGCAAGGCCGCTGGCACTGGCCGGATACCCGCAGCGAACTGGTGATTGACGGCAATCGCATCGTGATGGGTCCTGGTCCGGCAGCGATCACCGGCTTGTTGCAACCGCTCGGTAATGGCCGCGCGCTTGCCACGGTGCAGGATGGCCCGTGGGAAAAACGTGTCTCGTTGTTGATACAAGACGGCTACCTGACGCTGTTACTGAATCGCAGCCGGGTGGTGCGGTATCAGCGCGGGTGAAGGTGCTGCCGTGCTCACCGTGGTGATTAATGAAACCGCTAATACATAAAAAACACTAAAGTTTCCGGTGTTCTGGTCGTTAACATTGTCAGTGATTTACTGTTGCTGATTTAAAGGGACTTTGCGTAATACGGGGTCTGTTTCATGGAGGACGTCGGTTGCAAAGTGGCCGGGAAAGGATTTACAGCCTGTGCTGTAGACCGGGCAGAGCGCCGCGTTAACGCCGCTCTGCGACAAAGACAATGTCAACACATGGAAACTATTAATATGTTAAGCAAAACAAAAATTCTGGGAACGGTGATTGCCGCAGCAATGATGTTTACGGCGCAAGCCGCCTATGCTGGGCCAGTCGTCAATATTACGTTTAAGAATTTAAGTAATGAAATCGCGACCTATAAACCGCTCACCAACAATGAGATCAGCACGGATGCGATTGCCAGTCCGAAACCTTTGGTTCAAGTAAAAGCTCAAGATTCCAATAGCTATCGAGTACAGAATACACTTAGCCCGGATGTTAATGCGGCAGTGGTGCGCTACACCATCGGCAGAAAAACCTGCGTTTTCAGCACCACCTTTGTCAACACCGTCATCCCCGGTGGGTTGTTCACCGGCACCATCGCCAAGGTTCCGAAGTGGACCAAAAATGCCGAAGCCAGCGATGGCGCGGTATGTAACGCCACCATTACGTCACAGAACCTCTCCACCTATGCGTGGAGCGTTGAGTTCACAATGAAGTAACCCTTGCGGTGGTTGCCTTGCTCCTGAGCACGAGTATGACGGAGTGGGGCAACCCCTGTTCTCTGGCGAACAGGGGGCGTTATGCCAAACCTTGCAACCGATATATGGTATTAACAGGAGCAGATTATGGCCACTATCAATACCCTGAATTCCGTTTCTGCGGC